>NZ_JBLXDN010000031.1:0-42898 GCF_048264025.1 Nitrincola sp.
GGTGGTTTTCAGTTTGCTCTGGCAACAGCCGCCAACTCTACCTATGATGACGAAAGCTTTGATCTTTACCATGCCGCTGTAAAATATAGCAACGGCGGGTTCTATGGCGCTCTGGGTTACATCGACTACAACTCTGAAGCCATGAATGGTGACAAAGAGAGCGAAATGGGTCTTGCCCTGGAGTATGACTTTGGTGTCGGTACTATCGCGGGTGTCTACTCACACGTTAAAAATGACGTCGCTGATGACTACAAGCCTTGGGATATTGCGGCCACTTACAACGTCGCAGAAAACACTACTTTGAAAGCCGCTTATGCTGATTTCAAAGACGGTGCTAAAGGCTTTGGTGTTGAAGTTCAGCACGACCTGAGCAAAATGGTTAACCTGTTCGTAGGTTATGGCGATGCCAATGAAGACCTTGGCGATGGCGACATTTTCAGCACCGGTATCCGTGTACGTTTCTAACAAGTAGAAGCTGATTTGAAAAAAGGCCCTCATTTATATGAGGGCCTTTTTTATGTACAGAATGTACGGGCAAGAAAAGCTTTATTCACAGATTAAATCAGAATCCTGCAATAACAAAACCCCTCTGCTTTTTTAGATTGTTTTTTTGCATCGGCGGCAAAGTCAGCTATCTGGTCCGGCTTGTAATCGCACGGGGATTCAATGCGAATAACGGCGGACGCTATAGAAGTGAGTGGAAAATTGCGCTGCATACCGTCACGATCCAGAGCAGTCATATACCCCTGCTGAATCATCGCCTGAGGGTACAGAGAGTGCGTTGCTGCTTTGAAAGCGAACTGCACTTCACGAGTCAGCGCCTCCACGCCCTCTCTTTCCGTCATAACGACAAAGTCGTCTCCACCTATGTGACCGACAAAATCAGTGCTGCTATTAAAGTGTTTCAACAGCAAATCCGCTATCCGGGTAATAACCAAATCACCTATCTGGTATCCAAGCACATCATTGAGTGGTTTGAAATCATTGATGTCGATATAAATGAATGAAAAGGGCAGTTGCCGTTTTAAGCGCTTATCCAACTCGTTATTGATCGGCACATTACCAGGCAGTTGTGTCAGCGGGTTAGCATAGCGTGCTTTCTCGATACGCTCCTGGGTAATCTGTTTTAACAGGGTGCGAGCGGTACCCATTCCCGTATAGATGCCTTGATTGACAACAATAAAATGCTGTTTAAGGTAGTGGAAATCTTCTTCGATCAGTTTACGACTGATCTCATCCAGTGTGGAGTTCTGATCGACCACCAGTGAATCACGCCCGATAAAGTGAATAACCGGACGCTTCTCAAAGAGTGCCCGACCATACTGACTGCCATAGAGTTCCAATACCCGCCACTTATGCAGCAACCCCAACGGCCTACCTTCATGCACAACAGGTAAGGAGAAAATATTAATCTCCTTTTGCAAACGCTCCCAGGCTTCACGCAACGAAACATCCGGCTCTACAGGCTCTATGTATTTACACAGGTCTCGAGCCAGCTTACCTGTCGTTTTATGCACCACCTGTTGTCTATCCGGCAGGCAACTCAGATCGGCTGTTGGATAGGGTTTGGGACGCCCTACCAAAAAGCCCTGAATCAACACAATACCCAGGTCCATAACTACATTTAGCTCGGCCTGATTTTCGACACCTTCGGCGATCAGGGCACAACCTAAGCGACTGGACAAATCCACCAGTGAGCGCACAAATTCGAGTTTTACCAGATCATCGTGAATATCACGAATAAAGTGCCGGTCTATTTTGACAAAGTCAGGCTTGAGGTCAGACCAGAGCTTCAGGCCGGAATACCCCGTTCCCAGATCATCAATGGCTATTCGAAAGCCCTGCAGTTTAAGCGCATTTATGGCGTTTTTCAGCTCCTGAAGCTGCAACGCAGGGTAACGCTCAGAGATTTCTATCACTATCTGCTGCGGCTGTAAATTGTACTGCCGGATCAGTTCCATCAGTCGGATGCCGCGGAAGCGTGAGGGCAACAACATGCTTGGGCTCATATTGACAAACAAATAACTGTCGAGCGCATGAGCCGCCCAGTTCTTCGCCGCCGCTGTCAGACAGGCCTCTTCCAGATCCCCTGAAGAACCTGACTTTTCAGCCACATCAAATAAAATCGGAGCAGCGTGCAATGGACTGTCGGACGGCCCTCGACTCAGCGACTCATAACCAAACACTTCCTGCTTATCAATATCGACGATGGGCTGAAACAATGAGGTTATCAGCCCATCACTCAGAATGTGTTTAAGTTCGTCCTGTAGTCTGTCT
The DNA here is from genome assembly GCF_048264025.1 of Nitrincola sp. Taxonomy (NCBI): domain Bacteria; kingdom Pseudomonadati; phylum Pseudomonadota; class Gammaproteobacteria; order Oceanospirillales; family Oceanospirillaceae; genus Nitrincola; species Nitrincola sp. The sequence continues at coordinate 2,278 of NZ_JBLXDN010000031.1, forward strand.
TTCATAGATGCCTTCTGCTTCGCAAATACCAACTGGCGTAATCAATTGAGCCGCGCTTTACACAAGCATCAGAGACAGGATTAGGACGCCTCTTGTTTAAAATGCTCTGTACACAGAACTGTAACGAGATTATGTGACAAAAATATTACTGATGATTTTATAGGGTTTTTTACTCACTGATTTTTCTGTGTATTTACACTGATGGTGAGTACATCATGCAACCAAAACTCTTCATCAAATTCAATACAGGCACCATCGTCTGTTTTACCTATACGGGTAATATATAAGCCAGGACAGCCAGAATTCACCCCCAATGCCGCTGCAATGCTACCGGTCAAGGCTGTCGGGGTAATGGTGATCTGTTTGCGGGTCAACCTGATGCCATATTTATCAGCCAACAACTTCCACAAAGACTCAAACCGCTCCTGTTCGATTCCCGGCAAGTAGCGTGGATTCAGCCAGATAGTCTCAACAAACACCAAACGCTCATCCACGAAGCGGCGACGACGCAGCAGGTAAACATCATCCCCTGGCTGCAATGCCAAGGCTGTCGCTACTGAGGTACTAGCCTGCATTTTCTCGATACCCAGCACCTCCGTACGCGGTACTCGCCCCTGTTCAGCAACGTAATGAGTAAAGCTGACATCATTTACCGGCTCATAGGTCAGGCGTGGCGAGGACACAAACCAGCCGCGCCGATTACTGCGATAAATAGTCCCTTCACTTTCCAGTTGTGCCAATGCCTGACGCAGGGTAATGCGCGTAGTATTAAAGCTATCGGCCAACATACGTTCTGCGGGCAAGCGCGAGCCCACCGGCAGATCGCCGGAGGTAATGCGCTGCATCAATTGATCTCTAAGCTGCAGATATAACGGTTGTTCTGCCATGAACCGGTCCATATCAAATAATTGCTACAATATTAACGGATTATTGACTCAATATGACAGTATATGGCTCGAATGACGCTGGTCATAAAAACGCCATATTACTGTCATCACCCGGTCACCTGTATCAGCAATGATCCATAAGGTTATTATCCCGGGGGTGAATCATGTTGAATATAGAAGCGTTGGTATCTGAAAAATACCCGGCGCTGGCACACAAGCCTGCAGTGCTGAAAACACCCGTGATGCAATTATTGCGTCACCTGTTCCATGAAGACGAGGTCAATCAGTTTCTTCACACCCATCAGGACCTGGGCGCGTTTGAATTCACCGATAAGGTGCTCGAACATTTCCGCATCAGCTATTTAGTCTCTGCTCGGGAAAAAGAAAATATACCCTCTGAGGGGCGTGTCGTGATTGTTTCCAACCATCCGCTCGGAACGCTGGATGGGCTGGTATTACTTAAGTTAGTCGGCGAGGTAAGGCGTGATATCAAGATCCTGGCCAATGATCTTCTATGGCAATTTGCCCCGCTGAGACCGCTACTGCTACCTGTGGATAATTTGACCCAAAGCGGTTATCGCAAGACCGTCAGAGAAGTCACCGATTGTCTGAAAAAAGAGCAGGCGGTGATCATTTTTCCAGCCGGTGAAGTCTCCCGAGCCACGGCTACCGGCATCAAGGATGGTCCTTGGCAAAGTGGCTTTGTACATTTTGCCCGTAAGACCAATGCGCCAATCCTGCCAATTCATTTAAACAGTAAAAATTCGGCCATTTTCTATTCGCTGTCGATGATCTACCGCCCGATTGGCGGACTGATGCTGGTCAACGAAATGTTTAAGAAAAATGCCGAAGATATGCCGGTCAGAATCGGGGAACTCATCCCGCTGGAACGTTTTGATAATAACGAGTTACCGTTAAAAACCCGGCTAAAATTATTACGTAAACATGTATACAGACTGCCAAAAAACAAAAAGTCCCTGTTTGTAACTGAAAAACCTATTGCTCACCCTGAAGAGCGTCAGTTACTGCGGCAGGAATTACGTAAAGCCGAATGCCTGGGGAAAACCCAGGATGGAATGCAGATTTACCTGTTTGATTATGCCTCAGACTCCCCGGTGATGCGTGAGCTAGGCCGCCTTAGAGAATTAACCTTCCGTCGGGTAGGTGAAGGTACCGGCCAGCGCTTTGATCTCGACAGCTATGACCGTAACTATAAACACCTGATTCTCTGGGATGAAGAAGCACTTGAACTGGTCGGCGCTTACCGTATTGGCGAGTGTGCTTCCGTTATCAGGGATAACGGCTTACAGAGTCTCTATGCCGCCAGTCTGTTCAGCTATCAGCCGGAACTCGAGCCACTGCTGGAAAATGCCGTCGAGTTGGGGCGCAGCTTCGTTCAGCCCCGCTACTGGGGACGTCGCAGCCTGGATTATCTCTGGTACGGAATAGGGGCTTACTTGAAAAGCCGACCGCATATTGACCGTATGCTGGGCCCCGTATCGATATCGGCCAAGCTACCACAAATTGCCCGGGATTTGCTGGTGATCTACTACCGCCACTACTTTGGCCTTGAACAGATGGCCAAAGCCAACGCGCCTTACTGCCCGTCTGACGCTGGACTGAGTGAAGCACAACGGCTGTTTTGCTTCAACGATGCCCGCGAAGATTTTATTGCACTGAAAGAGCGACTGGATCTCTACGGTGTCACTGTGCCTACACTGTACAAACAATATACTGAGCTCTGCGAAGACCAGGGAGTTAACTTCCTGGACTTCAGTGTCGATGCAGACTTCGGTTACTGTATTGATGGTCTGGTGATGGTGAACGTCGCGCAAATCAAGGCGAAAAAGCGCCAGCGCTATATGGGTGATCTGAACGCTTGATGACTAAACTCTTGGTAAGTGGATGGGGCTTAAGGCAACCGGGTCAACCCCACCCACTCTACCTGTGAAAAGCTGCCATAGGGAGTTTCTTCTTGGCGGATCCGGGTCAATCCGGCATAAGGCAAATCAAAGAACAAGGCTTTTTCAATCGGCTGCTGCAGAATCTGGCGCAACAAAAAATTACAGGTAAACAGATGGGCTACGATAAGCAGATGCTTACCTGGGTATGTCTCGGCCAACATCTTCCACACGCCGCGAATGCGGAAATCAAAGTCATGCAAGGTTTCACCCTGAGGTGGGGGGTTTAGCAGCGGGTCGACCCAAAAGGCGGTCACGCCATCCGGTTTATTGACCAGCGCAGGGAACGACTGACGCGCTTCTACATGAGTCAGACCTTCCCACTGGCCTAGAAACAGCTCGGCCAGGTCCTTGTGCTCCTGCACCGGAATTTGATGCTGGGCACCTAACCAAGTGGCAAACTCGCGGCAACGGCGCAGTGGCGAGGTGATAATGATATCCCAGGGCGCCTGATCTCCGACGGCCTGGCGCATCTGCAACCAACCTTCACGACTGAGCGGATCATCCGTTGCACCGCGGAACTTTCGTCCACCTTCAGGCTCACCGTGACGGATCAAATCAAACGTTGTCACTACCGCATCCATTGATCGCATTGCAATTCCTTAAATAAACGCTTTGCGCACTTTGGCAGAAATATATTCTGAAACCAGCACCGTGGCAAAAATCATAATAAAGATAATACTGACCTTGTCCCAGGCCAAGGTATTGATAGCCGCATTCAACTGCAGACCAATACCACCGGCACCTACCAATCCCAGCACAGTTGATTCTCTGATATTAATATCCCAGCGATAAATACTGATCCCTGCGAAAGCTGGCATTACCTGTGGTAACACGGCGTAGTTCATTACCTGCAGGCGGCTGGCACCCGTTGCGGTGATGGCTTCTACCGGTGTGGGATGAATTTCCTCTATCGCTTCATAAAGTAATTTACCCACAAAGCCTATAGAACGCAGAGCAATGGCAAGAATACCAGCCAGCAAGCCAGGTCCCAGAATAGTCACCAGCAGCATGGCCCAGATCAGTGAGTTGATTGACCTGGATGATACGATGATCATCAGCGCCACACTACGAATCAAAGGGTGTGGCGTGGTGTTACGTGCCGCCAGGAAGGCACAGGGAAAAGCCATCAGAATACCCAGCAGGGTTCCCAGCGTAGCGATATTGATGGTGTCCCAAAGCGGCTGCCAAAGGCGGCTGGCATAGCCCCACTCAGGCGGCATCATCCGGCTTAACAGATCAGCGCCCTGACGTGGAGCATCCTCGACAAACACCCACATGGTATTATCAGAAATCTGCTTCCAGCACAGTAGAAACAACGACACGCCAGCTAACCAACCCAGCCAGATCAACCATTGCTAACGCGAAGTACGCAAGGTCCATTGAGCAGGGCTCGAACCTGTATCTGTTTGTATGTATTTAACCGGCATTACTGCACCCACTTACGCACATAACCCGACGCATATTCCGTCAGCATTACGATACCAATAATAATTAACAGAACCGCTGCCGCCGTATCATATTCATAACGACTCAGAGAGGTATTCAAGGTGGCCCCTATCCCCCCAGCACCGACGATACCGATCACCGCCGATTCACGAAAATTAATATCCAGCCGGTACATAGACAAGCCGATCAGTCGCGGCATAACCTGTGGCTGCACCGCATAGTTCATTAGCTGCAACCAGCTACCGCCGGTGGCCCGAATGGCCTCAACCTGACGTTCATCAATATCTTCAATATCTTCAGCCAACAACTTGGCCATAAAGCCGATCGTGGCAAACGCCAAGGTTATCATTCCCGCCAATGGTCCAAACCCAAACATCACCACAAACAAAATGGCGATAATAACCTCCTGAAAGGTGCGTGAGACGGCAATAATAGATCGGCAAAACAGATATATCGGCCAGGGAGCCATATTGCGCGCGGCACCGATACCGACAGGGATCGCCAGTAAAATACCGATGGTGGTCGAGGTGAAGGTCATGGTCAGGGATTCAATGATGCCCTGCTGTATATCACCCCAGCGACTAGTAAAGTCTGGCCTGAGAAAGGCGGCAAAGAAATTCAAACCACGAGAGGCACCTTCCGCCACTCTCGCCCAGTTCACCTCAATACTGAGAGTAGCTAAAACCAGGTAAATCAGGCATACCGCTACCAATGCCAAGCGATAACGCCAATCGGCAATTAAGGGCGGACGTCGCCAACGCCCCTGCGCTGCCATGGCCTGTCGATCAGTGGATTGATGCACAAGTCGACTACTCATAGGGCGGCGGTCCGCATCAGACTGGACATGGTTGTAGCGGTTTTACCAGGTTGTTCCTCTGACTCCCCTGCCTCTGCATCAGGCCGGGTATTCCAATCCTCTTCGCCATAGATACGGGTCAGAATCTCGGCATCCAACTGGTCTGGCAAGCCATCAAACACCAGTTCGCCGGCACGCAGTCCGATGATCCGATCAGCATATAACTGCGCCAGCTGGACATCATGTATATTGATGATGGCGGCGAGCTGTCGCTCGGCACAAAGTTCTTTAATCAAGCGCATAATCTGCCGCGAGGTTTTCGGATCGAGACTGGCGGTCGGCTCATCGACCAGCAGAATATCCGGGCTTTGCAGCAATGCACGGGCAATACCGACACGCTGGCGCTGACCACCGGAAAGCTCATCGGCACGCTTATCAATAAAATCGCTAAGCCCCACACGTTCCAGCAAGCGAAAGGCTTCTTTGATCACATCCTGGGGGTAACGGCGTAAATAACTGCGCCAGAAGCCGGTATAACCTAAATAACCGGACAGCACATTTTCCATTACAGTAAGGCGATCGATCAGTGCATATTCCTGAAAAATCATCCCCATGCGGCGCCGTGCTTTGCGTAACTGACGCTGACTCAAACCAGTCAATTCGGTCTCACCCAGAAACACCTGTCCCTGCGTGGGCTCGACCAGCCGGTTAACACAACGGATCAGCGTGCTTTTACCAGCACCCGACGGGCCAATTAAAGCGGTCACCTGACCGGCGGGTATTTCCAGCGACACGTCTGTCAGGGCTCTGTCACCCGTGTTATAGCGTTTAGTTAATTGCTTCAGTATCAGCATAACGTCCCCAGTTTTAACTTATCTAACAGTCTGCGCATCCATGCGACCGCTGCATCGCACATCCTGTACATAAAAAAGCCTCTCATCCTTGAGAGGCGAAGAGCCCTGATCATTGAACTCTAGTATGTTGAACTCTAAGTGCCTATACGTGGATCAATCGCAGTTATAGGTCACATCCATAGCCTTATCGATGGTACGAACCACAGCCCAATGCTGCTGGTAAGTAATCGGGATAAACTGTGCTTCACCCGAGTTTTTAAACTCTTCCTGCAGTGCACTGCCATTCCAGTCATAACTGAAGAAGGCTTCCTGAACTTTTTCAGCCAGCTCAGGCTTCAGGTTATACACATAGCCGTAACCGGTAGTTGGGAAAGTCTCTGACTTATAGACCGTGGTATAGCTCTCTGGCTTAACCACATCACGTGCGACCATGCGATTCAAAACAGAGTTGGCTACTGCCGCTGCATCGTAGTCATTATTGATTACGCCCAGGATGGAGTTGTCATGCCCGCCAGAAAAAGAGGGTTCAAAATCACGTTCGGCAACCATGTCAAACTCAGCTTCTAGCAAAGCAGACGGTGCTTTAAAGCCGGAATTAGATGTCGGTGAGGTGAATGCCAGGCTACGGCCTTTAATATCTTCTATCGTTTCGATGCCTGAATCTGGACGAGTGATAATCTCCATTTCATAACCGAATGTACCATCTTCACGCGCCATCATGGTGAAAGGCACGAAGCCGGCACAGTTTACAGCCAGGGGATTAGAACCTGTGTTGAATCCGGCTACATGCAGGCGACCCGCACGCATGGCTTCTAGCTGAGCCGCATTGGACTGAACTGGAAAGAACTGAACCCGCTTACCAGTCACACTTTCCATGTGTTTCAGAAAACCATCCCAAACCTGCGCATAGACGGCTGGATCTTCAACTGGTGTATAAGCAAATACCAGTGTATCTGGATCAACCCAGTCTTTTGCATCAGCAGGTGCATCCGCAACCATATTACCGTCAGCATCGGTAAAGCGTGATGACATATCACTGGCAACCGCTGTAAATGAAGCACTGATAGCCAAAAGTCCCATTGCCAGTGGGGTATGTAAAGGTAGTGTCATTTTCGTAAGTATGCGCATCATAAACCTCATCTAAGCATTCTAAGTTAGCGCTACTTTAGTCGCGAAATATGACGATGACATGTCACACAGATGATGAATTTATGTCAGTTAGATGAATGCAAATAGCGGTCTTGTCAAAACTCTGTCATCTAGTTTTCATAAGATAGGTGTTCACCGGCCCAATATGGAGAGCTCCGATGACCGGCAGTGATTTTCATGCCCGTACCCGTTCTGAATTTCAAGCGTTTCTGGCTCAACAGGCCCTGCGTTTTCCGGCACCCAATCGTTTACGTGTCGACCTGCATTGCCATGATCACAACAGTGACGTACCTGACGAGCTATGGGGGCGGTTGCTCAAACTGCCAGAAACCTGGTTGCCCACCGATAAACTGGTGCAGCGTTTACAGCAAGCAGGCACCGATCTGGTCACCATTACCAATCACAACAATGCCCGCTCTTGCTGGGAATTGATGGATCAGGGTATGGATGTATTGTCGGCGGCTGAGTTCACCTGCCATTTTCCGGATGAAAGCCTGAGTATTCATGTACTGGTTTATGGCTTTAATCCGCAGCAGGAAAGTCGTCTTAACCGGCTACGGCAGAATATTTATCACTTTGCCGCCTATGCACTGGAGCAGGATCTACCCACCGTACTGCCTCATCCGTTGTTTTTCTACAGTGCTAAAAACAGTCGTGGCATTGAAGCGCTGGAAAAGCTGGCACTGCTGTTTGAGCGCTATGAAGTACTCAATGGCCAACGCGGCTTCTGGCAAAATCGTATGACCCAGTTATGGGTCGATAGCCTGACAGAAGAAAAAATACACCAGTTAACACTGAAGCATAAAATCAACCCCCAGGATTTTTGTGCGCACCCCTTCCACAAATGCGTGACGGGTGGCTCTGATGACCACAATGGCATTTTTGCCGGTGAATGCGGCAGCTTTCTGTTTGTGGATAACCTGGAAGAGCGGCGTAAAACAGAGCCGTTATCGGCATTGGCTCTGGAAGCGCTACGCGCTGGCTATATCGCCCCTTACGGTGAACCTGGCGAAGAAGAACGCCTGACTACAACCTTCCTGGATTATTTTTCTCAGGTGGCCATCCACATGAAAGATCCGGGGTTACTCCGGCTGATGCTGCACAAGGGTAGTCTGAAGGATAAGCTGCTGTGCTTAGGTATAAGCAACGCCATGCAGGAGCTGCAACGGCATAAATACACCCTGACCTTTTTAAAAACCTTTCATCAGGCACTGGGAGGCAAGGCTCCCGCCCTGCTAACCAACTTGGGCGTACCGAAAGAGTTTAAGCCCACGCTGAAGATCGTCAAGCAACTGGCAAAGGCACGGCGCAAGCAGCCCGAGCAATTTTCCCTTACCCTGCGAGACAGTATTCCTTCACTGTACCGCGAAGTGACCAGCATCTTCTTTCGTCGTTTGGAGCGTGAGCTGGATAGTTTCAAGGGGAAGCGCTTCTCTCGGGTTAATCTAAATACCCTGATCAACCAGTTTGAAATACCGACCAGTTTCAGACACCTGGCTGCCAGCAAGGCATCCGCACAGTCGCATATGAGCCATGTACAGGTGTTCAAAGTGATGGATGAACTGACCTTTCCAGCCCTTGCCGCACTGGTAATTGGTGGTGCATCCTTTACGGCTAGCCAGGTGCTTTTCGCCAATCGACAGCTGATGAATCAGCTAGCCGAAAACCTGAATGCAGGCCATCACTCTAAACGCATTCTATGGTTGACCGATAGCCTCTGTGACAGCAATGGCGTGTCATCCTTTCTCAAAAATGTATTAACCGAAATACAAACCCGCGACCTGCCGATAGACCTGCTCACCTGTCATCCCGATCTACCGGCCGAAGATCACCTGCAGGTGCTGCGTCCGGTTAGCCGATGCAGCTTACCACCACCATTTGAACAAACCTTTTACCTGCCCGACATGCTGGAGCTGCAGCGTGTATTTGAGCAAGGCGGCTATGATCGCATCATCTGCTCTACAGAGCTGATCATGGGACCGGTAGCTCTCTACCTGAAGCATGCCTTTTCTGTACCTGTGTGGTTTTATATGCACACTGACTGGAATGAGTTCTTTAGCCGTAGTGCCGGACTCAAACCCCAGCAGAGTGACCGATTGCGACGGCTATTACGTGCATTTTATAGCCGATTCGATGGGTTACTGGTGCTGAATAATGAACATAAAGCCTGGCTGGCATCGCCCGCCATGGGGGTGGATGCCAGCAAACTGCAACTGACAGCCCATTGGGTCGATGATTCCTTCCACCAGATCAGCCACCAACGGCGCTTACCTGAGACACGTCCTACCTTACTTTATGCTGGCCGGATCAGTCGTGAGAAAGGGGTGCTGGATCTGCCAGCGGTGCTGGACAGCATCCGTGCTCAACTACCCGATATTCGACTGATTGTTGCCGGTGATGGCCCCGCGCTGAAGAAGCTGCGTAAGAAAATGCCGGATGCTGAGTATACCGGCTGGGTTGCTGCTGAACAGATGGCCGAGCTCTACCTGCAAGCGGACCTACTGCTGATGCCCTCGCGCTTTGATACCTTTGGCTGTGTGGTGCTGGAAGCCCTGGCTACCGGCTTGCCGGTGGTTGCCTATGCCAGCAAGGGACCGGCTGATATTATTCGTCATAATCAGGAAGGCTTTCTGTGCGACACAGCCAAGCAGATGGCTGAGCAGGCAGTACACTATCTCCAGCTCCCGTCCCTACAGAAAAAAACACTGCAAAATTCCGCCATTGCCCGCTATGCTGATTACCGACCTCAGCCGATCCTGGATCAGTTAATGCACGATATCGGCCTGTATAGCAAAACAGACAGCCGCCAAGAGCCCATATATGACACACCATCCACCTGAACCGGATAAACGCTTTCTGGAAGTATTCATCACCTTTCTGCAACTGGGATTTACTTCATTTGGTGGCCCAATAGCGCATCTGGGTTTTTTTCAAACCGTGTTTGTGCAACAGAAACGCTGGATCAGCGCCGAAGCCTATGCTGAACTGGTCGCCTTGTGTCAGTTTATCCCTGGGCCTGCCAGTAGCCAGGTAGGGTTTGGCATAGGACTACAGCGTGCTGGAGTAGCCGGGGCACTGGCCGCCTGGGTGGGTTTTACCCTGCCCTCTGCTCTGCTGATGCTGTTACTCGGAGTCACCCTGGTTAATCTCGATCTGTCCGCCTATCAAGGATTGATTCAAGGCCTCAAAATTACCGCCGTAGCAGTCGTATGCTGGGCACTCTGGAACATGGCCAAGAGCCTGACCCCGGACTACCGACGCCGTAGCATTGCGTTACTCGCCGCAGGGGTTGCCTTAATCCTTCCTGGTATATTCGGCCAATTGGGTGCGTTACTACTTGGGGTACTCCTGGCACCCTGGCTGGTTAAAACGACCACACTCGCGACCGATCAGGCCGGGTTACAAATTCCAATTTCGACAAGTCTGGCGGTCACTGCGGCGGTGTTATTCAGCAGTGGCCTTCTGCTCTTGCCTCTACTGGCAATTTACACTCAGGACAGCTCTCTACTGATCAGTGATGCCATGTACCGTGCGGGTGCACTGGTGTTCGGTGGCGGGCATGTGGTGTTACCCTTGCTCCACGCCGAAACCGTCAGCACAGGTCTGATCAATGCCAATGACTTCCTTGCAGGTTACGGTGTCGCTCAAGCAATGCCCGGCCCCCTGTTCAGTTTTGCGGCCTTTATCGGAGCCCATACTGGCGGTGCACTGATGGCGCTGGTGGCATTAGTGGCAATCTTCCTGCCTGGATGCTTGTTGTTAATCGCCATACTGCCCGTTTGGCAAAAACTTCGCCGACATCACTGGCTCCGGCAGGCCCTGGGTGGAGTCAATGCCGCGGTAGTTGGCTTGCTGGCAGCCGCGCTCTATGATCCGGTGATCACCGCCGGGATTCACCAGTGGCAGGATGCCCTGCTGGCTCTGGTGTTGCTCGGCCTGCTAGCCACCGGCCGGATCCCCGTCTGGCTACTGGTTCCCTTAGGCGCACTGGCAGGCTATACCCTGCTCTAACACACTCAATCAGACGACAAGAGCACATTATGCCAACCGCCTCAACCCTGACAGAGACCCGTATTCGGTTTGTCTGCCTTGCACGTGTTCTACTCTTTGCAACCTTTATGACGGTGGCGGCCACCTTACCCTTGTTGATCCGGGACTGGTCGCTCAGTGCCACAGCGGCTGGGGCACTGATCACCGCCTTTACTCTGGGCTACGCCTTGTCTCTATTTCTGTTTGCCTGGGCATCCGATCACCTGGGGGCCAAACGGGTGGTGGCCAGCTCGGCACTGGCAGCAGGTATCAGTAGCCTGCTGTTTGCTTTTCTGGCACGCGACTGGAACAGCGCCTTTTGGCTCTACGGTCTAATTGGCCTGTGTCAGGGCGGTATCTATACACCACTGATCGTGCTGATTTCCGATGAAATTGATCCGGCTAAACGCGGTCATGCTATGGGTATGCTGATTGCGTCGACATCCGTTGGCTATGCAGCCTCTCTGGCGCTGTGTGGCTTAGGCATTGCCTTGGGAGGCTGGCCGATGGCCTTTATCCTCACCGGCATGCTGCCGATCTTCGGAGCAATGCTATTAATCTGGACACTCGGCCCACTCACCAATCGGATTCACCCTGCTCAGGTAAACCTGAGAATCACCGACGAGCTGTTACGAAACCGGCAGGCGCGGCTGCTGAACACCGGCTACATTGCCCATAACTGGGAGCTGTTAGGCATGTGGGCCTGGATACCTGGTTTTCTGGCCGCTGGATTCGCGCTGAAAGGTCTGGACAGTGCACAGGCCAGCATGAGTGGCGCCTACCTGTCGGGTTTCATGCACCTGTTCGGGGCGGTTGCGGCGCTAAGCATGGGACGGTTATCGGATCGGCTGGGGCGTCAAAAGCTGCTGTTGCTGTTAGCGGCCAGCAGTACGCTGCTATCCTTCAGTATCGGCTGGCTAATCCACTTGCCCCTGGTGCTGCTGATGCTGCTGGTACTGGCTTATGCTTTTACTTGCCTGGGTGATTCACCCATTCTCACCACGGCCCTCTCCGAAGCTGTGCGCCCAGGCTACCTGGGGCGTGTTCTGGCATGGCGATCCTTGCTTGGTTTTATTGCTGGCGCCCTGGCACCCTTGGCGTTTGGCGGTGTGCTGGATCTGTTTCAACAGGCAAAACCCGCTATCGCTTGGGGTATGGCCTTTGCCACGCTTGGCATCGGTGGAGTGGTTGCCAGTTACTGTGCCGTGCGTTTGCAAAGCAACCCAGTACCTGCGAGCACCTTGAACAAAGAGCTTTGACAAGCCTAGGCTTAACACCAATAATATATGGAATTTCATATATTGTTACCAGAATCCTCTATGGGTTTTATTGAACAACAAGCAGGATATTGAATATGTCACACGAGGATTCAGCACAACAAACACCCTCAACTGAAAGCATGGGTATGTTTGGTCGCTTTCTGTCAGTTTGGGTAGCTCTGGCTATTGTAGCGGGCATTCTACTGGGTCAATTCGCTCCGGCTATACCCGAAGCCCTGGCGGCCTATGAGTATGCGCAGGTATCCATCCCAGTAGCGATCCTGATCTGGGCAATGATCTTCCCGATGATGGTGCAGATTGATTTTTCTGCACTGCTGGAAGTGCGCAAACAGCCCAAAGGATTGCTGATCACCACCAGCGTCAACTGGCTGATCAAGCCTTTCAGCATGTTTGCAATCAGTTGGTTTTTTCTATTGGTCGTGTTCCGACCTCTCATCCCCGAAAACCTGGCCTATGAATACTTAGCTGGAGCCATACTGCTCGGTGCAGCGCCCTGCACTGCGATGGTATTTGTATGGAGCTATCTGACCCGTGGTGATGCTGCCTATACCCTGGTTCAGGTAGCGGTGAATGATCTGATCATGCTGTTTGCCTTTGCACCCATCGTGGTGCTTTTGCTCGGTATCTCCAATATTCCAGTGCCCTGGGATACAGTGGTCTTGTCGGTGATTCTGTATATCGTAATTCCATTGGGTGCCGGTTATCTGACTCGAGTCACTCTTATTCGGCAGCATGGTCAGGCATGGTTTGATCAGGTCTTTATGCCACGTATCGGTTCAGTAACACCTGTCGCGTTAATCATCACCCTGGTCTTGTTGTTTGCTTTTCAGGGTGAAGTCATCCTTAACAACCCGTTACATATTCTGTTGATTGCCGTCCCACTGATTATTCAAACTGTACTGATCTTCCTGTTTGCCTACTATTGGGCAAAAAGCTGGAAGGTACCGCATAACATTGCAGCACCCGGTGCGATGATCGGAGCGAGTAATTTTTTTGAGCTGGCCGTTGCTGCCGCCATTGCACTGTTTGGATTACAATCAGGGGCCGCCTTGGCAACGGTGGTAGGTGTGTTAGTCGAAGTGCCGCTTATGTTGGCGCTGGTTCGTTACGCCAACCGTACCAGAGGCCAGTTTGTACAAACTGCCACAGAGTAAGCCTTTTAGGGCTTAAGACCCGTTAAAGCAAGCGGCTTAACACGGTTATGAGTAGTAGTGTTAGTAAACGCTCTAGAACACATGCAATGAATGAGCTTTGAGGCTGAGGGAGACAGGCATCCCTTCATGTAACTGCTGTCGTTCGACATAATGTAGAGGAATAAAAAAACTCAAAGGCAGTTCAGGAGCATGAGTGGGTAAGACACGCACACTGGCATGGGGTCCCATAATCACCAGTTCAGTGATATGCCCTGCTATCGGATTTTCACTGTCTCCCGGAACCGGCCTATCTGGACGCTGAAGAAGTATGCTCTGCGGTGGGGCAATCCAACTGACTTGCTCACCCAGTAGGCTCGGCCCCCCCTGCTGCGCCACACTGACTCGGTGGCCAGCCCAATCTAAAACGATTGTATCCTGCTCAACACCTGATACCCTTGCATTAAATATATTCTGCAAACCCAACAACCTAGCCACATCCGGGCTAGCCGGGTGCAGCATCAGATGGACTGGATCAGCACACTGCAATTGTTGCCCGTGGTGTATCACACAGATACGATCTGCCAGTTGCAGCGCTTCATCCAGATCATGAGTGACCAGTAATATGGGAATATCGATCTGCTTACGCAGCAACGCCAGTTCGCGGCGTAAACGAAAACGGGTCACCTGATCTACCGCCGAAAAAGGCTCATCCAGCAATAACAGATCCGGCTTTGAAGCCAGCGCACGTGCCAGCGCCACCCGCTGACGCTGGCCACCGGATAACTGGGTTGACAGTCGATTATGCAACCCCGACAGATTGACCCGCTCCAGCCAGGCAAGGGCAGCCGCTTCACGCGCCTGTCGTGGTAGGTGAGACATGGTCAGAGTCAGATTTTGCAGCGCAGTCAAATGCGGAAAAAGCGCATACTGCTGAAACACCATACCGACGCGTCGCTGCTCCGGTTTGAGGCAAATGCGTTGCTGACTATCCAGCCAGACACGCCCCTGGCAGCTAATCTGCCCCTCAACATCGGTATAGAGACCCGCCAAGGCACGCAGTAGCGTGGTTTTACCACTGCCAGACGGTCCGATCAGCGCGACAATTTCTCCCGGCGCACAACCCAGATCCATCTCTAATGGAATACTCTCCTGTGCACGTAGACTCATCTCCAGTCCGCGATTCATAGACGACCCTTCTCTGAATAGCCTTGGGTCTTCCATTGCACCAGCAACAGGCTGGCAAACGCCAGAGTTAACAAGAGTAGCGACATCTGACCTGCCGCCGTCATATTCAGCGCTTGAACTTCATCATAAATAGCGATCGATAGGGTACGTGTTTCTCCTGCGAGATTGCCGCCCACCATTAACACCACCCCAAATTCTCCGAGGGTATGGGTGAAGGTCAGCAAAAATGCACTGAGCAGACCGGGCCAGGCCAAGGGTAGCTCTACCCGCCACAAGGCCTGCCAAAAGTTCAAACCACACACTCTCGCCGCATCACGGACATCCGGGTCTATCGCAGCAAAACTGTTCTGCACCGGTTGAATGGCGAAGGGTAAATTGGCTACCAGCGAAACCAGCAGCAGGCCTTCAAAACTAAAGGCTAACTGTCGTCCCGTCAGCCACTGCCAACTGGCGCCGAAGGTGGCATCCGGTGCAATAGCAACCAGAAAGTAATAACCCAATACGGTGGGCGGTAAGACTAAGGGTAGAAAAATAAGACTTTGAATAAAGGGCCGAAGCGGCAGTTGGCGCACAGCCAGCGCACGACCCATAAAAATACCGACTGGAAACAGCACAATGCTGGTCCAGAAGGCCAGTTTCAGTGATATTTGCAGGGCCTGCCAATCCATCAGTCGGGGAGTCCAAAACCGTGGCGCGTTAAAATCTGTTTTGCTTCTGGTTGCTGAATATAGTCAAAAAATACCTGTGCAGTTTCACCGGCCCCCTTTATCAAAGCGACACGCTGAATAAGTGGCGGATGTTCAGTGGCCGGGATAAGCCAGGTTTGTCCCTGTAAATCCTCACGCCCCTTAAGTAATGACCAGGCCACCACACCTGTTTCTGCCGCACCAGAAAGTACAAACTGGACCGCTTGCGCCACATTTTCTCCTTGTACCAGAAAGCTACTGGCCTGCTCAACTGGGTGTATGTGAGACAACCATGCCATTGCGGCCACACCAAAAGGCGCATGTCGAGGGTTAGCAATTGCCAGCTTTGCGTTAGGGGATCTTTTTTCTAACCATTGCTTCAGTGCGCTATCAGCCGCATCAGCCGAAAGGGTTTGACGACTGTAGAAGGCAATTCGGCCCAAGGCATAATCATAGGGTTGGCCTTGTACCAGTCCGAGAGATTGCAATTGATCAATATGAGCCACATCAGCTGAGAAAAACAACTCAAACGGTGCTCCTTGCTGTACCTGGCTAGTAATAACACCGGATGAGCCAAATGTCAGGCTGATATCATACTGTGGAAACGCTTGATTAAATTGCACTGCTATTTCTTTCAAGGCTAACTGGAGACTTGCCGCAGCAGCGATTCGCGTCGAGGCAAGTGCCTGAAAGCTGAGAAGCAGGCTCAGTAATAACAATCCAGCTAAACCAACCTTATACAAGTGCCTATTATTTCTCATTCAAATTAACCCACAAGTTCGGTGTATCATCGCCGGGTCAGCCCAACAGACTAGACACCTCTTCCGCACTGGCGACCTTACCTTCAATCACTATTTCATCATCAATTGCCAAAGCCGGTGTTCTCATAATACCCGCATCAATAATTGCATTGGTATCGGTTACTTTAACCAGCTCATAGGCTATGCCTTTGTTGTTTGCGGCCAGCTCGGTGTTTTCGGTCAATTGCTTACATTTAGCACAGCCACTGCCATAGATAGTAAATTTCATTTTGATCTTTCCCTAATTAATTAACTATTTATAAACACACTACCACCAATTTCCGTAAATAAAACCGGTAATCGTGGCCATCACAACCACCAACGCACAGTAAACCAGGGTTTTTTCGGTACCTAATATGGTTCTGATCACCAGCATATTGGGCAAGGACAAGGCTGGACCGGCCAAGAGCAAGGCCAGGGCGGGCCCTTTTCCCATGCCGGCACCCAAAAGTGCTTCGACGATGGGCACTTCAGTCAGTGTAGAGAAATACATTAATGCACCCAGTACAGATGCAAGAATTGTTGAAATTAGAGAGTTATCACCTACAGCAGCAGCCACCCACTGTGAAGGAATAATCCCTTCATGACCGGGACGCCCCAGAGCAAAGCCTGCTACAAATACACCAGCTAGAAGCAAGGGCATGATCTGCTTGGCAAAATCCCAGCTTTGTACTGCCCATTCACGATCCTGATCACGCAGTGATGAGATTAGCATTAACCCACCAATACCGATTACAAAGGGCAATTCAGGAACTGATGGCAGGGTCACCGCAAATGCAACGACCAGGCCTGCCAATATGAATACTGGCAACACCGGCCACTGCCAGCGCCAAACCAATAGTGCGGCTAACGCAACTGATAGCAGCGACGTAATTGACCACTTCCAGGCATAGATTTGCATCCAGACGACACTGTCCGCGGCGGCCCAGTTAGCAAACACCAGAATACCTACCATTAAAGCAAAAAACAGCGCGACTATGCCCATGGATCTATCGCTACTACCGCCTGCGAAGCCACGTTTATTGGTGACTGAACGCTGAGCTTCTTCCTTACGATAGATAAAATGCATGATGGTGCCGATCACCAAGGCAAAGACTATGGCACCCACAGCACGAGCGATACCAATTTCGGCGCCCAGTACTTTAGCTGTCACCACCACCGCCATGACATTAATAGCAGGACCGGAATACAGAAACGCAATCGCAGCGCCCAGGCCCGCCCCGCGTTTATAAATACCACCAAATAAAGGTAAAACTGTACAGGAGCAAACGGCCAACAAAGTACCGGATACGGAGGCAACACCAAAGGCTACCGGTTTTGAGGCATCAGGTCCCAGATAGCGCATCACCGCATCCTGGCTTAGATAGGCCGCCATCGCACCGGCAATCAAAAAGGCGGGCAGCAAGCATAAAATCACATGCTCGCGTGCATACCAATTAGTCAATCTGAAGGCTTCCAGAACGGCATTATCAAAGCGTTCTGTTCCGGCGGGCAGAAAATAGATCAGCAAAAAAGCCGCTATCATCAACAGCAACACCAGCCCTTCGCGAGGGTTGCTGCGATAAAGTGCCAAAAGTCGGGTATACACGGCAGAACTCCCTAGTGTCCGGTTCATCCTTGATGGGTTAACTTGCTCCTTCAGTATAGAAGACGCATCAACCACAAAAAAGATGCACACTAAATCCCTTTAACGCAGGACAGTTAAACCGTGTCATTCTCCAAACGTCCGGGAGCAAGTGCCAGAGAGATCAGCACCGCTATCAACACCAGGCCAGTGGATATCCACAGACAGGCCTGTAATCCCCATTGCATATAGACCCACCCGGACAGCAGTGTACCCAGCAGTCGACCCATGGCATTGGCCATGTAATAAAAGCCAACATCCAGCGACACACCATCGCCACGGGCATAGCTGACAATCAGATAGCTATGTAATGAGGAATTAACCGCAAACACCACGCCAAAGCAGAGTAAACCAATGACCAAGACCCAACCCGGATGCCAGGATTGGTAGAGTGCAAGTGCGATCATCATGGGTAAGAAAGCCAGTAAACTTCCCCAGACAACAACTTCAGTACGTCCAGGAATTCGGCCACTGCGCTTACCCGTGAAGTAGGGAGCGACTGACTGAACCGCACCATAACCTACGACCCAACAGGCCATAAAAAATCCTACCTGCCAGAAATCCCAACCCAGTACCTCTTTGAGAAACACTGGCAGGGCGATGACAAACCAGACATCCCGAGAGGCGAACAGGAACATGCGCGCTGCCGCCAGTACATTAATGGCGCGGCTTTTGGAGAACACATCGCGAAATTTGGGCTTCTGCTTCATCCGCCCAAGATCCTGCTTCAACAGCAGAAGCGATGCCAACCAGACCAATGCCAACATGATGGCCATGACCAGAACAGCACCGGCAAAGCCGAGCAAACTCAACAACACCGCACCGAGAAAAAAGCCAACGCCTTTCAGTGCATTTTTTGAACCGGTAAGAATCGCCACCCATTTGTACAGGGTACCCTGGGCACTTTCCGGAACCAGCAGTTTGATCGAGCTTTTGGCGCTCATCTTGTTAAGATCTTTGGCAATACCTGACAGGGCCTGAGCCACCATCACCCAAACAACACTTAACCACTCTGGCGGAACGGTTAGCATCAGCAGGGCAAACACCTGCAGTCCCAATCCCAGATTCATCGTTCGATTAAGGCCCAATCGGGCGCCTAGCCAACCACCCACCAGATTGGTTACCACGCCAAAGACTTCATAAAAGACGAAGAGCAACGCGATCTGCAGGGGACTGTATCCCAATTGATGGAAATACAGCACCACCAGCATGCGCAAGGCGCCATCCGTTAACGTGAAGGCCCAATAGTTACCGGTAACAACCAGGTACTGCCTGACACCGGCTGAAAGTCCTGCCAACATGGTGATTACTCGCTATCCATCAAGCCAACCTTGCGGCCCAGCTCTGCCATTCTGAGAACATAACCCCATTCGTTGTCATACCAGGCATAGATCTTCACATGGGTTTCATTCACCACCATGGTAGACAAGGCATCGATAATGCTGGAACGGGAATCACCACGATAATCCACGGATACCAGGGGACGCTCCTCATAGCCAAGAATGCCGTCAAGTGGTCCTTCTGCCGCCGCTTTAAGCAGCGTATTAACCTCTTCCACACTGGTCGGACGCATGACTTCAAATACACAATCAGTCAAAGACGCATTGGCCAGTGGTACACGCACAGCATGGCCGTTAATACGGCCGGCCAGCTCTGGAAAAATTTCAATAATGGCTTTAGCGGAACCCGTAGTTGTAGGAATCAGGCTGCTACCACAGGCTCGTGCCCGGCGCAGGTCTTTGTGAGGTGCATCCAGAATGGTCTGCGTATTGGTCAGATCATGGATGGTGGTCATGCTGGCATGGCGAATACCCAGTGACTCATGAATCACCTTCACCACTGGTGCCAGGCAGTTGGTGGTACAAGAGGCGGCGGTGACGATCGAATGCAACGACGGATCATACAGATGATCATTGACGCCCATCACCACATTCAGCACACCCGGCTCTTTGACAGGCGCAGAGACTACCACGCGCTTAACACCCTGATTCAGGTAGACTTGCAACTGGGCCTTGGTTTTCATCTTGCCAGAGCACTCGAACACCAGATCACAGCCTGACCAGTCATTACCCTCAAGCGTTTTTTCCTGCGTTACTCGGATGCGCTTGCCTGCAATCACCAGTTGACCATCTTCAGCACCCGCTTCATGACCCCAGCGACCATGTACCGAATCGAAGTTAAGCAAGTGGGCCAGACTCTCGGCGCCAGCGGCCGGTTCATTAACCTGGACAAACTCAAATTCTGGCCAGTCCCAGGCCGCCCGTAACGCCAGACGACCCATACGACCAAAACCATTGATACCCACTTTAATCGCCATCGGTCAGCTCTCCACAGTATATATGCATGTAAGTATATGCTAGCTTGGCAGGAATATATGACAAAAAAATGACAAAAAAGCCCGTTCTCCAAAGAAAACAGGCTTATTTAGATCGAATAGAACCAGGTTCAGTTATCGCGTACGATCGCCTGCAACTCTTCATCGTTGGTGTGGCGAACATCACGTCCTTTTACGAAATAAATCGTATACTCACAGACGTTGCGGGCATGGTCTCCGATACGCTCAATGGCACGTCCTACCCATGTCATTTCGACCATACGGGTAATATTGCGAGGATCTTCCAGCATATAGGTCATATTCTGGCGCAGGATCGCCTCATAATCACTATCAACCTGCTTATCCAGCAAAGCCACCTTCAGAGCTTCATCGGCATCCATTCGACGAAAGGCACTCATTGCTCCGTGCAGCATCTGGGTAACATGACCACCCATGGTTGCAAATTCACTGAACTCTTTAGGCGGCAACACATTGTTATCCGACTTAGCCGCCATGCGGGCAATACGTTTTGCCTGGTCACCAATACGCTCTAAATCTTTGATCGTTTTGATCACCGCGATCACGGCACGCAGGTCACCGGCGGCAGGTTGGCGCTTGACCAGTATCTGCACACATTTATCATCAATCTCTACTTCCATATCATTGATTGAGGTGTCAGCACTGATCACTTCTTGAGCTAAAGTGGCATCGGCATTGATGAAAGCATTTAAGGCTCTCTCCACCTGCTGGATTACCAGCTCGCCCATGGCCAATACATCATTGACCACTTCATTCATTTCGGCATTATACGCCTGGGAAGTATGCCCATCGACACGTTGAATACTCATTCTTGCTCCTGATCCTGTGGATTTAACCGAAACGGCCGGTTATGTAATCTTCAGTACGTGAATCTTTTGGATTGGTAAAGATCTCACGTGTTTCGTTGATTTCAACCAGATCACCCAGGTGGAAAAAGCCGGTTTTGTCGGACACACGCGCTGCCTGCTGCATATTATGCGTTACGATGGCAATGGTGTAGCTGCCCTTGAGTTCATCAATCAACTCTTCGATGATCGACGTAGCAATGGGATCCAAAGCTGAACAAGGCTCATCCATTAAGATCACTTCAGGACTGACCGCAATCGCACGCGCAATACACAAACGCTGCTGTTGTCCGCCTGAGAGGCCGGTACCGGGTGCATCCAGACGATCCTTCACCTCTTTCCACAGACCCGCACGCTGCAAGCTGGTTTCCACTATCTCATCCAGATCGCTTTTATTGTTATCCACCAGGCCATGCAAACGTGGACCATAGGCGATATTTTCATATATGGACTTGGGGAAAGGGTTGGGTTTCTGGAATACCATACCCACCTGTGCCCGTAACTGCACTACATCGAGCTTTTTGTCGTGTATATCGCGACCATCCAAGAGGATCTCGCCGGTAACCCGTGCCGAATCGATCGTGTCATTCATACGGTTGAAGCAGCGCAGGAAAGTCGACTTACCGCAGCCAGATGGCCCGATAAAAGCTACCACTTCGTTTTCATACAGGTCCATATTGATGCCGTGCAGGGCTTCAGCATCACCATAGAAGACCTTGACATCACGGGCACTCATCTTGATGGTGCTTGAGGTTGCCGAGTTTTTTTGTTTGTCATCAAAACTCATCTGCATGGCACCCATTGTTGGCTGTTCCATTTTCATCTCTCTCACCACCGTGTTTCAAAATGTTTGCGCAGCCAGATGGCTACAGCATTCAACGAGATCATCAGCGCCAGTAGTACAACAATGGCTGCAGAGGTTCTCGCCTCGAAAAAGTTACGTAGCTCGTTACCTTGCCACAAAAAGATCTGCACAGGGAGTGCCGTTGATTGCTCAAACGGTGTCGATGGCACACTCGCTACAAAGGAGCTCATACCGATCAGCAACAAGGGTGCCGCCTCACCCAGCGCCTGAGCAATACCGAGAATCGCTCCAGTCAAAATACCCGGTATCGCCAAGGGCAATACATGATGTAACACGGCCTGCACTTTAGAAGCACCAAGACCCAGCGCGGCTGAACGAATCGACGGTGGAATAGCCTTTAGTGTCGAACGCGTAGCGATAATAACCGTCGGCAATGTCATCAAGGTCAGCACCAAACCACCGACTATGGGTGCAGAAAGCGGTAACTTGAACCAAAGAATAAATACCGATGCACCGAGCAAACCAAACACAATGGAAGGTACGGCGGCCAGGTTATTTATATTCACCTCGATGAGGTCAGTTAGCTTGTTCTGCGGTGCAAACTCTTCAAGATAAATCGCCGATGCAACCCCGATAGGTACGGCGAGGAACATCACGATTAACATCATCATCAACGAGCCCATAAAGGCACCCGCCAGACCGGCCGAGGCTAAAGAGCTACGTGAGTCAGGGTTCATAAATAACGATGTGCTGAAGCGATTTTCAATCACACCACGGTCTGCCAGCTCATCCGCCCATTCTTGAGTAAGCGTTGAAATCTGTTGCTGTGACGTAGGTAAGTCGCGATCAACATTTCCCTTGACCCAAACATCGATATTAGCATCAGCCAGCAGCGTTAAACGCTGCGTTGTCCCGATAATGGACGGATCATCTCGTACCATATCGCGTAGAGCAAAGCGCTCACCTGACGTCACCAACTGCATGGCATCACGTGGATGATCAGCCGCTTCAGGGATCTCGTTAGCAATCGCATTGAGAATAATTCTATTAAAATTAATAAAGCCTAGCTGAGTCTGCCATGCCAGGAAGCGCTGATTAAACTCAGCTTCCGATTCACTCGCCATGCGAACCGGTTTTTCATCAATTTTAATTATCTGCTCATCAAAATGTATATCAAGAGTGATATGCGCTTGCCAAAATGCAGGCACACCTTTTGACAAGATGGTGATGAATAGCAGTGCCACAAAAGCCAGCGCCATTGCCACGGCCGCAATACCCATCATTCTAAAGCGTTGTTCTTGAGAATGACGACGCTTCAGTGACTTTGTAACACGCTGCTGCATCAGATCCCGTTTTTTCGCCAAATCGTTCTGATCTGGCATATTCACTGTTTCAGTATTCATAATTTACTCGTACTGTTCACGGTATTTACGAACGATGACCAATGCCACAACGTTCAGACATAAGGTGATCACAAACAGAGTCAAACCCAAAGCAAAGGCTACCAAGGACTGTGGACTAGCAAAGTCCTGGTCACCTGTCAGCTGATTGACGATGGTCACCGTCATGGTAGAGACTGCTTCAAAAGGATTTGCCGTCAGTACCGGACTGTTACCCGCGGCCAAAACTACAATCATGGTTTCACCGATTGCGCGGCTGGCTGCCAACAAGATCGCACCGACAATCCCCGGCAAGGCCGCTGGAAAAACAACTTTGCGAACGGTTTCGGATTTGGTTGCGCCTAACCCTAAGGACCCATCTCGCATGGCTTTAGGTACTTGGGTGATAATGTCATCTGATAGGGATGAAATGAATGGAATAATCATAATCCCCATAACAATCCCCGCTGTTAGCGCGGATGTTGCACGAATATCCAGCCCCAAGGTCGCACCCATTGTTGCCAGGAAAGGGCCCACCGTCACTAAAGCAAAAAAGCCATAAACAATCGTCGGAATACCCGCTAAAATTTCGATAACAGGTTTCGCAATCGCTCTTACTTTCGGGTGCGCATACTCAGCAAGATATATCGCGGTCATCAACCCCACAGGCACAGCCACTAGCAATGCAATGATGGCGATCATCAGGGTGCCCCAAAGCAGTGGCAGCATGCCAAAGCCACCCTGGCCTTCAGTTCCTATGGTTGAGAAACGCGGATTCCATGTGGTTCCAAAAAAGAAGTCCATTGGACTGACAAACGAAAAGAAACGCATCGCTTCGCCAAACATAGACATAACGATACCAATCGTGGTCAAAATCGCGACCGTTGAGCAGGCAATCAACAGGAATCGAACGACACGTTCTACAGAGTTTCGAGCGCGTAAATCTGGGTGGATACGCTTTAAATTAAAGACAAGTGCGGCAGCGGCAACCGAGGCCATCAATGCCAACATTAACAAATTCCCTGTGGTTTTTAGCTTTTGCATATGCTCCGCAGCCGCTAATTCATAGGGTAAGGCTTCATCAGTCAGACCAAAGCCTGAGGATAAGTTTGTAATTCTTTGCAGTACATTGCGTATATCATTAACACTACCTGATATAACCTCTGGTGGTAACTGCGAAACCACCATCGATTCAATGATACCCGGCTGTGTAAAAGTCCAGCCTACAAAAATGATAGCGGCGGGGACCACTGTCCATAGCGCCAGTAACATGCCATGGTATACAGGGCGAGAATGCAATCTAACTTTATCACCCGAAGTTGTGATAGCGACCTTACGACTGCGTACCAGTCCCACTTGATATACAAAGGCCATCATCATCAACAGTACGGCAATCAGTACCAGGTTACTCATATCGGCTCCAGCGTCGATAAGGTTTCATTTACAGCAATTTGCATCAACATCCTGGACAAAAAAACCGAGAATGCTGTGACATTCTCGGTTTTTTGATTCAGCGATTTGCTTAGTCCAACAATGTCCGAGACATTACAGCGGCGGTGATTTCATCACGCTCTGTCATGTCCATAGGAATCAAACCAGCAGATTCAAGCATGCTACCCATACCACCTACTTGCTCGCTCAAGAAGTACTGAGCATATTCAAGCAGACCAGGAATCACACCAACGTGCTGGTTTTTGATGTAGAAATACAAAGGACGAGACACTGGGTATTCGCCAGTACCAATGGTTTCCAGACTTGGAATTACACCACCAACAGTTCCCACTTTCAGACGGTCACGGTTCTGATCATAAAAACTTAGACCAAATACACCCAAGGCATCTTTCTGTGCATCCAGACGAGCCAGAGTTTCAGTGTAGTTACCAGCGATTTCTACAACGCGGCCATCGGTACGAATGGCATTACAGAAATTGGTTTTGGCTTCTTTTTCCAGTGCATTAACTTCTTCAAAAGTTTCACATCCAGGGTGAACAACTTTTTCTTCATAAACTTCACGGGTACCGTGGTTAGAGCCAGGAATAACCAGTACGATTTCCTGATCTGGCAGCGAGCTGTCGATCTCAGACCAGCGAGTATAAGGGTTGGCTACCATTTCACCATTCTGTGGAATCTGTGCAGCGCCAGCCAGGAATACATGATGCGGTTCAAGTGCAAAAGTACCGCTATCTGTACGTGAAGCGAACACAATACCATCGTAGCCAAACTTCACTTCAATGATTTCAGTTACGCCATTTGCGGCACAGCTTTCAACTTCGGCAGGACGAATCGCACGGGAAGAGTTGGCAATATCGATAGTGTTTTCGCCAACACCCTGGCAAAACTGGCGCAAACCGCCACTGGAGCCACCCGAACCTACAACAGGCGTGTTAAACTGTGGAAAAGAGTTACCGAACTCTTCAGCAACAATCGAAGCAAAAGGTAGTACAGTTGAAGAACCAGCGATCTGAATGGTATCACGCGCCATAGCTGGTGCAGTGAAGGCAACGGCAGCGGCTGCGGTCATCGCGATGGCGAGAGCTTTGTTACGAAACGTCATTGAGGCATCCTCGTTTAGTTTTGTTAATACGACCCGAATGCTGTTCAAGTGATCACCCAGGTCGCTAATTCTTACAAGGTGGTATTCTGACAAGGAAATATTTCAGCAAAGTGAAGGAAATATTACATTTTTATTACAAGGCAATCGGCCTCAGCAAACACTTACTGCTACTGCTATTGCTGGTTAGCCAAAACACTTTGGCGGCAGACAAAACATCGTCTTTAAACGGAGTTATTTCAACGGTCGGATCAGATACGCTGAGCCGTTTGATCAGCCAATGGAGTGAAGCTTTCCAGCAGCAGCATCCACAAATATTGCTGGAGTTGCATACCGGTGGCTCATCCTCAGCGGCAACCGCTCTGATCAGTGGAACGACCTTACTCGCGCCGATGAGCCGACGCATGAGCTCACAGGAATCGCGTCA
Organism: Nitrincola sp.; assembly: GCF_048264025.1. Taxonomy (NCBI): domain Bacteria; kingdom Pseudomonadati; phylum Pseudomonadota; class Gammaproteobacteria; order Oceanospirillales; family Oceanospirillaceae; genus Nitrincola; species Nitrincola sp. Next base: position 28,471 of record NZ_JBLXDN010000031.1, read on the forward strand.
GTTTCAGGCCAATCATGGCTACAACGTCACCGAAGTACCACTGGCAGAAGATCGTATCGCCGTTTTTGTACACCCAGACAACCCGCTCAGTCATCTGACACTGACACAACTCGATGCAATCTTTTCTTCAACCCGTCTGCGAGGCCACCCGACAGCCCTGTCACACTGGAATCAATTGCAGGACAGCGCGGCCTGGTCCAACCGCCATATTGCTGTATTCAGTCGTAGCGTGACCTCCGGTACCTATGGTGATTTCCGCGAGCTGGCCTTAGCCGGTGGTGACTTTATCAACCGCTTGATTGAACTGCCTGGCTCCATCGCCGTGGTCCGAGGTGTCGCAGCGACCGAAAATGCTATCGGCTACGCCAGCGTGGCCTACCGGGACCCCAGCATTAAGCTGCTATCCTTGCAGGTACAGACTTCGTCGCCACTCAGCCATCCATTGGATACCCTTACTGATTATCCGCTTGCACGTACTCTCTATCTCTATATTAATCAACCACCCGATACCCCCCTGCCTGCTCATTATCACGCCTGGTTACGGTTTATTTTTTCGGCCGAAGGGCAAGCCATTTTACAGGCTTCAGGATTGCGCCCCCTGCCAGTAAACCAGTATGAAACACAGTTACAAATTTTTGAGGCCGCTGCATCATGACACAGCCGCGCCGCCATCTGTCTCCAGGCTATCAACGTTACCGACGCCTCAAAGATAGACTCATACGCCAACTAATTCGCCTGGCTGCAACCAGTGTGATCCTGGCACTAGCCAGTCTGTTTATCTTCCTTTTCTGGGAAACACTGCCTTTATTTGGTTCAGCAGATATGCGTGAAGTGCCTAATACCCAGGAAAGTGTTGAGCTTGTCCCGTCAGCCCATGCTGAACAAATGCCCCCTCTCCCCTCGGGAAGCGCCTCCTCGGCCCATGCCATCTGGCTTTATGGTCAGGCCTCGGTGATATTGGTCGATTCACAAGGCCAGATCAGCCAGTGGCTGATCAACCCCTTGCAACCTGAAAGCTCAGCTATGATTTTAGCCAAACAATTTCCAACACAGCACTCAGACACCCGGCTACTTGCGCTGCCCGGCAGCAAAGGATTTATCAGCTACGACCCCTCGGGGCTGGTTCGTCTACACCATGCCACCAGTGGCAGAATGCTGGCCGAGTACCAGAGCCAGGTATTACCGCTGGAGCAGATACATATCTCTGAAAAGGGTGACAGTATTCAGTTACAAAATGTAATCGGACAACAGCAAACCCTGCAACTGCACAATCCCCATCCGGAATTCTCCTGGTCGCTGCTGTGGAAACCCTGGCTCTATGAGGGCCACCGACAGGCCGATTATATCTGGCAAACCTCGGCTAATACCGACCGTTTTGAAGCCAAATACAGCTTTGTACCGCTCTCCATCGGAACCTTCAAGGCAGCGGCTTACGCGATGTTATTTGCCATTCCGTTGGCTATCTTAGCTGCCATTTATACCGCCTGTTTTCTGAATGAGCGAACTCGGGCCTGGGTCAAACCAGCCGTGGAGCTTGCAGAAGCCTTCCCGACGGTGGTGCTGGGCTTTATTGCCGGGCTCTGGCTGGCTCCTCTGATGGAGCAACATCTCGCCACCGCACTCAGTTTGCTGCTGTTGACCCCCTTGTTGTTGATTCTGATCCATGCACTACTGTATTCCCTAAACCTACTCCGTGAGTCACAAACAACCCAGTGGTCAGGGCTCTCACGCATATTGGTCTTACTGCTGTTAGCGCTGCTGCTAGCCTGGCAGTTTGGGCATTGGCTGGAAGTCTGGCTGTTTCAAGGCAATATGATTGAGTGGTTGGCTATACAAGGGATAGATTATCAACAGCGCAATGGTCTGGTGATCGGGTTAATGATGGGACTGGCCATCATGCCGGTGATTTTCTCTCTGACGGAGGACGCGCTGATCAGTGTTCCGGATAGTTTGCGCCAGGGTGCGATGGCGCTCGGTGCCAGCCCCTGGCAAGCGGTAATCCGGGTGATCGTCCCCACGGCGGCGGCAGGTATTTTTGCTGCTATCATGATCGGTACTGGACGGGCGCTGGGTGAAACCATGATTCTATTAATGGCCAGTGGTAACAGCCCGGTCAGCGATTTTAGTTTGTTTGAAGGCATGCGCAGTCTGGCAGCAAATCTGGCTATAGAAACCCCTGAAGCCATGCAGGGTTCAACCCATTACCGGGTTTTGATACTCTCCGCTACACTGTTGTTCTTATTGACCTTCATTATGAACACCTTGGCAGCCGTGGTTCGTGAGAACCTTTACCGTCACTACAGGCATTCTTGAGGTTATTCATGCGACTAGGCTGGTTTAGACAGGATTTGCTCTGGCTTTGGCTGTGTGGCTCCATGCTTCTGCTGTCACTGATGCTGGTCGCCGCGTTGTTACTGTTGATTGGTATCCAGGGACTCAGTCATTTCTGGCCAGAGGCTGGTGAGCCACAACGCCTGGTGCGTTTCCTGCAGAATATCTGGCTGTTTCTCAGCGAACCGCCGCATGAAAATAATCAGGCAGGCGGTATTTTTCCAGCCCTGTTCGGCACCATGACCATGGTCTTCCTGATGACACTGCTGGTGACTCCCATCGGGGTTCTGGCCGCTATTTACTTGAGCGAATACGCCCGTCAGAATCTGATGACGAGGGTATTGCGAATTGCCATCTACAACCTGGCTGGCGTGCCATCGATTGTCTTTGGTGTATTTGGTCTGGTGTTCTTTGTTTATATTATGGGGGGTTCCATTGATAAGCTCTTTTATTCTGAACAGCTGCCTACACCCACCTATGGTACACCAGGGCTGATCTGGGTATCCCTGACGCTGGCATTGCTAACGCTACCCGTGGTCATCGTAGCGACCGAAGAAGGCCTGTCACGGATCCCTAAAGACTATCGCAGTGGTTGCCTGGCACTCGGGGCCACTCAGACAGAAATGCTGTGGCGTGTGGTGCTACCCATGACCACGCCCGCTATTCTGACCGGTATCATCCTGGCAATTGCCAGAGCGGCTGGCGAGGTAGCTCCGCTGATGCTGGTAGGTGTGGTCCGTACAGCACCGCAACTGCCGATTGATACAACCTTTCCCTATTTGCACCTGGATCGTAATGTGATGCATCTTGGGTATCATATATTTGATGTCGGCATGCAGAGTCCGGCCGGTAGTAATGTGATGCCACTGGTGTTTGCTGCCGCTCTGGTTCTGGTCACACTGGTTATTACGCTAAACCTTACTGCTATCATTATCCGTCAGCGCCTGCGCCAGCGTTTTCGCCAATTCACCCTTCATCATTGAGAAACAGTGCCATGAAGCCAGCAAAAATCGAGATCACAGACTTAAGCCTGCGTTTTGGTGATCGAACCGTGCTGGAACAGATTAATCTGCAGCTGCCTGCACATCAGGTAACCGCTTTTATCGGTGCATCCGGTTGTGGTAAATCCACCCTATTGAAGTGCATCAATCGCTTGAACGATCTGAATGATCTTTGCCATATTCAAGGTTCGGTCTGTCTTGACGGTGAAGATATTTATCAAAAATATTACGATCTACCCGAGTTAAGACGCCGGGTAGGCATGGTCTTTCAGTCGCCCAATCCCTTCCCTATGTCGATTTATGACAATGTCGTATTTGGCTTGCGGCTCTTGGGTGTCCGCAAGCGTCATCAACTACATGAGGCCGCCGAACGCTCCTTACGTCAGGCAGCGCTCTGGGATGAAGTCAAAGACCAACTGAATCGCAATGCCAACGAACTTTCCGGAGGCCAGCAACAGCGTCTGGTGATTGCCAGAGCGCTCGCTGTAGAACCCGATGTACTGATGCTGGATGAACCCGCTTCAGCACTGGATCCCATTTCCACGTTAAAAATTGAAGAGCTAATCACCGAACTGAAACAAAGCTATACTATTGTATTGGTGACACATAACATGCATCAGGCTGCCAGGGTTTCCGATTTTACCGCCTTTTTGGATCAAGGACGGATTCTGGAAACAGGTCTAACTCGAGACCTGTTCACCAATCCACGCCACAAGGCCACAGAGGATTACATCACCGGACGTTATGCCTGAAGCCACCTAACAATAACGAAACACCGAGGTGTAAACTATGCAAACGCAACCGGAAGGCTTTTCCCGCCATATTTCACAGCAATTCAACCATGAACTGGAAAGCATCCGTACCGAAATGCTGGCGATGGGCGGTATCGTCGAACGCCAGGTTCGTGATGCAATCAGAGCACTGACTGAAAACAATCCTAAGCTGGCAGAAGAATCCCGGCAGTTGGACCAGCAAACCAATCAGATGGAGTTGAGTATTGATGATCAGTGCACCAAGACAATTGCGATACGTCAGCCTACTGCCAGCGATCTGCGTCTGATTGTCTCGATCAGCCGCTCGGTCTCTGACCTGGAAAGAATCGGTGATGAAGCCAGCCGCATCTGCAAACATGCTATAGAAATCTATAATAGCGGTGAAAAACCTCAAGGTTATCAGGAGGTACGACATATCAGTGCGTTAGTGACCGAGATGGTCAGCGATGTGCTCACGGCCTTTGCTCGTCGAGACTTAGCTATGGCCTACCGTGTGGCCAAACAGGACATACGTGTCGATACAGAATACCGTTCCGCCATGCGCTCCCTGGTGACCTACATGATGGAAGACCCTCGTTCTATTTCTGTTGTACTGAATATCATGTGGGTATTACGCAGCCTGGAGCGGATCGGAGATCATGCGCGTAATCTGTCTGAGCACCTGATCTATCAGGTCAGTGGTTCCGATGTCCGCCACCAGACGCTAAAAAGCATTAAACAAGCACTGCGTGATGACTCCCCGGATGATGAGCTGGACTTGAATCCGAACAGCGAGTAAACCCTAAACACCCTCTTAATCAGGCAGTACACATATTCAGGGGCGCAGATTAAAATGCTACACTCTGCGCTCACTGATGATGCGGACTGACCTGACTTGAATCGATCCATGGCAAGGGACACACGGTACAACCAGACCCACTGGCAATCAATCCGACGACGCCCGGCCATACCCATGCACTGGCGCCCTTGGCTCTGTGAGCGAGGTTCACTGACTCACCAACTGCGCCTGGCCAGCCACAACCAACTGGACGTTGAACTGCTCAAGTTAACCTGGGCACAGCCAACCCGTTCGGAAGCCAGATTGTTGGGAATTCCGCAGCGACAGATGGCATTGATTCGTGAAGTACACCTTAGCGGAGCTGGTACTCCCTGGGTATTTGCCCGCTCAGTAATCCCCTCGAGAACACTCAGAGGCCCTGATCGACGCCTGCTGTTACTCGGCAATCGCTCTCTTGGCAGCCTGTTGTTCAAAGATCCAGCGATTCGCCGAGGCCCGCTGCAAGTCTGCCGGTTACAGCATCAGCAGCATCACTGCTGGGCGCGACGCTCAGTGTTCCAGCTAAGCCATGGCCCCTTACTGGTCAGTGAAGTATTTTTGCCTGCCATGGCGGACATTTCTTATCCTTCATTAAAAGCTGACGATCATGTTTGACTTACTACTCAACAAAGCAGCCGTATATATACGGCTGATGCGCCTGAACCGCCCCATTGGCACCCTGCTGCTGCTCTGGCCAACACTCTGGGCTCTGTGGATCGCCAGCGAAGGTGTTCCCACCCCTAAGCTGCTGATTATATTTCTGTTGGGTGTATTACTAACCCGCTCAGCAGGCTGTGTCATCAATGATTTCGCTGATCGCCATATTGACGGACATGTTAAGCGCACAGCTACCCGGCCTTTGGCAACGGGAGCCGCCACCGCGTGCGAAGCGATAATATTATTTGTAGCATTAATGCTGCTGGCGTTCGCACTGGTGCTGTTTACCAATACGCTAACACTGATGATGTCGTTTATTGGCATAGCGCTGGCTTTCTGCTATCCCTTCATGAAACGCTATACCCATTACCCGCAGCTGGTATTGGGTGCGGCTTTTGGCTGGGCCATCCCGATGGCCTTCACAGCCGTGACCGACAGCCTGCCCTGGATTGCTTGGCTGCTTTACCTGACTAAAATTATTTGGACCGTGGCATACGACACCCAATATGCCATGGTGGACCGGGATGACGACCTGCGTATTGGCGTCAAGTCAACGGCGGTGCGCTTTGGTCAGGCTGACCGTCTGATTATTGGATTGATGCAACTGACCGTTGTTGGGCTACTGATTTGGATAGGATTAATGCAGCAATTTTCCGGCTGGTACTTCACTGGCGTTGCCATTGCAGCCGGTTGCTTTATCTATCAACAATGGCTGACCCTGCACCGCGCTCGCGATGGCTGCTTCAAAGCCTTTCTGAATAACCACCTGGCCGAGCTGGCCGTTCTGGTGGGGATCGTGTTGCACTATGCCGCCTGAGATCGGGGGGAATTTTACATTTGTTTCAGTCTGTCATATTACTGTAACAGAAAAGACTTGTAATACGTTCACCACTAAAACAGCTATGGAGTGATTTCATGTCAGTTGCCAAGCGTGTGCTGATCGTAGATGACGAAGCCCCCATCCGCGAAATGATTGCCGTTGCCCTGGAAATGGCGGGTTATGAATGCATTGAAGCGGAGAATGCTCAACAAGCACATGCAGCCGTTCTGGATCAAATGCCCGATATGGTATTGCTTGACTGGATGATGCCAGGTACCAATGGTATTGATTTTGCGCGTCGTTTACGCCGTGATGAAACTACCGCCAATGTACCTATTATTATGCTGACGGCCAAAGCTGAAGAAGACAATAAGGTGCAGGGGCTGGAAGCCGGTGTAGATGACTACATCACCAAACCTTTTTCTCCACGTGAACTTGTTGCTCGGCTGAAAACTGTATTGCGCCGGACCACACCCAAGGGCATTGAAGAGCCGGTCACGGTCGATGAGCTGACATTAGATCCCATATCACACCGGGTGACCTCCGTAGAACAGTCTGTTGATCTTGGCCCCACTGAGTTTCGTCTGCTGCAGTTTTTCATGACCCACCCTGATCGAGCCTATTCCCGCAGTCAGTTGCTCGATATGGTCTGGGGCGGTAATGTGTATGTTGAAGAGCGCACTGTCGATGTGCATATCAGACGTTTGCGCAAGGCCCTGGGTAACCGCCATGATTATCTTATTCAAACGGTGCGTGGTACAGGCTACCGTTTCTCTGTTCAAGGCGGATAAACACGGATATTCATAACTGAAAAATGAAATCGCCCTTTCGCATCATCTACAGTCTACTGCTGATACTGCTGTTTGCAGCCGTTACGGGCGTGATGCTGGGCCAGTTTTTTCCTGTACTGACACTGGTGCTACTGGTTTGGAGCTTTTACCAGGCGTGGCTTCTGGTACGCACCCTTCGCTGGATTATGAACAAAGACATAGAGCCCCCAGACTTACCCGGTAGTTGGGGTGACTTGCTCTACACAATTTATCGCAAACAAAAAAGCAGCCGCGACCGGGAACAAAAGCTGACGGCGGTCATTCACCGTTACCAACAATCATCGGCCGCACTAGAAGATTGCGTCGTTATTATCGATACCAAGGACCGGCTTGAGTGGTGGAATACAGCAGCCGAAACCCTTCTCGGATTACAGCCACGAGTCGACAAAGGAAAATCCATCCTCAACCTGTTGCGTGACCCCCGTTTTATCCGTTACTACAAGAAACGCAATTACCACGACCCACTCGAACTCAACTCCCCGATCAACGAACAGATCACACTGCAGTACCACATCACCCTGTTTGGCCAGGGTGATCGGCTACTGGTAGCACGGGATATCTCACGCTTGAAAAAACTGGAACAAACCCGCCAGAGTTTTGTATCCAATGCCTCTCATGAGCTACGCACACCGCTGACAGTGATTCGTGGCTACCTGGAAACCTTCCTCGACCAGCCCCTGCCCAGCCCCATACTGCGTGGCATGAAGCAGATGGAACAACAAACACAACGTATGGAAGGCCTGGTCCGAGACATGCTGATGCTATCGCGCCTGGAGTCCACCGAACACCTCACCGAAGACATGCCGGTGGATATCCAGTTAATGCTGAAAGAGATCAAACGTGATGCCCTGGTTCTCAGCGGTGACAAACAACATCGAATCAGCATTGAAGTTGACCCGAATTATGACCTGCTAGGCCAGGACAATGAATTGCACAGCGCTTTCTCCAATCTGGTGTTCAACGCCGTACGCTATACCCCAGCAGGCAGTGAAATCCGCATCGTCTGGCATACGGATGCCCAGGGTGGCTATCTGAGTGTATATGACAATGGCCCAGGCATTGAAGCCTTCCACATTCCACGCCTGACCGAACGCTTTTATCGGGTGGACGAAGGGCGCGCCAGTGAGAGTGGTGGCACTGGGCTAGGATTGTCGATTGTAAAGTACGTAATGGTTCGCCATGGTGGCCAGCTTAAAATCCGCAGCACCCTGGGTAAAGGCAGCTGCTTTAGCTGCCAGTTTCCAGCCGATATGCTCATCGCACTGGAAAAACTGGCGACAGCAACCGATAATGCCTGATCGATTCAGGCCAGTTCGGCCAAGAGTTTTGTAAGTGGAGTAAGCCATGCACGTAATCCAGATCCATGCCCATGAACCCGATAACCTGCGCTTCGAAACTATCGATATGCCACAACCGGGACCCGGCGAAGTACTGATCCGTAATCAAGCTGCAGGCGTTAACCCCATCGACTGGAAAACCTGCTCCGGCGGTGGTGCTTCTGGTTTTATTGAATCCTTTCCTTTTATTCCTGGCTGGGAGTTCAGCGGTGTCGTCGAAGCACTCGGCGAGGGTGTCAGTGATTATAAACCGGGGGATGCTGTACTCGGGTTAGTTCGCTTTCCCCATCCGGCAGGCTGCTATGCTGAACAACTCTGTGTACCAGCAGATCAAATTACCTTGCGCCCGGAAGGTTTGGATGCCACGACGGCTGCCGGATTAGGGCTGGCAGGCCTGACAGCCTGGCAAGCACTGTTTGATAAAGGCCAGCTGCAGGCTGGCGAGTCGGTGTTGATACTGGCCGGTGCAGGTGGCGTGGGTCATCTGGCAGTGCAGTTGGCGGTATTGGAAGGTGCTCAGGTCAGTGCCACCTGTTCGGCCGCCAACCGAAATTACCTGACATCACTGGGCTGTCATCAAGTGATTGATTACCGCGACCTGGATATGGGCACCCTGGCTGGCCAGTTTGAACTGATTCTCGATGGTGTCGGGGGTGATACGGCCATAGAGGCTTTGATAACCCTGAAACCGGGTGGTCGACTGGTTACCCTGCCCTCTGTGACAGCCGCACAGGTCAGTGCTGCCGCCGAAGGTACCGATGTTGAGGTGATATCTATCCGCGTTGAACCCAATGCCAGCCAGCTTGGCAAGCTTGCCGGGCTCTGTGCCAGCGGCCAGCTTAAGCTGAAAGTGGCACAGGTGTTGCCGTTACAGGATGCCGCTCAAGCCCACAAGCTTAGTGCCAGCGGGCATATTAGCGGTAAATTAATTCTGCAAACCGGCTGACGTCGACGTGGAACCGAGGGCATCGCAGAACTCTATGCGTTGACGCAACAGCAGTCTGCAGCCCTCACCACGTATATCCATATCCCAACAGTTGTACTTAGCCCAATCCTTTTCTTCTTCCGTGGCCTTATCATGGAAGGCTGGCACACCGTCACAAAAACCATTTGTGGGTGCAGCAACCTCAAAGCAGGATTTCAAGAAAACTCCCTGATTGACGGTACAGACAAAGTTAGAGTCTGAGCAGGCGGCAAAGCCCGTCAAGGCCTGATCCTGACATCCCTGTTGATCCATTTGTTCGCCCGCTGTCAAACCCTGCTGACGAAAAACACTCGCTTCATCAGCACGCTGCTGATTGAACCCTTCAAGCCATTGCGGCGAAAAAAACACCGCCCAGATAACAAACAACAAACTCAATGCCAGTAGGGTCCAGACTATTTTCTTACGCATATCTATCCATTAATTATCGGCGCCGACGATAGAGTCCGGCAATCGTTAGCAAAAGTCCGAGACAGCTGAGCAACATACCACCATTCACCAACAGTGGACGCCGAACCATCAGGGGGATAAAAGAGTGTTGCTGTTGCAGATCACACTGCCCCTGGAGATAGTTCCAGTAACCACCGACCTGAGCACAATCACTAATGTGCATCTGTTCAACAAAGAACATCCCCATCAATGACAGCGCTGGCAGCACCAGCAGTAGCAGACCGACTCGCAGCATTATTCGTTATCACTGATTCCAAGATTACTGACACCCTGATTACCCGCCAGTTCGCGGATGTCACGGATAAACGCCTTATTAGGCTGTTGCTGATCCTGTAGGCGCTCCAGCACCTCTTCTTGAAAGGCATCTTCATCCTGCATCAAATCATGCGCGGCGATAAAGCGCATCAGTTCGGCATCGGACAGCTGAGGATCGGCCTCGTTAACTTCAATAAAGGTGGCCACACACTCACGTGACAGGTCAGCAATATTAGCCGCTTCAGCCGGATCTGATTCCAGGATACACACCAGAGTGGAATAGAGGGCTACCACCGCATCCAGCGCAGGCATGGCACCATACATGTCGAACTCGTCCAGCGACGGCATATTGTCTTCGACATGATCCAGCTGCACTTCAAAGTTCATCGAAGCCCCGCCGGCAAGATGTTCCCAAACACCATCCAGTATCCGCCGCACCTGTTGGGCATCACCAAACTCCAACAACCGTGAAAACAGGGTGAAGTTTGGCAGCATACGCTCAGTCAGCGCCGCTGCAAACGCCGTCAGCTGCCAGGGTTTCAGTTTGCCGAGTTGTGCTTCCAGTTGCTGGATATCACTCATTCAAAGACTCCGTCGAGGGGTTTAGTCAATCAATGTCTATTGTACGTGGTCTATGTCAGGATCTGTAGTCATAACATGGCTGATTTCAGTCCCCTAGCAACCACGGAGGTTAGGCGCGGGAAGATTTCATTGCTATACTAAGGCCTGATTAACGGCCAGCAGCTGACAGGTATCCGTGTTGAACTCCTTCAATCTTCTAAAATCCATCGCCGATTCACGGGAAAAACTCCGTAAGTCTGAACAGAAGGTGGCCGATTTTGTACTGGCACAGCCCAGTGACGTGATTCATATGCGCATTGTTGATCTTGCCTCGGAAGCCAATGTCAGCGAACCGACCGTGGTACGTTTCTGTCGCGCGCTGAATTACGATGGCTTTCAAGACTTCAAGCTCACTCTCGCTCAAGGCCTTGCCAGTAATGCCAGCTTTGAAAAGTTCTCGATGGACACTAAAGATACGGTGATCGAGTTCAAGCAGAAAATCTTCGACTCGATGATTGGCAATCTGATCAATATCCGTGAGCAACTTGATCCGCAACTACTCGAAGAAGCAATCGATGCGCTGGCTAAAGCCAATCGTGTCGAGTTTTACGGCTTTGGTGCATCAGCGCCCGTCTGCGCCGATGCGCAACACAAGTTCTACCGCCTGATGGTGTCAGCCGCCGCTTATTCCGATCCCCATATGCAGACTATTTCAGCCGTGACACTGGGGCTAGGCGATGTCGTTGTGGCCATCTCCCAGACAGGGCGTACCAAAGATCTGCTGCACACGGTAAAACTGGTGCGTGAAACCGGTGCCACCGTCATTACCCTCTGCCCAGGTACAACCCCTCTGGCTGAACTGGCCACCATCCCCATCCATGTCGATGTGGAAGAAGATAAAGACCTCAGCACACTGATGTCTTCACGGGTCGTACACCTGGTAGTCATAGATATTCTCGCCGTTGGCGTTGCCATGAAGCTGGGGCCAGCCTTGTTTGACCACCTCAAAACCATCAAACGCAGCCTGCGTAGCCTGCGTCAGAATGACCGGTTGATGCCCACTCGTCGCCAAGCCGACGATAACGACTGAAACATTCCTGTCACTTTTTTTGCCTAAAATCAGCCTATCACTGTTAAATCCTATTTGAAATCGATGCCAAAATCGGTTAAAAAAAGAGTCAGGACAGTGTTACAGCCGGGAGACGGCTTATATCAGGCCGCCTCCTCTTCAATCTGCATCACAGATCGGAGTTAAATCGTATGCTGATACGTCAGGAGCAGGACCTAGACCCCATTCAGACCGAAGTGTTTGACCTTCTGGTTGGTTATGATGTCGAGGAAAAAAACCGTCGTAAACAGACCGCCACCCGCCGCCTGTTTGAAGCCCGTCGCGCCATAGAAAAGCGCCGTGAAGAGGCTGCCCTAGCCGCCTTCATAGACCGTGAAAGGTGGTTCGACGACGAATAACCTGACCTGCGTGTAGGAGCTCGGTCTCCGAACGAATCCGCACCTTGTTTGTAGGAGCTCGGTCTCCGAGCGAATGCGCATCTTGTTTGTAGGAGCTCGGTCTCCGAGCGAATGCGCATCTTGTTTGTAGGAGCTCGGTCTCCGAGCGAATTATTTCTCCTACAGCTCCGAGCAACCAATATACCCACCCAATTCCGCAGGGTCCCCGCATGCTCTGTAACCCCCCCTCCCTCAACCTTGGTAGCTTCTAAGCAATACTGAAACCTTCAGCATTGACGAATAACATTTTTACGTTTTTTTTACGCTCATGGCAGTTTTACTATCTCGAATTGTTACACGCTACCAACATATACTCTTCATCTTCTAGTCCACAAGCACAGGCTGAAGCAAACAAAACAGCTGCTACAGCCAGGAATTGGCTATTTCTGAAGGAGTGACAGGATGAAGCTATTCCGCCCGGTCCTTTTTGTCAGTGGCATACTCTCTTTTATTATGGCGGGGCTGCTGCTTGTACCTGGAGTTTTCGCCTCGATGACCAATGATGAAGAATACAGCACCTTCTTTTTGTCATCCGGCTTGGCTGCCTTGGCGGGTCTACTATTGATGCTGCCGAGCTATGGTCACAGATTTGCACTGAATGCACGTCAGCTTTATCTGCTGACCAGCCTAAGCTGGCTGTCACTTTCATTCTATGGCGCCCTACCGTTGATGCTTAGTCACCACCCCCTATCCCTGACAGATGCCGTGTTTGAAGCCGTTTCTGGTATCACTACAACCGGGTCGACAGTGATGTCTAAGTTAGACACTCTGCCACACTCTATATTACTGTGGCGCTCCATGTTGCAGTGGGTGGGGGGACTGGGTGTAATAGGAATGGCGGTTTCGATCCTGCCATTTTTGCAAGTCGGCGGCATGCGCTTATTCCAGACCGAGTCTTCCGACTGGTCGGAAAAGTCCTTACCACGGTTTCATGCAATGGCCCGTAGCCTATTGCTGGTCTATCTTGGTGTTACCCTGGCTTGTGCACTTTCCTATTTTGCCGCCAGCATGACCTTATTCGATGCAATCAATCATGCCCTGACAACCGTATCTACAGGGGGATACGCCACCGACGATAGTTCCATGGGGCGTTTTAGCAACAGTATTTTGTGGATATCTGTAGTCTTCATGCTGATTGGTGGCATGCCATTCATGCTGTATATCCGCTTTTTGAATCAGCCTAGTCTGGCTATTTTCAGGGATCAGCAGGCACAAGGTTTCCTGCTGCTGGTATTAACTTTAATCAGTGTGCTAACACTGCAACAACTGCTGACCACCGAGCGTGCGCCTTTTGAGGTGCTAACACATGCCGCTTTCAATATCGTATCGGTGATCACTACCACTGGCTATGCTTCAACAGATTACACGCTTTGGGGTTATTTCAGCATAAGCTTTTTCTTCATCGTAACCTTTATCGGAGGCTGCTCAGGGTCCACCAGTGGGGGGATGAAAATTTTCCGTTTCCAGCTGTCCTGGTTATTCCTTCGTGATCAAATGAATAAGCTTGTACACCCTCGTGGGGTGTTTTCTATCCGCTACAATGGCAAAGCAGTATCAGACGATATCATGGTGTCGGCCGTGGCTTTTTCGTTTCTATTTTTTTTGATATTAGCACTTGTCACACTGGCACTAGCGGCAACAGGCCTGGATTTTGTCACCGCACTTAGCGGAGCTGCCACAGCCCTGACCAATGTGGGGCCGGGCCTGGGGGACATGATCGGACCAGCTGGTAACTTTGCAGCCGTATCAGATATTGGCAAGTGGATTCTCGGATTCACTATGATTCTGGGGCGCCTGGAATTATTGACGGTAATGGTACTACTGACACCTGTGTTTTGGAGAGGCTAGACATAAGCGCTCGGGCACATTTTGCTCACAGAGTGAGCTCCTACACTCCTAGAAAATTCTCACCCCAAAAGTAGGCGCCCGGTCTCCGGGCGAATGCGCACCTTGTTTGTAGGAGCCCAATCTCCGGGTGAATGCGCACCTTGTTGTAGGAGCCCGGTCTCCGGGCGAATCATTTCGCTCACGGAGTGAGCTTATATGGACCCGCCCGTGTTGCAAGCTATTTTTGACTCGAGCAGATGTGTTGCACGCTTATATCCGAC
>NZ_JBLXDN010000032.1:0-40987 GCF_048264025.1 Nitrincola sp.
TAGGTCGGATATAAGCGTGCAACACATCTGCTCGAGTCAAAAATAGCTTGCAACACGGGCGGGTCCATATAAGCCCGGTCTCCGGGCGAAAAAAACCACCATCCCCTTCGCCCGCAGAGCGGGCTCCCACAACACCCCTACCCCCCTGTCCTATAGTACAATAGACCTCAAACGCCAATACGAAAATAATCGTTAAAGTAGGTGATCACAAATATGGAATGCGGGTACCAAGGACTTGGAATGACTGACGCTGTACTGGTAACTGGCGGTGCTGGGTATATCGGCTTACACACTACAGTGGAACTGTTAAAGACAGGCCATTATTGTGATTGTGCCCGATCCACTGCAACACGCACGATGTGTCCCTGAGTGTATCAATTTTCAGGGTTGTGCTACCCACGTTATCCAGTCTTACGATAGCCACCTGAGCTATCAGCCCTGTTCTTAAGCAGTTGAAAATCTAAACATCACCTGCGACAACGAAATGGTCGGCGATAACACCTACTACCGGGTGCTCAGGGGTTTAACTGAGGAAGACCAGTGAAACCGGTCTACTCCCTGCCCTCACAGGTGAAGATGAACAACCGACCCTAAACAGCTCAACATTAGATTAGGGTTGACTTCACACATCAACCAAACTTGCCAAGCAGAAATACCAGGAAAGACATCTGATAATCACTGCATGGGAATGAATTGATCGACTGGACTATGATGGCGCATAGAAAAGAGATTTTTCAAATCAATTAGCATTCAAGTCAATAGCTAATCCATTGACTAAAAAGGAGTTTTTATGTTCGAATTAGTTAACAACTTTGACATAAATGAACTAAAAGAAAAAATGGATAAAGCCGAGCCCTATCCATACTTTTGCATTGACAACTTCTTGAATGAAAACTTTGCAGAAGAAGTCTATCAATCATTTCCAAGATATGAAGACTCATTGAAAGTTGGGAGGGAGTTCACAGCGGTCAATGAAAAGAAAAAAGTTCAAGTTACCAACTACGAACTTTTCCCAGAGCCCATAAAAAAGCTAAGTGATTTATTGGCATCAGAAGAGCTACTACAACACCTAAGCTATATTTTTGATATAAAAGACTTAATTGCAGATCCAAATCTAGCAGGAGGTGGTATACATCAAACTGATAGAGGTGGTCATTTAGATGTACATATTGATTTCAACTACATCAAAGACAAAGACCTACACAGAAGACTCAATCTTCTCTTATATTTCAACAAAGACTGGAAAGAAGAGTACGGTGGATATCTGGATTTGTGGGATAAGGACGTGAAGCATCGTCACGGATATTTTGAACCTAAATTCAATCGGCTTTGCGGATTTGTAACCAGCAGCATCAGTTATCATGGCGTAACACCAATTAAATGCCCTGAGGGTATTGTAAGGCAGTCATTTGCGACTTACTACTACACCAAGGAAGCACCCGAAGGATGGAATGGTGAGTCTCACTCTACGATATTCAAACCCAGACCCAATGAATACCTTAAAGGCTATGTCGAAATGCCGCTTGAAAATCTAAAGCGAAATTTCATTAATAAAGCCCGAAACTTAAAAAATAAACTTAAGTAATATATATTTTTCAACCTCTGCACGCTGGGTTGTGATAGTCGCTAGCTAGCACAAAGAAAAAATCGAACTCATCACACTTGGCGCTGCCGTGGTTAAAAAAGACAAGATACTTTATTAACCACAGAAGCCTATACGGCAGCAAAACGGTACAACCCTCTTCTTACTAGTCACAACTGAGGGATGATAATTTTAGACTCGCCAATCCACGATCACGATTACCTTATGATAGCGGTTTAGTCTCAGCTGAAACCTCAAGCTGACCCTGCTGGCTTAGACGCCGTCTCAGATAGCGCCCAGCCGGACGCTCAAAGTGAACATGAACGAGCGAAGAAACTAGCACTACTATGAGCAAATATATCGGCAGTGTCATATAGCTTTCAGCAAATGCACGCGACTGATCAAAGAACATATCGAACCATAATAAAAGTATCATCTGTAATGGGACATGAACGAGGTAAATACTGTAACTGAGGTTACCAAGTGCTTTGAGTGAAGACAATATCCATTTTCCAATAGCTCCAATCCGATCCAACATTGCGGCAAAAATTAGTAACGCAGAGGAAAAACTCATCACTGATATACGTTCATTACCAGTTGCAACACTAAGCACACCTATTAAGAGCAAACTAGCAATCAAGATAACTGTAAGATAACCGCGATTTCCTATATATATGTGCAAAAAATATGCGACTGTTCCCGCGAAAAAAAATGACGCGCACATGAATAAACTTAACCTTACTAACGGCAAACTAATACCTGATGACCCTAACAAAAAGCACAAAACAGCAAGTACAATAGCCATCCAAATACCAAGTGATCGTAAGAGGAATAGAGAAACAAAAAACATCACATAGGCTCCAACCTCAAGTGAGACAGACCAGATCGGGCCATTGAAACTAAGCCCTCTAGACCAAGTAGACCATTGAGATGCCATACCAAGATTTAGCATGAAGTGCCGTAAGTCATTGTTACCGTATATTTGCCAATGCCCAACACTTTCCATACTGACAAACTGCAAGCCTGCGACAAAAAAAAGCATAGCAAGATGAAGTGGAAATAACCTTGCAATTCTAGCGGAAATAAAATTTCGAGCAGTAACCGGCCTACTAAGGTAAACATGGGCAAATACAAAACCAGAAATTACCCAAAATAATTCAACAGCCAAATGACCATGCAGGTAAAGAGGATTCAAGAGCTTCGCATAAGGGAATGTTGATGTATCAGGCAATGAAGATCGACCAAAGGCATCAGCAAGATAAAAGTGGTGATAATGAAACACGACAACACATATTGCGGCGATCCCGCGAATAGCATCGACCCAGAAAAAGTGTTCGCTTCGTAGTGAAAAAGTTTTCTGGTCCATATAAGAATTTCTCTACTAGATTGCGTTAGTAAACACTGGAGGGTATGTTCGATTCTATATAGAGATATGCTTAAGATCCATCATACAAATTAAAAAAGTGTACCTCCAAAGTAACTCTCTGTTGTTCATCTGTGGTAAGTAACTCATTCTGAAGAAATCCGATCCCTAGGCGAAAGAAGTTTAAATTGTAGGAGCCCGGTCCCCGGGAGAAAGATTTGGTCATTCGCCCGCGGCGCGGGCTCCAACCCCTGTCCTATAGTACAATAGACCTCAAACACCAATACGAAAATAATCATAGGCTTAGGTGATCACCAATATGGAAAGCGGGTTCAAAGGATTCGGAATGACTGACGCTGTACTGATAACTGGCGGTGCCGGGTATATCGGCTCACATACAACAGTGGAACTGCTCAAGGCAGGCCATGAGGTAGTTGTGCTAGACAACCTCTGCAACGCGAGTGCAGTGGCACTGGAACGTATTGAGCAGATCAGCGGCAAGACGCCCTATTTCATTCAAGGGGATATCCGCGATGCGGCCCTGCTGGATCAGCTTTTTAAGCAACATAAAATCAGTGCCGTACTGCACTTTGCCGGGCTTAAAGCCGTGGGTGAGAGTGTACAACAGCCGCTGCGCTATTATGAAAACAATGTCTACGGTGCACTGGTACTCTGTCAGGCCATGGCCAAAGCCGGTGTACGCAAGCTGATCTTCAGCTCATCCGCCACGGTCTACGGTGAAGAAGCCAGTATTCCTTATGTTGAAACCCAACCCAGAGGCAAAACGGCCAATCCGTATGGCACCTCCAAGGCGATGGTGGAGCAACTGCTCACCGATCTGCAAATCGCTGATCCAGAATGGTCTATTGTACTGCTGCGTTATTTCAACCCCATCGGGGCGCACGAATCCGGCTTGTTAGGAGAGGACCCACGGGGTATCCCTAACAACCTGCTACCCTACATTGCTCAGGTAGCCATAGGCCGCCTGGAAGAACTTGCAATCTATGGCGGCGACTACCCAACCACTGACGGCAGCTGTGAACGTGACTACCTACATGTGGTTGACCTGGCGCTGGGACATTTACAATCCATGCAGAAGCTGGACACGCCCGGGGTGCACATATACAACCTGGGCACCGGTCAGCCAGTATCTGTACTGGCCATGGTCAAGGCCTTTGAACAAGTAGCGAAAAAACCACTGCCTTACCGTATTGCACCACGCCGTGCTGGCGACCTGCCGGCCTTCTGGGCCAATGCTGACAAGGCACAACAAGAATTAGGCTGGAAGGCCACTCGCCCCCTCAACGCCATGTTGGAAGATACCTGGCGTTGGCAAACTCGAAATCCGAAGGGTTTCTCCAAATAAAACATGCGTTTATAAATTACTGGTCCTAGGCATACGATCACAGTAGAATAATCGAATTGCTGCATTGCAAAAAAAGTTACGGACCAGACAAATCCAGGGAGTAGTTACAAGCATGAATGTATTTGCGACAGAAGCGGGCACAGATCTCTACGAACATGCCACCGTCATGGGTAAGGCCCACATCGCTTCGCTGTTTCAGCAGAATACCAAGCGCTTTGAAGATTTCAGTTTCAGCGTCCCTGGCCTGATGCTAGATCTATCCAAGCAACGTATCTCTTCCGAAACCTTGAATCTGCTGTGTGAACTGGCCCGAGAAAAACACCTTAAACAGTGGATCGAAGACCTCTACAACGGCGAAAAAATTAACACCTCCGAAGACCGTCCAGCCCTTCACACGGCCTTGCGTGCACCGGCAGATCAAAACCTAAGCGTTGACGGCGAAGACATCATCGGGCCGATCCATGAAAACCTCAGCCGCATGGAAACCCTGGTTAACTGCATCCATGCCGGTCAATGGCTGGGCTGCACCGGCCACCCTATCGACACCATTGTTAACATCGGTGTTGGCGGCTCGGATCTTGGCCCCTTCATGGCCTGCAAGGCCCTGAGCGAGTTCACCACAGACAGCAGTCGCAAGGTGGATATTCACTTTGTATCCTCCATGGACGGCAGTCATATCTCCAGCCTGCTGGATAGACTCAACCCAACCCGTACCCTGTTTGTAATCTCGTCGAAATCCTTCACCACCATTGACACCCTGGCTAATGCCGAAACGGCCAAGACATGGCTGAAACGTGCTGATCAACATGATCAGATGAGCGAATCCCTGATCATCAAACGTCACTTTATCGGTGTGTCAGCCACCCCCAAGCGCATGGTTGAGTGGGGTATCCCGGAATCTAACCATTTGTATTTCTGGGAATGGACCGGTGGCCGTTACTCCATGTGGTCCACCATCGGCCTCCCCATCGCCCTGCGCATCGGCATGCAGGGGTTTCGTGAAATGCTGGCAGGCGCTCACGCCATGGACACGCATTTTCACAACACCGAGTTTGAATCTAACTTACCGGTATTGCTGGCCCTAACGGGTATCTGGAACATCAACTTCCTCGGCATTACCGCACACGCCATCCTGCCTTACGATGGCCGTCTGAGCCACCTGCCCAGCTACCTGGAACAGCTGGAAATGGAAAGTAACGGCAAAAACACCACCCGCACTAACGAGATGGTTGGCTATAACACCTGCCCGGTACTTTGGGGTGAAATCGGTACCAACGCCCAGCATGCCTTCTATCAGTTGCTGCACCAGGGCACAATTCCGGTGATGTGTGACTTCATTACCTGCTCCACGCGCTATGAAGGGCCCAACAACACCGAACTGAAACACCAGCACCAGCTCAACCTGTCCAACTGCCTGGCGCAGTCACAGATTCTGGCTCTAGGCGACACAGTTATAGAAGGGGCCGAAAACTCCCCTCCACACAAACGCTATCGTGGTAATCAGCCCTGCTCCACCCTGTTACTGGACAAACTGACACCTGAAACCTTCGGTATGTTGATCGCGATGTATGAGCACAAGGTCTTTGTCCAGTCAGTGATCTGGAACATCAACCCCTTTGACCAATGGGGTGTTGAATTGGGAAAAACCATTGCCACCGGCTTACTGCCAGCACTGAACGGATCAACCGACGGCGTGTCGCTCGACAGTTCCACACGCGGGCTGATCAACCACATCAACACCAAGCGCTGAGCCAAACGAAATACGCCTGGAGGGCAGAATGAAAATTGCAGTATGGGGAAGTGAGTTAATTGGCTGGACCGCCGCCACCGCCTTTGCCGAGTTTGGTAATCAGGTACATATCAACCAGACGCCAGAAAGCAAACAAAGCCTGGGGGAGCAATCCGAGCCCAACAGTATTCTGTTTAACGAGCCTGGTCTGTTATCACACGTAAAGGCACAATACGATCTGGATAACCTGACCTTTGGCGATCCTGATGCGGCACTGGAATGCCAAATACAAATACTGGCACTGCATCCAGATCAATTTCCTCTTGCCAAAACCATTATCCAACGGGTAAACCAACAATCCCAGTCACAGCAACTGGTTGTGATCAACTACTCCACCTTCGGCCTCGGGGCTACCGACGAACTGGCCGCATTGCTGGATGCCGGCAAGCAACAAGCCATTGCCTATATTCCCGATCAACTCTCTGAAGGTAGCGCCTACGATAATTTCATCAAGGCTAAAACACTGGTGATCGGCTGCCAAAGTAACGAAGCCAATAAAATCATCAAGGCACTGTACAAACCCTTCAGCCGTTCGCTGGAACAGATGATGATCGTCAAGCGCCGCGAAGCCGAGTTCATGAAATTTGCTGTTAACGGAATGTTGGCGCTAAGACTAGGCTATATTAACGAACTCGCTAACCTTGCTGACCTGCTGAATATCGATATCGACACTATCACGGCTGGCATGGGAAGCGATCCACGTATCGGCAAGCATTACCTGGCACCTGGTTGCGGTTTCGGTGGGGCTCACTTCAGCAAATCCATCCAGAACATGGCTGAGCTGCTGAAAACCAACCGCAACTCAATCATTCTGAACACCCTGCTGGAAGAAAATGAAAAACAGAAGGTTCTCCCCTTCCGTAAACTCTGGCGGCATTACAAATCCGATGTCAGTAACCTGAAAGTCGCCGTATGGGGCCTGTCATTCAAACCCAACACCGCCAGCATTCAGAACGCACCCAGTCTGCAGGTAGTTGAAACCCTGTTGGCTCAAGGCTGTAAAGTCCACGCACATGATCCGCAAGCAATGATGAACTTCGCTAAACGCTTTCCATCCGATGGCAGAATCGTCTACTACAACAATCCAATAGAAACACTGAAAGATGTCGACGCACTGATTATTCTGACTGAGTGGAATGAGTACTGGTCACCTGACTACTATCAGATGCTGGAGATGATGAAAAACCCGGTCATAATCGATGGGCGTAACATTATGGATAAGGAACTCATGGATAGCTTTGGGTTTGTTTATTATGGGGTCGGGAGATGAACTGTGAACACGCAAGTATCTAACACAATAAAAATTTGCAGATTACTGTGTATTTTCTTCATGACGTATGTACATGTAAACCCAGGTCCCGATAGCTGGGGATCAGAAGCACCTCAACATCTTCAATGGATTGGTTTGATAATGAGTGATGTATTGGGACGTGCAAGCGTCCCAGCACTAAGCCTAATAGGAGGCTTTCTAGCCGTAAGTGCAATACGTAAAAGACCACATTGGCTTACCTACACCAAAGAGCGTTTTCTAACACTAATAGTTCCAGCAGTAAGTTGGAATATCATCATTCTGGTTGTTTCGTTAGGCATTCTATTTACCACGCAATCGGAAACCGCTGTGATCCGTGAATTTCGTAGCGTTGAATCTTACTCACCATGGTTCATACTGGATAAACTAACTGGTTATAACTATGGTTCAATTACCATGGCTTTTAACTTTCTTCGCGATATTTTTGTTTGCTCTTTGATATTACCAGTTCTAATACCACTTATAAAACGCACCGGCATTATAACTCTAATTATTATTTGGGTTGCAGGAATAACCATAGGCTTTTCGCCTTTTATTTTTCGTCCACACATTCTTATGTTTTTTAGTTTTGGAATTTTCTTATACATTCAATTTGAAGAATCAGCTACAATAAAAAACATATTATTAAAATCACTCTCAGCCATAGCAATATCATTAATAGTTACTTATATAATATCTCTATTCTGGCCACGAAATATAGAACTACACAGCACAGTATTACGAATAATTGTAGTGATTTCAATTATTAGTTTTTGCTATTTAATAAAAAAAACAAAACTATCAAAAATGATAATTAGCATAGAACCAATTTCTTTCTTATTATTTCTATCACATCAGACAGTAATGTTAGTATTATGGGGTGCATGGCAAGTATTTTTTGGGAAAGAAATAACAGATTCATATACTTTTTTTTATATGCTATCGCCAATATTCACAGTCACAATAGTACTATTTTTATATAAAATAACGCAACATACACCAAAACAGTTAAATATTGCAATTAAGGGGAAGTAATAAGCACACCAATACTCAATATTATATTCCACTTAAACCACCTAACAGTTTATACTGAACCAACACCAATGCCATATATCAATAGGTAATGAAATGAAAGGAATACTATATGCCGCAGGTCCAGGTGATATAATTCAGACCTATCGATACCTGACTGAAGGCATTAACGACCCATCTCAGGTAGCATTCACTTATTCCAAACAATTCTATGAGTTTTGTGAGGAGTCAGGCATTCCAGCCGTGGCTGTATCTTCAAACCCAAAGGCAGAGGTTTTACAAGACGGACAATTTACCCTTTATAACCAACCCAAACCAAGCTGGTTAAGTAAAGGAGTCATGTATCACCTTGGACAAATACACACAAGTTTTCATCTATTAAAACTGGCCAGAAAACATCAGTGTAATCTAGCTATCGTATCAAATTACAATGATTGGTTCTCTTTGGCACTGCTCAAGCTATTTGGCATATGTATAGTACCTACTTTACACTGCACCTTCTGGACAACTGGACACAAGCCTAATAATTTTAAGAATAAAATCATTAGAAAGCTGAACAGCTGGTTTTGGCAGCATTGTGTTTCAGCCACTATTTGTATTTCACCAGAGTGTGAAAAGCAGCTCAGAGAAATTTGTCCCAAACTAAATTCACCAGTTTTCCAAGCTCGTCCAACTTATCTAAAAGCAGCGTTTTCTGAAATTCAACCACCCAGACAAAACTCAGAGCAATTTCATTTACTCTTTGCAGGACGACTTGAGGAAAATAAAGGCGTATTAGAGCTCTATGAAACAGCAAAATTACTGGAAAAATCACATCCCGGTATTTTCAAATGGCATATTTGTGGCACTGGCAGCCTTGAAAATAGTTTAGAGCAACGCATTAGCACTGATCAAAGCAAAGACTTCTTTATGCTCAAAGGGCATCTGGATCGAAATCAGATGCTAACTTATTTTTCTCTAAGCCATGTATTTCTAATACCAACACGTCAAGATTTCGCTGAAGGCTTGAATAAAGTAGCTATTGAAGGGGTGCTATCAGGACGTCCAGTTATTGTATCCAAGTACATCCCTGCAACAGATATTCTTGGAAATGCGGTAATCATAGCCGAGCAGATTAAACCCAGCTACCTTAATAAATTAATTTTGTCTCTATATGACGACCCTAATAATTATCTTAATGCAATCAGATCAACTGAAGCAGTTCAGGATATTTTCTTTGATCCTAAATGCAGTTGGAAAGCAGCACTGGCAAAATCTGTCAATATCATACACACTCATCATGAATAAAATTCACAATACACCAACTAGTACTAATACGTACTAGTTGGAAACACAATAGGTTAGGCAAACAACCTCATATAAAATTACTTGTTTCTCTAAAATGAAAGCTGTTTTTGTTAATTCGGAGATGCAAGACTTGCTATAGCTGCTAAACTTTACACAATCGCACAATACAATGGATAGGTATTTACATGCGGAAACTAGGATTTACGTCGCTATTATTTCTGATTATTCCTATATTAGGTTATTCAGATAATTCGTCCCCGCTTGCAGTCGCTGCTGACCCAAGCAATGGAATGATCACAGTACTCACAAAAGAGAGCAGGTTGCTTTATTTTGGTTATTACGACTGGGGACCTGATTGGAGTGGCGTCCATAGAACTAACAGCGTATCTGAAACTAATGAACAAGTCAGTTTCACTTACGAAAATAGGCTAGCGCGTACCAACGCTGAGTTCACAGTAGAAGGTTTTTGGAAGGCACTCAATTCCAATCAACTACACTTCGAAGCCACATTAACCCCCAAACAAAGTTCAGTGCTAATCCAAGCACAATTCTCCCTAACATCTGGAGAAGTACTCAATGGTGAAAAAGCACTTATTCACAATGCCGACGGGCAATTTCGTGAAGTCTCACTACCCTTCTCTCGCGGCCTTCTTGGTGAAGATGTCGTTAGTATTGAGTTTTTTAAAAAAGATCAATCAGTTGCCGTTCTTGACTTTAACCTCCCCGTCTATATTAGTGCAGACCGAAGCGAAGCCCGTATCGCTATAGCACGTGAACAAATTATCGCTGATCAGCCTGAATTACTTGAAATGATATTAACACTCACAGAGTCATTCGAATTTTATCCAGGTCCAGACTCAGCGCCAGACTCACAACTAGGCTGGTATCCTTTTAGTCAAGATGTCGTAATTTCAACTGATAGTCCCTTGTCTATGGCAAGTTGGCTAGATGGGCCAGCAGGGAAGTACGGTCGTATCACTGCGAATGATGACAAGTTATTGCGAAATAATAAGGAATTTAAGCTATGGGGAATTAATTTATCATTTAATGCCTGCGCACCTAATAATAGCCTTGCAGATAAGCGTGCTGCCTTTTATGCAGCCATGGGAATTAACTCTGTTCGTTGCCACAAGTATGCCCAAGGGCCAGGTTGGCGAGGTATTACATCAGATGAAAGTGCAGCGATCTTTAATCCAGAAGAACTAGATAAATTTGACTATTTTATCTCAGTGTTAAAAACACATGGGATATACACAAAGCTCTCACCAGTATTTATCATCAGTCCAGGTCCGGATGATATCGCAACAATTCCCTATCTAAATGAATTTGAACAAATACGCAATGACTGGTATGACCCAAAACATGGCAGTATCTATTTTAGCCCGGAACTGCAGACACTTCTCATAGAACAATTTATCAATTTGCTCACACACAGAAACCCCTATACTGGACTTACATATGCTGAAGATCCAGCCATTGCTTATGTTGAGTTATACAATGAAGATAGTATCTTCTTTCACGGTACTCCAAGGGCACTTGCACGTTCAAGCACACTTAGAGCCAATGCGGGCAATCTATTTGCCCAGTGGTTAAGGGATAAGTATGAAACAGAAGCAGCTTGGCGTAGTGCCTGGGGTGAACGTGCAGTTAATCCAGGTATTCTAAGCAATCAAAATATCCCTACTGATGAAGACTGGTCTGCAAGACGTATTTACCCAATTGGTAACCCTTGGTTTTACGACCCAAATAATATCTCAACATCACAAAGTCGCTACAAGCAGCGACTGTACGACACGATGGAATTCCTCTATCAACAACAAAATCAAGTCTATGACAGACTTGAATCATCGATAAGAGAAACTGGCTACACTGGCGAGATAATCAGTTCAAACTGGATTGCCGGGCGTCAAATGAGCCATTTTTATAATCTTCACTCCGATGCTCTTATTGGCACGATCGACCGCCATAACTATTTTGGGGGAGGTCGTGGTGCATATAATGCAAATGCCTCGATGCTAGCTATTCCCGGTAGCGGAATACTTAGTTCAGGTATCCACCAAGTTAATAACCGCCCTTTTATGTTATCTGAGTGGATTCATGTAAGTCCCAACGAATGGGCCGCTGAAGGAATTGCTTTGATAGGTGCTTATGGCATGGGGTTGCAAGGCTGGGATGCATCTTATCCATTTCAAAATAGTGATATAGGTAGCTTTAGCTCAAGCCTAAGAGCGCGCTGGGATGTAACAGCACCAAATTTCATAGGTTTATTTCCAGCAGTCTCGCGTCAAGTTCTAAGAAATGACATTACACAGTCAACGATTACTCAAGAAC
The DNA here is from genome assembly GCF_048264025.1 of Nitrincola sp. Classification (NCBI taxonomy): domain Bacteria; kingdom Pseudomonadati; phylum Pseudomonadota; class Gammaproteobacteria; order Oceanospirillales; family Oceanospirillaceae; genus Nitrincola; species Nitrincola sp. The sequence goes on from NZ_JBLXDN010000032.1 coordinate 12,039, forward strand.
TTAACATACATATACCATCGCTTTCACAAGGCACAGTAGGCTTTGAGCTCTACGAAAACAGTAGTGGAGATATTAAATCCTCAACCACAAATGTATTTCCTGCAAAAGCACTAGCTGTAGCAAGAAGCCAAGTACATTTTACTGATGAGCCGGAAGAGACAATTAATTTTGCCCTTACACCTCATTTGATAGATGACACACTTATTTCTAGCACTGGGGAGCTACACTGGACACCAGGAAATAGCACACAATCTGGTTTTTTTACAATCGATACACCAGCAACCCAGGCAGTAATAGGATTTACACAGCAAGAACCACAGCAACTTACAGATGCATTAATAGAGATAAAAAGTCGTTTCGGTGCCGTTTACCTAACAGCACAATCTGAAGACGGCACATTAGCCGAAGATGGAATTCTTGTAACCGCAATTGCGCGTTCACGTAATGAAGGAGCTAGAATTATTAATGATCAATTTACTCTAAGTGCTGGTACACGCTCAGGCCATCATCCTACGGGCCCAGTTCTAATGGAACCAGTTGTGGCTAAAATTAGCCTAAACAAACCAAATATAACCGTCTATAAGCTAGATCATAGTGGTAAAATTACAGGAGATGTAATCTTAGTGGATGAATTGGGCATGTTTGAAATTGATACTGGAAGAGATATGACACCGTATTACTGGATCACTAATCAATAGATAATTTGATACATAAACATTTAATATGCCCACCACTAATAAAATATGGTTGCATATGTTCTGAATATCAAACCTGAATTCAACGATTAACTACAACACTCGCTCATATTCTGTTGCAATTGCTCATTAAGAATTACGTCTGGTTGAATGAATCCTAGTATTTTTCTAGGGCACTGATTCTGCCTTATTTGAACCTTTGCAATCAAAGCTTGGGTTACAGTGCGTAAATCTATGCCCTTTGGTATGTATTGACGCAAGAGTCCATTTGCATTTTCGTTTGCGCCACGCTGATAAGCCTAGAAAAGTAAACATCAGGTAATGCGTTCATGGTCAGCGAATTCTAAGCCATTATCGGCGGTAATGCTGTTAAAATGTCTATCGTTGCTTCAGCCACCGCGTCGACACGTTTACTAGTCACTTTTCTAACCAAATAAAAACGGCTTTTACACTCTAAAATAGTCACGAGCGCCTCAGCTGCTTGTGAAGCCGCTTTTTATAACGTTTTAATGATGTCTCAGATGAGTAAACAAGGTACCACCCTCATTGAAATCAGCTAGTACATGGCTATAAATCCACTCGTGACTGACAGGATAACTAATCCTAGCAAATAGTCGATACCTTCTCAGGACACCAGTCAAACTCGAGCATGAACTCAACGGTATTCCTTGTGTTCTCACACATATTCGCTTAGCTTTTGGCTTCAAACGGCGAAATAATGAGCGCTGTTAAGCTTTATCGGGGTCATATAGACCGGCTTAATTTTTGTTATGTCGCAAAACTATCGATTGACGTTCGAAGGTGTAATGTTTAGCTTTCTTGCAATCTCTCGCCGCGAAAAATCCTGTGAGAGCAAGGAAATCTGGTATCGTTGCCCTCGGTCAGCTGCCGATAACTCATATGCATGTCTCGTTTTTCTTGGTCGGAAAATAAGGCTACCACATTTCGGTAGCTGGCCTCCCTCCGACCTAGTTCATCACATGAGTGTTACGGTTATTATCTGAGTTCAGGAACTCCTATTTAGTTAATAATTTTAGCCAAAATAAAATATCTAATCTAAAAATTATTTACTAATACAACCCAACTTCAAGCCTTGATCTATCAGTTCATTAAACCTAACATCTCGATGGTTTAACTTATGAACTGGAGATATTTTAAGAGCTTCAAGTGCCAGCTCAATAAAAACCTTATCGGGCGTTTCCCTATCCGAAGCCCATCTACCAATCATAGAGGGTAAGGTGTTGTACAGTTTAGGTACTGAACCCCACATCTTTGATAAATCGCTATTATTATCAAGCAAATATTTCAAATTATAATTATGTGCTGCGTAAGGATATATTGAACAACTACGCCCTCTGTCTGGATCCATAAAATACATATAGTCTCTATTTTTCATCGCAACTTTATATTTTAAAAAATCAAAAAACTTTAATTGATACGTAGCTCTTGTAAGTGAAGGAAAGTAACGCGGAAACATAAAATAATCTTTATAGCATTCTAACCACCCAACAGTTATAGGATTATTCTTTTCCGAAAATAAAAACCAATTTTGTAAAACTAATTCAGGAGCTCCTGATGAGTGAAAAGCAAAAAAACCTTGAGCTGTCAAATCATCTTTGAGCCAATCCCTAAGTGGTTTTATTGGCAATAGGGTCGAATCCACCCAAACCCCACCATACTCAGCTAAAAGATAAGTCCTAACAAAATTTGTTTTTACTTGTGACGTCATAACTTTTTGCTGACAACCTAGCTTGCTAATTATATCATCAGCTTCTTGCTGTTCAACAACGTGTAAATCACACTCTGGGTTTAAATCTTCCCATAAATAAAAAATTTTTTGTACATGCTCAGGTGCATTTTTTCTACCTTGGAGCCAAGCCGACCAAATTTTCATAAAGTCATACCACCTTAATAATAAATTCATCAAACAATAAAAAAACACATCTCAGTATATTTTTATTAAAAAATATAAAGCCAAAATAAATTATAGCCAATATAAAAACACTACTAACTTATTACAAAAAACTCACAAACTCCACTCTCATCTCATGAACTCCTAAATACGCATACAGAATACAGAGCGCGTTTGATTATGTTTTTCTATTCATTGATTCGAGAAAATCAGCAACATCATTACAACATCAAAAAAACCTACTGATTAGAACTATAAAAACATTCCAACTTTCTTTTTGAAATACCATATAAGCCACCCACTATAAACCAATAAAAATAATTTAATGATGCATTTGGTATTTGATCTATCAATATCACTAAGACCATAAATAGGTGGCCAGTTAGAAATGCCCTTTCTTCACTTGAAATAATATTTTCTTTCCTAATAACTTTTACGGCAAGTATTATGCTAATAAAAATAAAAAAGAATTCTGTAAGGAAACCAAACCAACCACTTATTCCTAGAACAATAATCCATCGACCGTCGGTTACAGACAGATCCTCAAAGGTTTCAGGATCATATACCCTGTTTCGTCCCCATGATCCCCAGCCAAAAAAAGGCTTTTGATTTGCATGAAACAATAATTTACCCTCATGATAAAAACGAAAATCAAGGGATTGAGCTCGATCATTATCAACATTTTCAACGACTTTCACTATAGATTCATGTGGGAATGCATTATTCGCACTAAGTACAGGGTATGCAATATATATTGCAACAACCAATAGTGACACAACACCAATCATTCTTGGTTTAAAAAACGTTAAAGTTAAAAATGCTAAAGAAAAATAAATTAACGCACTATATGTTTTCGTCATAATTAAAACCACAACAAAAGAAAACATTAATAAAAAATTATTTATTTTAAATATTTTTAATTTTGATCTAATTATGGAATACATAGCAATAGAACAAATTGAAACAAAAAAGGCTACTAAAAGGCCATGGCCTAAAAATACAACAGGCCTAAAACCATCAGCTCGCATCTGTTGAGCGAAAGAATGAGGAAAAAAACCATATAACATAGTATGCAGTTGAGGACTCATTCTAATTTCGTACAACATGAAAGGCAAATACACTATACATGCGACAACTAAAGACTTAAATAACAACTTTTGATCTTCAAATCTATTGAAATACTTAGCTCCTATCAGGAAGGGAATAAATATAAGAAATTTTCCTACAGACTGAGAAAGGCCGTCATATAAAGAAATGGCTGGCAAATGCAAGTAAGCAGTATCATTTTGCGTGGCCGTAACAAAAGCAGAAATGACATACAAAAACAGAATAAATTTGGCTTTTATGTTTAATTCATTTAATCCTAAGCCATCCTTAAAGAATACCAAAATTATAAATAACAATACCGTGGTTGTTGTATTTTTATTAAAGGCCGGTATACCAGGAAAATTAATTTCAAAAGAAGCCGGCAGAAACAGATAACTAACAAAAACCGATATAATTATCGCCTTTCTTAGCTCAAATATCTTAAAAAATATTATTATAAATATTGGCCAAACCGCTATTGAAAAGTATGCAAAACTATTAGCCATTAAAGATTCCAGAGATTAGTAAATATTTCTTTAAAATATAAGCCCAAAAAATATGAAATAAAGAACATAGGTAACATTCGTATCTCTTTAATTAAATTCAGCATATTATATTTATACTGAAAATATAATAAAAGCGGGATACTAGAAATGGCTTTGATAGCTATAGAAAATATAACCCACTCAATGCTCAAAAAATAATATGCAGCTGGTATAGCCAAAATCACATACAATGCACCTACTGCATTTATAAATGCAAAAATAAACGACTTCCCTAATGCCATAATTGCTTGTTGATTCACTCTAAAACCAACGAATATTAATGATATTGAGAGTATCTCTAACATCCATCCCGCATCTGAGTATCTTTCATCATACAAAACTGTAACAAAAACACTCCCAAAACCAAACATAAACCCAGCTATAGACCAAGTTATGAAGTCTATTTTCAAACGTAAGGAATACATTGTATCCTTAAATTTTTCCGGCATTATTCGTGCCACATGCGTAAGCTTTGGATAAGCTACATCCTTTATAATCTTTGAAAATAAATCTTTTGCTGCCATTGAGAGCATAAATGCAACAGAAAACACACCTAACTCTGCAGTACTTAAAAACCCACCCAATAAAAGTCGGTCAGCATTTATTGACAAATAACTTAGAACAGACCCTATAAATATCCACTTAGAAAAACTTATTATCTCTATTAAACATTCTTTATCCAGTCTAAAATTAGCCCTAATATCGCTAGCATAAGAATAACTTAGACAAAGCTTTATAATAGCAGCTAGAACTGGCGATATTAACAAAACCCATATTTCTCTGTAGTAAAAAGCAGCAACCAACATTAAAATAGTTCCAACCAACTGAGAAATTAGGCTGATTTTAGCCAACACATATAAATTAACTTTTCTATAATGATAATATATTCCAATTGAGTTAAATCCATTTAACAGCGCTGTAAATCCAAAAAATGCGATCAGTAATGGAAGCTCCGGTGCCGCATATGCTGAATTTTCATTAATATATCCTGCAACTCCAAATAAATATAAACAAAATGAAAAAATTAATGTCAATAACGTTATAACCACGCCTCTAATAACCTGCATACTCCAACAAGTATCAATAAACTCTTGTTTTTCTGCATTTGGACTCTGTATAAATTTTTCTCTTAGACCCAAATCTGATAGCATAGTTATTCCAATAAGGAACACCAATGCTATCATCATTACACCAAACATCTCCGGTATTAACAACCGAGTCAATATTAAATTACTTAAAAGCCTTAAACCTTGCCCAACAATAACTTCTCCAGTCACAATTATTGCAGCTAATTTGTGTTTATTATATTTGAAGTAATTTATCATTTAGCTGGAATTCCTTTTACTGTTTCACCTTCTGAAACATTTTTTACTACAACTGCATTCGCTCCCACTCTAGCGTGTTTCTCAACTATAATGGAGCCAAGTATTTTAGCCCCTCCTCCAATATCAACATGTCCTTCTATTTTTGGCACACCGTTGCCATTCATCCCAATTGTTACTTGTTGAAATATCAAGCAATTCGGACCTATATCAGCATCTGGATGGATCACAATGCCATTAGGGTGTGGCATCAGCAGTCCCCCACCGATTTTACAATTCAATGGAATATCAGCACCGGAAACAATCGACCAAAATCGATAACGAATTATGCCGATGAACTTTAACCACCGCAAAAGTGGTTTTTTACTGTATTTCTGATAGAAACGGATAGAACGAATCAGTCGAACACCAGGGTTCCAGTAGTGCTTTGAAGTTTCTCGACTCCAATCCGGTATTGTTGCTGACACTGTTGTTGCTAGTTCAGTTTTTTTCACTGCGTCCATACACATCTTCCAAGCGCACAATATCATCTTCACCCAGGTAAGAGCCCGACTGTACCTCAATCAACTCCAGATCAATACAGCCGGGGTTATCCAGGCGGTGCACTTCTCCACAGGAAATGTAGGTGGACTCATTTTCGGTGACCATAAAGGTTTCTTCACCACGCACTACCTGCGCTGTTCCGGATACAACGATCCAGTGTTCGGCACGGTGGTAATGCTTCTGTAGTGATAGGCGCCCTCCTGGATGTACGGTGATACGCTTAACCTGAAAACGTTCGCCTTCACCCAATGACACATACTTACCCCAGGGTCTGAATACCTCTTTGTGACTATTGGCTTCCGAACGGCCAGCATCACTCAGGCGATTCACCAGGGTTTTGATCGCTTCACTGTGGGATTGATCCGCTACCAAAATAGCATCTTCGGTTTCGACTATGATCAGATCCTTTACACCCACCGCTGCAACCATACGCTGACTGGCGTAAACACTGTTATTTTCGCAGTCTTGCAGCCAGACATCGCCGTGGCAGTCATTACCCTGAGCGTCTTTAGACTTGAGTTCACGCAGTGCAGCCCAGTTACCCACATCACTCCAGCCAGCATTCATAGGTACCATACTGGCATGCTGGGTTTTTTCCATCACCGCATAGTCAATCGATTCAGAGGGACAGTCAGCAAAAGCCTGTGCATCAATACGGATAAAATCCAGATCGTAGCCAGCTGTTGCAATGGCATTAACACAGGCCTGGTAGATATCTGCTCGATAGGTTTCCAGTTCTTGCAAAAATACACTGGCTTGAAACGCGAACATACCGCTGTTCCAGTAGTATTGTCCGGTTTGCATAAAGGCTTCGGCCGTTGGCAGATCAGGCTTTTCAACAAAGGCTTCAACTGCTCGTGCACCGAAAGCTGAATCAACACTGGCGGCTTTGATATAGCCATAACCGGTTGCCGGATAGGTTGGCAAAATACCAAAGGTAACCAGTTTTTGCTGTTCGGACTCGGCCACCGCCTGTGTAATCGCCTCTTGGAAAGCCGCTACATTCTGAATGGCATGATCAGCCGCCAGGATCAGCAGGGTTACCGGCTCTTTAAGGCTATGGGTAGCATGCAAAGCGGCCAGAGCAATAGCCGGGGCCGTATTACGCCCTACCGGTTCCAGTAGAATATGGGCCTGCAGGTCAATTTCACGTAGCTGTTCTGCCACCATAAAACGGTGTTCATCATTACAGATAACAATGGGTTGCAACATGTCCAGTCCATTCAGACGCGACAGAGTTTCCTGCAACATACTCTGGCCAGATACCAGCGGTAAAAACTGCTTAGGTCTACTTTTGCGTGACAGGGGCCACAGGCGCGAGCCAGAACCACCGGCTAAAACAACAGGTATAACTTTCATCCTTGCATCTCCATTAATCGTATTGAGTGGCTATCCACTGACGGTAAGAGCCATCCATAACGGCGCGCCACCACTGTGGGTTTTCCAGGTACCAGTGCAGCGTTTTACGGATGCCTGTTTCAAAACTTTCACGGGGCAGATAACCCAGTTCACGACCTGATTTATGGGCATCGATAGCATAACGCCGATCATGCCCGGGCCGGTCTTTCACATAGGTAATCAGGGTGGCGCTCTGGCCAGCAATCGCTGAGAGAGCTTCGGGGTATTGTTGTTTTAGTGATGCATTGGCGGTAAACGCCTTGTCCATTTCGGTACAGATGTACTGCACTATATCGATATTGTGCCACTCGTTGTGACCACCGATATTATAGTTTTCACCGACCTTTCCCTGTAACAGCACCTTCTCGATGCCACGGGCATGGTCTTCCACATAGAGCCAATCCCTCACCTGTCGACCATCGCCATAAATTGGCAAGGGTTGATCAGATAGAATATTGGTGATGATCAGCGGAATCAGTTTTTCAGGAAAGTGGTAGGGCCCATAGTTGTTTGAGCAGTTGCTGGTGCTGACTTGCAGGCCATAGGTATGGTGGTAAGCCCGCACCAGGTGGTCAGAGGCGGCCTTGCTGGCGGCATAGGGTGAGTTGGGCGCGTAGGCAGTCTCTTCAGTAAAGGCCGGATCATTCGGCTCCAAGGTGCCGTACACTTCATCGGTGGAGACGTGATGGAAACGGTGCTCTGCACACAGGCCTTCGGTTAACCAAACCTGGCGCGCCGCCTTTAGCAAGCTGTGGGTGCCAATGATATTGGTTTCAATAAAGGCATCCGGTCCCAGAATCGAACGATCCACGTGTGACTCGGCGGCCAGATGCACCAGCGTATCGAGTTGATGCTCACGCAGTAACTGCTCCATTTTAGGCGTATCGCAGATATCGGCCTGCACAAACTGGTAGTTGGGGTTTTGCTGCACAGGTTCCAGGTTGGCAAGGTTACCCGCATAAGTCAGGGCATCGACTACCAGAACGAAGTCGTCAGGATGTGTCTGCATCCAGTAGTGTACAAAGTTAGCACCGATGAAACCGGCTCCGCCAGTGACCATTAAACGCTTCATGCGTTGGCTCCATTGTTTTCATAATCAAGTTCAGCAATCATTAATTGCAGTTGCTCACGCCAGTGTCTGGCATGCCCTAACGCCTCACGACTGCGGCTACAATCCATCACCGAATAACACGGCCGGGTGGCGGGGGTTGGGTAGTCTTGGGTACCGATGGGTTTTAGCTGACAAGCACTGGTAATCAGCCCGACTTTGGAGCCAGCTTCATAAATAGCCTGGGCAAAGTCATACCAGGAGGCCACACCGGCATCGGTCCAATGATACATTCCCGAGAGCGTCGGTTGATCAACGGCCGACAGCACAATTTCGGCCAAGCGTCCGGCATGTGTTGGTGTGCCGATCTGGTCAGCGATAATACCCAGGCTATCCCGCTCGTTCATCAGCCGGATCATGGTTTTAACAAAGTTTTCACCATGGCGTGAATAGACCCAGGCAGTACGAATAATCAACGCATCCGGTAAGGCCTTAAGCACGGCCTGTTCACCGGCCAGTTTACTCTCGCCATACACGTTAATCGGGCCAACCGGATCATCCGGCTGCCAGGGCTTGCAGCTTTCACCATTAAACACATAGTCCGTAGAGATATGTATCAAGCGAATACCTGCCTGACTGGCAGCAAGGGCCAGATTCTCAGCGCCCTTGGCATTCACCGCAAAAGCGATATCCCGCTCGGATTCAGCCTTGTCAACCGCGGTATAGGCCGCGGCATTCACGATCACATCCGGCTTGAATGCCGCTACGGCTGCTTCAACCTGGGCCAGATCACAGATATCCAGCGTGGCCTGATCAGTCGGTTCAAGTGTATAAGCCGCCGTCATCTGTGCTACTCGCTGGCGGATTTCCGAGCCCAGTTGTCCGTCGGCACCCGTCAATAGAATACGTTTAGTCATAGCCAGGTGCCTCTGCCAATGTCAGACCCTGTTGATCTTTAGCCGAGAGTTCCGGCGCCTGAGACTGTACCAGCGGCCAGTCGATGGCCAGTTGCGCATCATCCCACTGCAAGGTGTATTCATCACCTGGGTTGTAGTAATCAGTGCATTTGTACACAAATTCGGCTGATTCACTGGTGACATAAAAACCATGCGCAAAACCCGGTGGCACCCAGAGCAGCTGTTTGTTTTCAGCTGATAAATGCACACCGACCCACTGCCCAAAGGTGGCTGAATGGCGACGCAGATCCACGGCCACATCAAACACCTCGCCACTGACAACACGTACCAGCTTGCCCTGCGGCTTTTCCAACTGATAATGCAGTCCGCGCAGAATACCCTGACGTGACAGGGAATGGTTATCCTGAACAAACTGCAAGGGACCGCAATGTTGTTCAAACTCTTGCTGGCGAAAGGTTTCCATAAAGAAACCCCGCTCATCACCAAACACATCCGGTGTCATTAACACCACATCGGCAATCGCCAGAGGTTCATACTTCATGGTTTGAACCCACCCTGCTCCAGCAAGCGCATTAGATAGGCACCGTAGCCGCTTTTCAGCAAGGGCTCAGCCTGGCGGCGCAGGGTTTCTGCATTAATAAACCCTTTGCGGTAAGCAATCTCTTCCGGGCAGCAGACTTTAAGGCCCTGGCGATCTTCCAGTGTTTGCACAAAGGATGAAGCCTGCAGCAGATTGGCATGAGTGCCCGTATCCAGCCAGGCATAACCACGGTCCATGATTTCCATATTTAATTGATTTTGCTTTAAATACACCATATTCAGATCGGTGATTTCCAGCTCACCACGGGGCGAAGGCTTCAAGGCGGCGGCAATATCAGGGGCCTGGTTATCATAAAAATACAGACCGGTCACCGCATAGGGTGATTTGGGTACCTTGGGCTTTTCTTCCAGTGAAATCACCTTACCCTGCGCATCAAACTCAGCCACCCCATAGGCGGTTGGATTGTCTACGTGATAGCCAAATACTGTAGCCCCAGTCTCGCGGGCATTGGCTTCATTCAGCAGTGTTTGCAGGTCATGGCCGTAAAAGATGTTGTCTCCCAGCACCAAGGCCGAAGGCGCACCATCCAAAAAGGCTTTACCCAGGATAAAGGCCTGAGCCAGACCATCCGGTGATGGCTGTATGGCATAGGTAAAATTAACACCCCAATCGCTGCCATCACCCAATAAGCGCTGAAAAGCAGGCTGATCTTCGGGTGTGGTAATGATCAAAATATCCTGAATATCCGCCAGCATCAAAATGCTGATCGGATAGTAGATCATCGGCTTGTCATAGATCGGCATCAACTGCTTGCTGACCCCTTTAGTCAAGGGGTAGAGTCGGGTTCCCGAACCACCAGCCAGTACTATTCCTTTCCTTTTCATTCTGCCTCCTGATCAATTTGCTACGTTTTCAAGGCGCTCCAGCGCTTCGACGATCTGTTGCTGCAGGCTTGCATCGCCTTCGACCAATTCGGCGGCCTTATTCAGATAAGCCTGTGCATCACTGCTACGGTTCTGCTCTAACAGTATGAGACCATAGTGATAATTCACCTCAGCCAGATCCGGCAGACCCTCAACGGCCCGGCGGATTACCCGCTCAGCTTCCTGCAGTTCGCCAGACTTGAACAACGCCCAACCATGGGTATCGAGAAAGTAGGGCTCATCGCTATTGCGGAAACTGCGTGTCAGCTCAAGTGCTCGCTGCACATTTACTTCGGTCGGAAAATGGTTGATCAGCAAGGACGCGAGGTTGTTCGCCACCACCTGATTATTGGGGGCCAACTCCAACGCGGCTTCATAGTCTGCGATGGCGTCTTCTATACGATTGTTTTGTTCCAGCAGCGAGGCGCGCAGGGCGTACAGGCTCAGGTCACTAACCTCATCCAGACCCCGATTGTAGGCTTGCAGCGCGTCATCCACCTGCTCTTGTAGCAGATAGAAACCGGCGAGTTGCGTGTAGCCCTGCACCCATTCCGGGGTTACAGTCAGTGCTTGATCGACTACGACGATGGCAGCATCGAGATCTTCTTCCTGCCTTAATACAGCCGCTTTAACGCTGTAGTTACCGATATATTCCGGATCAGCGGCAATGCGGGCATCCAGCCACTCCAGCAGACCGTCAAGCTGACCCAACTCCAACTGGCTGAGTGCATAGCCTTCCAACGCCCGCAGGAAACGTGGCTGTGATTGCAACGCGGCTTCATAGCGGCTCATGGCCAGTTCATACTGCTCCTGCCCCTGGAAGATACGCCCGCTGAGGTACTCGCTAACGGCCCGATTACCATCCATCTCTTGCATATCGGAAACTACCGCAGCGGTACCCGCCCAGTCATTACGCATCAGACGCACTTGCGCCAACAGAGATAGCAAGGATTCGTTGTTAGGTGAGCGGCGTAATGCATTCTGAACGATCTGCTCAGAGCGGCCCAGATCACCATCGGCCAGCAAGCGGTTGATCACCGGCACCGCGGCATCCACATTGCCGGGATTAAGGCGCAGCACTTGACGGAAGTTACCATCTGCCAGTTCTGACGAACCGCTACTCATATAAGCCGAACCCAATAGCATCAGGCCGATTTCAGAATCCGGGTTATTACGTAACACCACCCTCAGATCACGTACAGCCTCATCAACCATTTGCTGTTGCAGGTGATAACGTGAGCGTACTAGTAAACCCGGCTCACTCTGGCTGTCTTCCTGCAGAACCTGGGCAATCAGTTCCAACGCCGCTTCGTTATTTCCATCTGCAAAATACAGCTCGGCGCGACGCGCCTGGGCCCGCTGGCGTGTCACCGCCTGCTCGGAGGTCATTAATCTTTCCAGCAGCTCCAGTGCAGCACCCGGTTTATTATGTGCTCTCAGGCGCTCAACCAGTACAAATTCCAGTTCGTCCACATCGGCACCGCTGGCCCGGTCAATAAAGGTCTGCAACAATACATCCGCCCGCTCACGTTCGCCCTGCGCATCGACGATTTCCACCAGACCGCGTACTGCTCGACTGCTGCCAGCGTTCTCTGTAGCAAACGAGTGTAACAGTGTTTCGGCTTCATCCAGGCGACCTGTTTCACGCAGCAATCCGGCCATAGCGATAACGAAATCTTCAGAACCTGGCTGGCTTTGCATCAGATAACGCAGGTCGGCTTCGACCCGGTCCATTTCGCCCTTCTGCCTGTACATTTCCATACGGATCATGCGAGGGGCTACAGCCGAAGGGTCTTTCTCCAGCGCTTCATCCAGCAAGCCGAATGCCTGGGCTTCATCACCCATCATACGCTGAGCACCGGCCAGCACCGTCAGGGTGTCGATATTATTCGCATCCAGCATCAGGCTTTTCATACCTTCAGTCAGAGCACCCTGAGGGTCACCCTTCTGCAATGCCAAGGTGGCTTTAACCAGCCAGGCATCGGCACGCGTATCATCTACAGCCAAAACCTCATCAGCTTTCGCGCCGGCATTGTCCCCTTCACCAACCATCAACAACAGGCGGGCCATACGGACTTTATTACCTAGATCCTCCGGGGCCAGCCGCTCTATACGCTGCAGATGTGAATACAGGCGTTCCCAGTTCTGTTGTTGCTCAGCAATATCGGCAAGATAACGGTATGCCTGTACATTATCTGGGTCTATCTGCAATACATTGCGGAACTGAACATTAGAGCGGCCAAGATCACCCTGCTCCATAAACTCACGACCACTTTCCAGGTAGTTCTGCACACTTTTTTCTTTATCTGCACAACCGGCCAGCACAGCGGCCACCAGCAATGACAGGGTTCCGCGACGGAGCATTGTTATATTCATAATTCACCTTTCCCAGGTAATACACGGACCAGTTCCGGATAGGCAGCCCGTACAAATTCTTTTAAGCGCTCTTCTGCCACCTCAACCGGTTCCGATGAATGGAAGGGTGTCACCACCCTGATCAAAGATCCATCGGTACGGTTATAGGCAAGGGCATCTTCAAGCAGTTTCCACTTCTTCAAATATTCATTGGCAATCGGTTCGCCACGCTCCTGAAACCAGTAATACACCAATTGCGACTCAAGCCCTCGGCGGATAATTACGCGGTTTACCGGAATATCATCTACCTGTGTACGGCGGATATCAGCAATTTCCCAACCACCACCGGGAATACAAACCCGCGGAGAGTGAGGCGATATACCCTTACGCTGCGAAGCATAATACGCCACATAGAGGTTAATCATCGGTTCGGCTTCACGCTCAAAATTGATCATCAGGTAATCGGTAAGCTGTAACACCTGTATTACCCGCGTTTCCAGATTACCGAAGCTGCCTTTCCAATCCTTGATTTGGTCCGGGAAGGCGGCCAGATAAATATCTTCCGGTAAAACCTCTATGCGTTTATCAAAGGCCTGTACACCCAATGCCGCCACAAAGGTCAAACTCACAACCAGCAACATAGCGATGGGGAGTACTCGACGTGGCTGACGCTGTGCGGCAACCGCCAGTGCGGCGTCATCAGGAATCTGTACATTCAAACCAAACACATCCAACAGACCGCGACGACGTGTCAGGCGTTCGAGTATCTCGATCTCCAGTGCCAAAATTGCAGCACAGGCAATAAAAATAATCCAACCTTCGAAATCATGCAGAAAGCCTTCTGCCATGCTGATTCCCCAACGATCAACCAGCCAGCCAGTCACGCCAATACGAAAACTGTTCATCAAAATAGTGATGGGAATGGTCGACAGAAACAGCAGGGCGCGTTTCCACACAGGTGCCTGGTAAAAATACGCGGCAATAAAGCCCAGACAAGCTAATGGAAACAGGTAGCTCAAACCACTGCAGGCTTCTACCACCTGTAGCTTGTAGGCTCCCAGATCAATCACATTACCGCTGAGGTAGACAGGAATACCCATCCACTTGATAAACATTACCCCGATTTCTGAAGACAACAACTGCAAACGCGCCGTAAGCACCGCTTCTAAAAAGTAAGGAAGTGGAATGGCAAATGCCAGCAGGATAATGGGAATAAAGGTGTGTTTGGCCGCTTTGCCCAGCGCGGTGACCGCGAATCCGGCAAGCAACAGTAAAAAGGCATACTGCACCAAAATATACAGGGCTGATATCTCGCCAATAAAAGCCACCAGCAATGCAACCAGTATGACAGGAACTCCCCACCAACTCCCTGAGCGGTATTCGACGGCGATTGCCAGGCGCTTTTCCCAGAGGATATACAGCGACACCAGAGGGATCAAAAAGCCATGACTGTACTCCTCCTGAGCAATCCAACGTTCAACCACTTCGGAAAGCCCACCGAAGGATAGAAAGAAGGCCGCCATCAGGCCACAGCCAAACAGCGCGAGTGCCGGCCAGGAAATAACCTTATTTAGACGGGAAAATTCCTGCTGCAGTTCTTTAACTAAAGACACATTCACCTCTACCTTGAAGACTCTGGCTGTTTCTGCCGATTCAGATTAAAAGGTTTGTGCGCCACGTGGCATACAGCCTCTAAAACCTTTATAAACGCACTGATTTCGGCCTGGCTTTCATCGGCCTGCACCAAGTGCAGATTTACAGTTCTCGCACCATTCAGGTGCAAATTCAATTCATTATATAAGCCCTGCAGTGCAACGGCAGTTGGCCTTCCGGACAATACAATAGTCAGATTTGTATCCGTATCATGACGGATGGAAACTTCTGAATCGCTGATCTGCGCCCTGTGAAAGCGGGCTTTAAATACTCCAACAGCCAAACGCAAGGCGGCAATGCCATCACCCAGATAGCGGCGCCATAAGTGCGGCTCTTCAACAATGCGCCATAGCCACTCCAGCCCTAATTTTTGCCAGACCACCGGTGCGCGTTTAACAGTACCCGCCACAAAATTGACTACAGCTCCCAAATGACTGACAACAGGCACATCCAATCTGCTTAAGTTGTGCAAAATCCAGGCCTGCCCTTTTTTAGCACCTAACGAAACAACCAAAAAATCGGCTTGAGACGCGTTGATCTGTTCGATGATTGCATCGCTGCTCATGGACTCCACCGAACCTCTGCCAGGCTCAAGATAACCACAGCAATAGGCATGCCCTGGTTGACTATTTAGCACATCGGCGGCGCGCTCCGCTACCCCAGGGTCCCCGCCAAAAAAGAATACTCTTAGTGGGCGCTCCTCTGTGGCACGTTGAACCAGCGAATCAAAGAGTGTTGAGCCAGCCACCCGCTCAGGCACAGGAATTTTTAGCCAGCGGGCCGCCCACACCAATGGCATACCATCAGCTAGATTCAAGTCACTCAACCAGACAGAGCGAGCAAACTCAGGATCTTTGTCTGCATTAATGACAAAATTCAGGTTAGGCGTAGAAATAAAGCAACGTGTACGTGAGTCTATTGCCTGATAAACCCTATCACACGCCTGATCCAGAGTAACGGCATCAAAAGGCAGACCCAGCAGCATCCACTGTTGGCGAAAGCGGTAATCAGCCAGGTTATATTCAATTTTACTCATTGATCTTTATCCGTTATATCACGTGAGGTTCTTACCCAAGCTTTCTGTGGATCAACAAAGAATTTTTTATATAGACCCAACTTTTTCAACACATAAAAAGGGAGTTTTAGAAAGTCGCTGACAGTCAAAAGATCACGACCATGATGCCACCAGGCAATTGCCGTAAATACAGCCACCAGTACAAGCAGCACCACTGCATACAGTGCCAGCAAACCAGAACCTGTCAACAGAGAAACCACCAACGCAAGGATCATCAGCGAACTGGTAATCATCACCAGCAGCGATAAGGGCGGAATCAGCAAATCAAAAAACACACCAGTCAGTTGCCAGTTACGTGTGGCAAACAAAGATTTCAGTAATCTGGGTAAATAGGTTTTCATCACAGTAAGATGCCCGTGTTCCCAACGTTCACGCTGAGTTGCAATGGCCGCATCAGCCTGAGGTAAAACACTAAGCACTTCGGCCTTACCCAAATACTGAGCCGGGTAGCCTGCCAGCGTTAGATCAATACCGAGTTTCATGTCTTCTGCCAGTTCACCGCTGGCCAGATCAACACGAGCCAAAGCCTGAAAAGGAAATGCCATACCGGTACCAGTTAATACCGCCGGAAAACCCATTTTTGATAACCCGCGGTTTCGTACCAGGTTTTTTACCCGAATAGCAAACTCAGAAATGCGGTTACCTATGCCCGCACCCTCAGGCGCAAGCAACCGATAAGCTGATTGGACCGGTTTTCCGGATCGGTGACAGCCTTCTTTTAATGCTCTCAGCGAGCCTGCCGAAAAGTGGCAATCTGCGTCAAAGATGATAATAACATTCGGTGCTTGATCTGGTACCTGTAGGTAGTTCATAGCAAAACTCAATGCATAACCCTTACCACGGCAGTCAGCATCTTCACGTTCTATAACCTCAACCCCTGCACTTCTGACCAGTTGGGCGGTATCATCACTGCAATTATCTGCAACAACCAATACTCTATCCAGATGCTGTTCGGTCTCTGCCAGCAGCAATTTCAATGTTGCACCGATGACGCCAGCCTCGTTATGCGCCGGGATAATAATGACCGATGAAATATCGGCTGAAACCTTCATCTGATCTGAGTTACGATCCTTGGCAAACACTCCCACAGCCACTTCGATACAAAAAAATACGACTGGAATCGATACCAAAAATAGCAACAGCATGAGTAAAGCAGTAAAAAAAACCATATCAGCGCTCTACTCCTGCGTAGCGTTCAAAAAAGCGCTTCAGTTTCGTCGCCTCAGTGTCAATATTGTGTTCTGACATCACCGCCTGAAAACCAGTTTCACCCATTTGGATTAGTGAATCATCGCTAAGTAACAATGCTGCCATCATAGCATCGGCTATTGCCTCAGCATTACCTGCCGGAACCAACCAACCAGATTTTTCCGGTTTCACCAGCTCAGGAATACCGGCAATCAATGTACTGATGACCGGTTTTTTGCGTGCGAAAGCCTCCATGATTACCACAGGCAAACCTTCAGCAAAGCTCGGCAATACCATCACACTGGATCTGTCCAACAAGTCCCGAACGTCATCACCGCTTTTAGCGCCCAGCAACTGAACACTCTGTTCAAGCTGGTGAGTGCGAATATAATTTTCTAACTGTGACCTGAAGGGTCCATCCCCTATAATCTTGAGCACAGCGGCCTGATCACGTTGTTTGAGCAGTTTCATCGCTTCAAGTAACAACATCTGACCTTTCTGCTCTGACAGACGGCCAATATTGATAAATACCCGTGGCTCGGTCGCTGCATTATCATAAACGGTCGACACTGTGTTAAGCATTTTTTCATCAACGCCACAGTGAACAATTTCTATTTTTTCCCAGCAATTATAGTCACACCAGCGAAACAACTGACTTTTACAAAAGCTGGTGATGGCTACAACAAAAGCCGCATGCTGGATTTTATCGGAGAGAGACAGCTCTGCAGGATGATCGAAATCCTCCGGACCATGAACGGTAAAACTGTAAGTAGGGCCACCCAATAGCCGGGCTAGAGTTGCAATAGCGGCTGGGTTAGTACCAAAGTGTGCATGGATGTGTTCCACCTGCTCGGCTTCACATATTTCTAGCAGTAAAGCTGCTTCAGCCAGGTAAGCGAGGTGGTGGACATAGCGATAATTTGCCCGGCCAGCCATGCGCAACGCCAGCTTCAGAGCGCTAAAAAAAGGCCCTGGCTTTTTCAAGCTGATTTTAACCAAGGCTTTAAGCAATGCCTTGGCCTGCCCCTTAACCAGCAAGCGTGTTTTTGGCAGCTCATCCAGATCTTCCTGATCAACCAACTCGGCTGGATTGTTTGTTGACGCAACCCGCACAACATTCAAGCCTTGCTGTTCCAGCGCCTTTATTTCACGGCGAATAAACGTGTGGCTGATTTTGGGGTACTGATTTACCAGATATATAACTTTCAAAACTCGCCCCATTCCACTATTTATATTCGATGATTTTTGATGTGCGACTCAGTAGGCAGTCTTTAATAAATGCGAGACTTCCCATAGCTTCAGCAAATTTAATCAACACCATACACAGGGCATATTTAAGCCTTATGGCAGTTATATAGTGATGCTGAGTACGAAGATAAATTTTCATATACAAATAGATATACAACAGCAGGCCTACCAAAGTGATGCCATATAAGCTAACCACAAAGCTTAATAGTATGATTATGGGTAGCACTACACCCCAGACCATTGATCTAGCTACTTCTTTTTGCCAGATTCCTATCGCAGAATTACGATGCATCCAACTGACTGCTGCGTAAGCATAGCCGGCCCGTTTTGCCCGCTTCCACCACTGACCGAATCGACTGATGGCGGCATCATGCAGCGTCATTTCTTCATCCAGACGGAATATTTTCCAGCCCTGCATACGCAAACGGTGACACATTTCCGGTTCTTCACCAGCAATCAGGTTAACATTGTAGGCATTCACCTCATGCAGGGCTTTAATGCGCATCAGCGCATCACCACCACAGGCTGTTGCTTCACCTACTGGGGTATTCCATTCAATATCACACAAGCGGTTATACACTGAAGCATCAGGGAAACGCTCACGCCTACGCCCACATACCACTGCAACATCAGGATTGGCATCCAGATAGGTAGCCGCCGCGTTTGGCCAACTAGAGACCAATTCACAGTCGCCATCAATAAACTGTACATATTCGAGATCTGGCTGGGTCTGATATAACAGTGTTAGTCCAGCATTGCGTGCACGTGCGGCAGTAAAAGGCTGGTCCATATCCAGATTAACTACCTGAGCCCCTGAGGCTTCAGCTTTTTGCACACTCTGGTCTGTAGAGCCTGAATCAACATAGATCACCTGAGCAAAGGCTTTACATACTGACTCCAGGCAACGCTCAAGCCGCTCACCTTCATTGCGCCCAATGATGACGCAGCCCGCATTACTCAACACTATTGGCTCCTTCCATTACAACCAGATCCTGTCTAGGCAATATTTCAGCACGGGGTAATTTAACGATTGAACCTGATGGCACATCAAAGCTGACTACGCTGTTTGCACCGATAATTACATCATCACCTATGGTAATATTGCCTACTATCACCGCACCTGCTCCAATATTAACGCGCGATCCAATAATCGGTTTGGCATTCAGATCACCTTCTGAACGTATTCCCAAGGTCGTGTTTTGACGTATTACAACATCATCACCTATTTCACGCGCACCAATAATGATGCCGCCAAAATGATCAATACGGACACGTCGGCCCAGCTTCACCACATAGTCCAGCTTAATCCCGCCAAACCACTGACAAAAAATACGCCAGATACGATACAAAATTGTTAAAGGCACGCGCAGAATTTTTGAGCGCACAGACATTCGCCAATTTCCAAAACGATGACAAAACACCGCCCAGAAGCCCTGGCTGAACCAATCACTGCCATGTGTTCGAAAATCTTCTTTTATCAGCGCTGTAAAACGGATATCTGATGGGTTGGCATTATATTCTCCCTTCGACAAGGGAGGTGCTTTAATCACATCATTCATGTAGAGCGCCCTAACACGGCATACTTGATAAAACGCGATATGGAATGCCCGTCAGCGGTTTTTCTATGTTTGATAATCAATGACAACATATTATTCACCATGCGACCAAGAACCCATGCCATTCCACATAAGAAGGCATAGATAGCTGAGTGATTTTTATAAAAGAAACGATGCCAGGACTGATACCAGTAGACTGGCATGGGTTTAGTATTACTTTTACCACCCACAATCTGGGTAGAAACACCGGCTATATGTACAATTTTGGAGTTCGGAACTGATAACACGGGTATACCGCATTGGCCAGCATGTCGCATAAAATCGACTTCTTCGTAATATAGAAAATAGGCTTCATCCATTAAACCAATTTTTTCCTGAACCTTTTTACTGAAGAAAAATCCCGCTCCGCTAACCCAGTCACACTTGAAGGGCTGCTGTTGAGGTGGCATGGCAACAACAGCCTTAGGGAACAGACGGTCAATTACACCCAGGTGAGCGCCTCGTTGAAATTCAGAGATCAGGCCGGGTAAACGAAACGCGGCGCATCTGGCTATGAGGCTTTCATCATGTAAAGTTGAGCCCAGTAGGCACTTATCTTGAAACTCGCAGGAAACAGCAATCAGTTCATCAATTGCCCCCGGTAAGGTATAAGCATCTGGATTCAATAAATAGAAATAGTCTGGATTAAATGCTGATGCCAGTGCTGACTTGATACCCTGGTTATTGCCATAGGCAAAACCGCCATTGCGCTCAGCTTCAATCAAAGTGACAGAGCCTGAAAGCTGAGGTTCCTGAAGCTTTGCCGCGAGCACTTGGCGTGACGCATCGGTTGACTGGTTATCGACAATAAAAATATGCACAGCCAGCTGGCTTGAAACTGACTCCAGTATCCGCTGCAGGTTGCCGGCCAGTAGTTCACCGGCATTGTAATTCACAATGATAACGGCAACGCTTTTTTGTTGAGTGCTCTGTTCCATTAGCCCCTATCCTGCTTTTTCTGACTGCCAAGACGACGGCCAGCGCCTATTATGCGCTTAATTCCAGGTTATATTCGTTAGCCAGCCACTGTTTAACTCGCCCAACTTCTTCCGTTATGGACTTACTCCGACGTATTACCGCTGTAGTACTGCGATCCTCGATCATATCCATGACCAAATTAGCATCAACTATAGGGTGCTCATCGGCAAAGGCATACACCAGCGACATATCACAGAGGGTATTGATGCGCCTTGGAACGCCTTCGGCGTAGCAGAAAATCACCCCCATGGCACTTTCAGTAAACAAGGCCTTTTCACCACCGGCACACTGAATGCGGTGCTGGATGTAAGCCTTGGTGTCATCAAAGTCCATCGGACGTAGATTGAATTCCACACCGATACGCTGTGCAAACTGGGTTAATTCCGGCTGATTAAGCTTTTCAATCAGCTCCGGCTGACCGATCAACATCATTTGCAGGTAAATTTCACCCGCCACATTGATATTGGAGATTAAACGCAACTCCTCCAGTATTTCTGTAGACAGGTTTTGCGCTTCATCGATAATCAGGATGATATGTTTACCATCGCTGTATTGATCGACGACATAATCGGTAAAAGCACGTAGCCGCTGGGCGTTATCCTTGAAGTCACCCTTGATCTCAAACGCATCCAGCACCCAGGACATCAGATCACCAAAGGCAGCATGGGTATTGCTGATCACGCCAACAACGGTATCCTCATCCATCTTGCCGATCAGATGATGTACCAGGGTTGTTTTACCAGCCCCTATGTCACCCGTGATGACGGTAAAGCCTGCATGGCTCATCAAACCATACTCGAGCATGGTTTGTGCGCGGGTGTGGTTTTTGCTGAGATACAAATAGGCCGGGTCTGGCGTCAGACTGAATGGCTTCTCTTTTAATCCGAAAAACTCTCTATACATGCCTGAGCCTATTCCTGTCCTTTGCTGGCGAATTTCTCGGACGATTTGTTCAATACCGTTCCGATCACATTGGTAATGGAGATTAACTCACGAGAGCGCTCTATCTGATCACGGGTATTGTCTCCATCGCCGACAATCATTAACACTGCATCCATATCCCCGAGTACGTTTAAGGCATCATCGGTGGGCAAAACGGCGGGCAGATCATAAATCACGATTCTGGATTTATAACGTTTTTTCGTTTCGCGGATAAAGGCCTTCATCCGTGGGGTTGATAACAGCTCGGAGGTATTACCCTCGGCCACACCACCCGGTACTACCACCAGGCGTTCAATGCCGGGATTAACCATCAACTCGGAGAGCTCGGCCCGCCCTTTGAGGTAATCATACATATTCTTTTCTGGCTGCAAACCGAAGTTGGACGCTATGCTGGGATTGCGCAGATTCAGATCCACCAGCAATACGGTCTGGTTCACTTCCATAGACAGGGCAACCGCCAGATTGCAGGCGACCAGGCTTTTGCCGCCCTCTTCCGTGGGCGAGGTGATTGCCAGAGTGTTCCAGCCATTGCTGCGCATTTTGTGAATAATCTTGGTACGCAGGGTTCTGAAAATCTGCGCGCGCGGATCATTGGCAAAACCGGCAATAATACGGTTTTTTTCCAGCGTTTCCTTGGGCAGCTCAACTACACGGGTTTGTGAATAATTGATCATTTCCAGCGGCGACACGTGCGCCGATACATTGCCTCGCAACTCGGCGCGCTTCTCTTTGGCTTTTTCTAATGCTTTCTGAAGTCGAAACATCCTGATTCTCTCATTAGATTTGCGTGGCTTACATCAGATTGATGCGGCCCATGACTTTGAGCCAGAAAATATCCAGGCTCATCACAAAAAAGTGGAAGGCAGCCACGCCTGCAATAACAATCGATACCGCGGCTATGGCATAACTTATATGCCGCGCCCTTTTCAACAGGTAATCCTTACGGGTCATGATCATCGGTATAGTTATCAATGGATCAGCGCCGAGAATACCGGACAATCTACGTGGACCACGTATCCCGCCATCCAGCATTTCCATCAGCAGCATCAGCCCCACACCAAAACCGCCTGCCAGTATAATCCCCATCGCCGCAATCTTTTTACGATTGGGTTTTACCGGAACGGTTGGTGCCAATGGCGGCTCCAGAAGCACAAAGCTTTCGGCGCGGTTTTCAGATTCCAGATTCTGGGCGATTTCCGCTTCCAGTTCTTTGGAGCGAAGTTCATTGTATTTGCGCAGCTCACTTTCATAGTCGCGTGTCAGATCTTCATAGCCGCGCTGTACCTGTGGCGTTTGTGCGACACGCTCACGATATTGATCCACTTCCTCTTGTACCCGCTCGCGTTGCGTTTGCATCCGCACCAGATCACGCTGCAAGGATTCAACCTGCAAGCTGATCTGGCGGTACTGCGGATTTTCAACCTGGCCAGCCGGGCTGCTGTTGCCGACGGTTTCACGCAGCACTTCAATTTCGCGCTTCAACCGAACCACATCTGGATGTGCATCAGAATAACGGTTAGACAGTTGCGCCAGTTCGTTTTGTAGCGCCGCCAGCCGTTGTGGGCCGGTCATCACCGCGCTCGCATCAATAGGTGCTGGCAAATAACGGTTCATGCCGGATAGCTCAATGCCGAGCAGGTGCAATTGGTCTTTGATCTGGGCTTCCTGATTCTGTATGCCCAATAAACGCTCTTCACCGCGTTCAATCATCGACAGGTTAAAGTTGAGCATTTCCGGCAGGCTGTTGCTGAACTCTGATTTGAATTGGGCAATGCGGTCTTCCAGTACCTGTACACGGGTACGCATACGGTTGGCTTCTTCACGAATAAACGCCGTGGTTTCAGTCGCTCGGTCGGTTCGTACCCTGACGTTCTCACTTAAAAAAGTAGTTACCAGGTCATTGGCAACAGCCTGAGCCTTGGCTGGAACAGGATCAAAAAACGCAACTGTAAAAGCTATATTAGCCGTAGTCGCACGACCGCGTGTTGGGTCCATAACTCTGGCACTGACCATATTGACCGATACATTACTGCGAAACTCCTGGGCAAGCTGTGTTGGCGAGGCCTTTTGGCGCAGTTCCGGGTAGAGGTTGTGCTTCTGCACCGCTTCTTGAATCAATGCGGTGGTCAGTACGCGCTGTTCTATCACTTTGATCTGCTGTTCAGCAAAACTGGTTACGGTACTGCGCACCAGATCAGTGGGGATATCCTGACTTTCAATCAGAATAACACCTTGTGACCGGTATATAGGTGGCAAAGACAGGGCGATGGCAATTGCCACGGCTGCCAGTAGTGGAAAGGTCAGGATGAAATAATATTTACGACGCCGGAGTATATCCAGATAATCCGACAGGCCTTTTTCATTTTCATCGAACACTGAGGTCATCCTATTGACTGAAAGGTAAGTTAAAACTTGTAAACAAGGTTCATTTGAATTTGGTTGGACTTGGCGCTGGGCTCATCAGCTCGTTCCTGATACTTAAAATCATAGCGCGCACTCCAGGTCATATTCTGGCTAAGCTGGCGGTTATAAGCAGGAGAAAACGACACAAACTCACGGGTTTGCGCATCATTGGTTGATTTCAACCAGCTTCCATTAAGACTGACGCTGCTCAGATCGCTTAACTCGTAGCGCCAACCCAGATTAAGTCTGTCCTGCTCGCGGACTTCTCCGTCACTGGAGGGTGACAGGTCACGACTGTAGGAGGCATTGTAGGTGCTTTGCAGCGTCCTATGGCTCCATTGTACACTGGCAAGGCTGCCCGTATTGGTCTCTTGAGTTTTTTGATCAAGCAGCAGGAAGTGCTCTTCAACATCCTGCCAGTTAGCACCTAGCAAGGCGGTTATGGCTGTGCGCTCAGACCAGTTATAAGTAGCCCCCACTGACATTCGCCAGATGTCTGAATCCGTTTCGGTCGCTCTACCCTGCGCTTCATAACGCGTGTAGGACAGATTGGCACGTAAAATTGTCCGTTCACTCAGATTATGTGCCCAGTTCCCACCCAGGGTATAGCTTTGGTTGTCACTGGAGGTGGCTTCACTGTACTGACGTTCGGTGTAACCAAACGACAATCCAAGATTATCGCGCTGCGTCAGTTGATAATTATACGCAGGCGCAAAAGTATAGGTTTTAACGGTATTGCGAGTGGAGAAATCACCCAGATCTTCTTCAGCATCGTCACGCTGTTCTGTCTCCGTGTAGCCAAGATTCAAGCTGAACAGGGCTCTTTCCCTTATCCAGGCTTGCTGCCAGTTAAGTCTGGGGTCCTGGCTATTATAGCGACTGAAATCAGAATAACGCTTGATTGCCAGCGCGCCAGTCAGGTTACTGGTATAGGTTTCTGTACGGTAGTAACCCGTCAGCGCAGGCGTGATGGTGTAAGACCAGGTGCTTTTGGCATCTTCTTTTAACTGGAAGTTGTCATCATAGCCCAGGGTCTGGGATATGGAACCTTCAATGCCTGTATCTGCGGCTATCGCCAGTGTAGACAACGGCAAACAGACCAGCAGTCCGCATAAATTCCATTTCATCATCACTACGCCTTTGTTCAGGGAACAATAATTACATCGCCAGCGCGCAGGGTATGATTATATTCAAGATCACCGCTACGTTCGATGGCTGTATAGTCTACCGGCAACAGGGTTTTCTCTGTGCCCTGCTCGCGAATAATCTTGATGCGACCGGTTGAGGCAAAGGGTGTGAATCCACCAGCCAGCGCCAATGCCTGGACAACAGACAGATCACGAGACATAAGAATAGGACCGGGATTGTTAACCTGACCAAACACAAATGCCACATTACCACTAACGGAGGTAACGCTGACACTCACCTGTGGTTCAGTGATGTATTCTTCCAGGTGTTCGGCAAGCAGAGTTTCCAGTACTTCGGCACTCTGACCAGCGGCCATCACATGGCCCACCAGCGGATAGGAGATACGCCCATCAGGCAGTACAACCAGCTGACGATTCAGTTCTTCTTCTTTCCACACCGAGATTAACAGCTCATCACCCGGTTGCAGTCGATATTCATCAGATGCGACAGCCCAGCTTGCGGGCAGAGCCAACATCAAAACCAATGCAGTTACAAAGCGCTTTAACATACAATAACTCCCTCTGTGACGTTCATTTGAGCAGTACCTGTAAAGAAACTTATATCAGGTACTTATTCAAATAAAAAGGGGCCTGACAAGCCCCTTTTTAAATCAGGAACGTGCTTAGGCTGCAACAGCCTGCATGTTTTCCTTTCTTGAACGACGACGCAGCGCCAGTCCACCCAGCAGTACGGAACCGAACAGCCATACAGCCGCTGGTAGTGGTACTTCTGAAACAGCTGGTGGGTAAGAGAAACCAACAGTGAAGCTGCTGATTGCTGCAGTACCGCTCATGATAATGCTATACACAGTACCGCTCGCCATGGTGAATAGCGAGGAAACCAATGTATTAGCTAAGTTATCACTAGTCAGAACAGTTGTATTCACACCGTCAAAAATAGACAGAGACCAATCAACCAGTGTAGATGTCACAGAAAAATTAGTCTGAGCCAGAGCCGCACCAGTAAGCTCGGTATCCCAAGACAGAGAAACAGATTCACCTGCTTCAAAGCCGCTACCGAAGGTGTATTGGATATCAGGAGCAGTAAAGCTCATTACGCTTCCGCTTCCCGTCGTAGTTGGATTGGTAATGGACACACTTGCCGCCGAAACCGCAAATGATGCCAACATCAGCACAGCACCCAGTAAAAGTTTTTTCATCGTTGAATCCTCAACTTTTGCATTTAAATGAACTCATGAATTCAAAAGGCTTAGGCTAGGACTGCTACACCCGGCACCTTCATAGACACATCCGTGCCACCATGGATTATAAAGAAGCGCGACTCAGAAACAACCCTGTACCATGGTACAATGCTGCCATGCAACAAAATGTAACATCGACGCTCAAAACAGCACTATTCCTGTGCATTCCCTTACAACCCAGCGGGATAAAATCTAAATAAATTGAATAACAACGCAAGGCTATCACAAAATAAAACGGATGTTTAGTATAATATTGCGGCGCAAAAAAAGAGACTCAGAGAGTCTCTTTTATAACTCGATATGCAACGGGTATCAGGCTACTACAGCTACCTGCTGAGCTTTACGGCGACGCAGAGCCAAACCACCTAGCAATACAGAACCGAATAACCAAACAGCGGCGGGTAGCGGAACTTCAGAAACTTCAGGCGGGTATGAAAAACCCACAGTGAAGCTGGTGATTGCCGCTGTACCAGTCATGATGATGTTGTACACAGTTCCGCTCGCCATAGTGAACAGCGAAGAAACCAGGGTATTAGCATCGTTATTGCTAGTCAGCTCAGTTGTGGTGATGCCGTCGAAGATAGACAGCGACCAATTTACCAACGTGGAAGAGACGTTGAAATCAACCAAACCCATAGCAGCACCCGTCAGTTCAGTATCCCAAGAGAGAGATACCAATTCACCCACTTCAAAGTCGGTACCGAAGGTATATTGAACAGTTGGAATGACGACCGGTGTAAGATCGCCGCTTCCCGTCGTTGCAACTGGATTGCTGATGGATACACTTGCCGCCGAAGCCGCAAATGACACCAACAACAACATAGCGCCTAATAAAAATTTCTTCATAGTTGAAACCTCAACTTTTATACATATAATGAACTCATGAATTCAAGAGGTTGGGCTAGGACTACTACACCCTTTGACCTCTATAGACAGATCCGTGTCACTTGGAATTATAAAGAAATACAGCCCTGAAAAGACCTGTACCTTAGTACAATGTTGCCATGCACTATAATCTCAACATCCCTTTCCCAGCAGCAGCCAATCTATAATTTATTCTTAATATTCAAATAGATAAAATTAAATCTAATTAAGAATCAGTACAGATTCATCAACAAAGCAAACAGCCGTTTTAGATAATGACGCAACGCAAAAAAAAGAGACTCAGGGAGTCTCTTTTCTAACTTGAGCTGTATTGGTATCAGGCCGCTACAGCAACCTGCTGAGCTTTACGGCGGCGCATTGCCAAGCCACCCAGCAATACAGAGCCAAACAACCAGATAGCGGCTGGCAATGGAGTTTCTGCGATCTGAATGCTGCTAAGCGACAGAGAAGCAGAGAAAGATTTGCTGGCAAAGATATTGCTGCTGATAGTGCCCGCAATAACCGCCGTCAGGGTATCCCCTGCCGAAATCATCAGATTTTCAAATACAGACCCTAGTGAACCAGAGGTCAGCAGATCGCCACCACTGCTCAGGATAGAGACTGTCCAGGAAGCCATACCTGATGTACCCACACCACTAACTCCCAAAGAGAAACTGGCATCAACATCTGAACTTAGCTCCCAGGAAGTGCTTAACTGCCCTCCCAAAATAGCATAGCCAGACTGAATGGTATCAGTACGCAGGGTATCGGTCAGCGCGGTATTGGTATAACCGGGGCTTCCTATATAGAAATTTCCTGGGGACACCGTTGGATTACCAATAGAGATGCTAGCAGCCGATACAGCAAAAGACGCCACCATCAAAAACAGGCCAAGTAAAAGTTTTTTCATAATTTTGGACCTCAACATAATTTCCTTATCAATGAGTTCATTAACAGATAGTGATCAGGGCTAGGACTACTACACCCAGGACCACCGTGTGACACTTGATGTCAGAGACATTATAGCCCCGTTTTTTAAACAATAGTACCCTGTACTGAAGTACACTCAGTACAAAATTTATATAGGCATATATTGTTGTTTTTTAAGGATTTTATATTTGATCTAAAAATCAATCAAAAAACCAAAAATCAAACAAGCGATAGATTTTCCTTGAAAATCATTAATTTATAAGTGGTTATTGGCTGTGTAGAGGTATTCGCCCACAGAGTGGGCTCCAACAGGATATAGACCATTGTAGGAAATAAGATGGACCCGCCCCCCTAACAATGTGCCATGCTTAATCTGTAGAGAAAGCAAACCGGCATCTG
>NZ_JBLXDN010000033.1:0-38287 GCF_048264025.1 Nitrincola sp.
TGGCAAGGTATTCGCGATCTGCTCAAGGTCAATGCCGATCAGGCCCGCTTGGGTAATCTGTTTAAGTTGGCCCTTGATGAGCCGCTCTCGGCAGATCTCTTGAAGAAGTTCGACAGCCTGAACCGCGATATCGAGGCAACCCAGAAAGAGCTCAAAGAGGCCATTGGTGAGATCCGGATGCAGCTTCAGCCCGGCAAGAACCTGCAGGACAAATCATGATTGCAACACGGATCGGCAAGAAATCTGGTGTGCCGGACAACTATACCCGTCTTGGCCAATATATCGCTGCTGCCGAGGAAAAAGGCGAAAAGCTGCATCAGTTCTGGATCCGCAATTGCGATGCCGGCACAAATATCGAGGACCTTGATCTGGCACTTTTGGAGATCGAAGCGGTTCGTCGGCAAAAGCCCGAAATTGCCGATAAAACCTATCATCTTGTCGTTTCTTTCCGCCCTGGCGAACAGGACAAACTGAGCAAAGAGAATCTGATGGCCATCGAGGCCGAATATGCCAAGGCACTTGGCTATGAAAATCATCAACGCGTGGCCGGAACGCATATCAATACTGATAATTTCCACATGCATATTGCTTTTAACAAGCTGCATCCGGAAACGTTCAAGGTCGTCACACCTCATCGGGATTTTAAGATCCTCGCCAAGGTCTCGCGCGAGATGGAGAAGAAGTACGGCCTCGCCATAGATCCCGGTATGACCGATGGCAAAGCGCGTGACCCAAACAAGCTGTCACCTGCAGCACGGGATTATGAAGCCCATACATGGCAGGAATCGTTTCAGCGGCATGTGCTCAAGCATCGTGAGGAAATACTACAAAGCTTGGGGAAGGCGAAGAACTGGCAGGAAACGCACGAGGTTCTGGCAGGATTTGACATCAACCTGAAACTGCGCGGCAATGGCATGGTCCTGATGAGCCCGGATGGGCAGGCCATGAAGGCCAGTCAATTGGATCGATCTTGTGGCAGGAATAAGCTAGAAGAACGGTTTGGAGTGTTTGAAGCACGACCAGACAAACAGCCAAGAAAAGCATTACATCAGGCTAAAGCGAAACGTCGTTACAAGCCTCGCCCCCTCGTTCCACATCGCAATACAGCGGCTCTTTGGCGTCGTTATCTCAACACCCGCAAAGTCAATTCGAGGCAGCCTAGCCTTACGACGAGGGCCTTGCGAAACTGGAAGATGTTTCTACTGATGGAAGCCTATCAAGACCCTCTGGCTATGGCGCTAGTCATGGCCCACCGCGAAATGATGAACATCTTAATATCTGGACCAACCAAAAGCCGACCTCGTACTCGAGTATACAGCAAACTCGCCGAACATTGAGCGCCACTTCGCAATCTTATGAAAAACAAGCGCATTCAACCGCCTCCCGCCCGTCAACTTAGCCACCCAAACTGCGAAGTCCTGTGTAGATGTTATAGCGGCGGTACTATCAATTTATTTTGCCCAATGCCCGAGCACCCATACCCATTGGCGGCGGCTATAATCGTAGCGCCAATGCGCTTTAACCCAACGACTTTTCCCCAACGGCCTGACGGGTTTTATATTCTGGACACGATCCACGGGCTTTGGAGGCCGCGGGCGTCTAATCTTTGCCTTTTTCACGAACTTTCCCTCACATGCTAAACGGCTCGGTCCTTAGCCCATGTCTCAATAATCAGGCCGATTTATCAAGGTCGTCACGAGCCAATTCCGAACTAGCTGTCCTTGGGAGTGAGCGAACATATGCCCAATAGGCGAGCTTGTTAACATAATGATCAATTGAATGGTCTTCGACAGCCGCACGGCCCATCGTAGCAATTGCGCGCTTCCCCCACCAAAACCAACGCAGGATCTGCGGAGGATTAGAGCTAACAATTAGAGTAGGATAAACTACATTACCCGTGTCGGCTGCAATACTTTGAGGTGCGCTATCCATATAGCGCATGTCTCCGTAGTGACGGTAGCCCCTGAAGCGTTCCAGAAAGTCTGCAAATTTTGCTGTGTACGGGATGATTGGTAAAGCGCGAAGCACAACTGTCGTGACATCTACTAGGATAGCAGGTGGAACACGGGTAACAATGTCGGACGCATTGACAACTCTATAAACGGGGGGACGTATACTCTGTCCAAATTGTAGGTTGCCGACGCGTGGACTCCCGAATGTATAGCAGGCTGCAATTCTGTCGCTTGTTAGACAATATGTTGCAACGATAGCGAGGGCACCACCTAAGCTATGGCCAGTGATATAGACAGGCAGTGATTTGTTCTCTTCCGCCTCAAGGCACGAAACAATATCTTCTTTTACATGCCGAAAAGCTTCCCAGAAACCATTATGAACTTTTACCTCAGGCCAAGATTTTTGTTCTCTCGTCATCTCTGAGTTTTCTTCCACGAACATACTTCCTCCCGGACCACCTAGACGCCCTAAGATCAGTGGTGTGGCATGCAAATCAGATTTGAGATCTTCCGGTTTTCGGGGTTCTGTGCCTCGAAAAACAAGTGCCAGAAACGGTGCGCGACCTTGTGCTTTCAATTTTACAATGAAAGCCTGAGTATCTGCCACAAATGGGATTCTCACTGAGAAAGTTTTGATGAGCTCGAATTGAAGTTCAGTAATTTGCTTCTTGAGAGTTTCGAGCTCGGAGGCACGTTGGTCTGAGTTAGCAACCGAGGAGAGTATCTCCTTTAGCAAGTCGGCGCGGAACTTTACCGAGAGCTTTTTGGCCTTGTCCTGCTTCTTACCATCTTTTTCACCAGTGATAAGCGATAGAGCAGCATCCAAGGCGACATCAATTGGTGCTGCATCTTCGAACCGTACATAGGCCAGTTTCGACAATATAGCCATTAACCAAGCAGTTCTGTCTGAATAGGCTGCTCGGTAGACTGGTGGCTCGAGCAAGTTTGGGTAAGGCACGATCCCGTTCTGGTTCATCTTTGCAAACTTTCCAGTTCCGAACAGCCAAAATCAATCAAGAAAGTTCGGCCGATCTATATATGAGGTTTCACTTATACCCTTAATGAGGTAAATTGCACATAAAGTCATTCAATTTTTTGGATACACTACATTAGAGCTTCCAGATTTAGGCGAGAATATCTGATTTAACACTCGCTTATGGTTCGATATCGCAGCCTTTCTTGGCACTAAACCAGTTGGGAAACTGCGAAAACTGGGGAAAACTGACGAATGAAGAAGCACCTTAAATTTTTAATAATCGTGGTTTTTCTTAATGGTTGTGCCGAAATTCCAAAGGAAACTGTAGAGCTCAGCGATACCGTTGGACGTGACCTGAGTACTTTGCAGGAAGCCAATCTTGCACTGGTTGACACTCTATTTGATCGTATGGAACGGGACGTTAATCAGTTTATCGACACTCAATATCGCCCTGCCTATGTCAAGAAGCTGGTCGAAGAGTTCGGGTTAATCGATGAAATCAATCTAGCGTTAGCAGAACAGCCAGACGCAGTTCTTATTCTTCTTGAAGACTTCGTAAGTGCTGCAGTGGAGGATGTTGACAACAAACGAAGCGAACTACTCGCGAAAATTCGACTGCAACATAATGAGGTGCGCGGAGAGGTTGATAGAAGTTTCAATCAGGTCCGAACCGCACAATCAGTGATTGGTGCGCATCTTGCGTCTGTCATGAAGGTCCATGACATGCAGGATGATCTGTTAAAAGAAGCCGGTTTGGATGATGCTCGTCACAAGATAGCGAGTGAAACTGCTGAGATTTCTCGCAAGATCAGCCAACTAACTGACAAAGGTCGCGATTTTGAGGGGAGCTGGGACAAAAAAGTCGCCGAAATGGATAAGTTAATTGCGCGTATTGAAGAAGAGTTGAATTAGCCTGAAGGGAAAGACAAATGTCATATGATATTGAAGCTATGCGTGCTCGTCTAAAGGCTGCGCGTAAACGTGCTCGTGATGCACTGGATGGTCAGTTTTCAGCAATTTACTCGGAACTACGCTCTCTAGACCCTGAGGAGATCAAGAACATTACTCCAGATGTGACCGATGAAGAGACCTATGAGGAGCTCATTGAGCTTATTCAGGAAGCCACACAACAGAATCTCGATAATGCCGAGCTTGTTAATCGCATCAAGGATATGGGGACTGTTGCAATTGCGATAGCAGGCAAAGTTACGTCACTTTCAGGGCTTCCCGATTTCTCGCGGTTAATCCGATAGATCGGGTTTCCGGAATTAGTCATCATCACCCAGATCAAGCGAAATTTCGAACAGTACGGGATGGTGATCCGAATAATATTGCCGGAAGATATTGTGATCATAGGGATCTCCCGGAAAAACGCCCAGCGCAAGATCCCAGTATGGTCGGGTAGCATCAATCAGATCGAGGACGGCAAAACTCGGGAGAACCTCTGGTGAACGTGCTGGGCGGTAAAGAACATGATCATAGGGTTTCGGGCCGTTGATATTTGTATTTGTCGACGAACAGCTATTGTTTAGCGAAACAAACCCCTTGGGAACCGCTGAAGCAAGTTCTTCGCAGTCCTCGATATTCATGTCCCCAAGTATGATGAAGTCCTGTTCGGCACTCTTTTGCACATTGATCCAAGCCGCAATGCTGTCGAGCTCATGCTTGCGTCGGTCGCCCTCACTAGCACCAGGCATCAAATGTACCGAGATCAATACAAAATCAGTACCGTTCGGTGTTTTAAAGCCGGTTGCATAAGGGACGCGCTCATAATCTGGATGATTGCTGCGATCTTCTGCAAGAAAACCGCTTGGCAGTTCTGCGTCTGGAAGCACTCGCTCAGGCTTGTAAAAAGTGATGTACCACTCAGTCCCTGTTCCACCTGTATGAATCCGGTCACCTGTTCCGGTGTCTTCTGGAGACAACACAAACGAAAAACCCTCTGCAGCCATGGCATCAGTGAACTCTTTGGCTTCGATGTCCTCTTTGTAGGCAGAGCTGTCCGGATATATGCCAGCGACTGGGGGAGCGACAAGCTCCTGAACCACCACTATGTCAAAGGGAGCGACGATTTTGGCCAGCGCGACATCGTCCCGCTTTTTGAATGAACCAAGAAACTGAATATTAAAAGATGCCACGCTCAATGTTTCAGCATGGCTAATTGAGGCATTGAGCAATAGAAATAAAGAGAGAAGGCACGCTCCAGCTAAGCATTTCATCTTCATATCCCCCCAAAAAAACGCAACCAAGAGATGTAGAGTATCACACTATCTCGGCTTGCGTCATTGGATAAGGGTTGAAGTTGCACCTAAAGCCCTAGTGGGGAAATTAACGCATTAAGATGTTTCGGGCACCCTGTCGATCTAACGATCTTCATATTTCGACACCGATTTTAACAATTCGAAAAACCGATCACGCAGCCCTTCATCTTCAATGCCATAATAACAACGAACAAGCTCCAGCGTCTCCCGTCGCTGCATGGGGTCTTCTCGCGATACGGCGGATTGAGTAATTGTCGCACTGCGTTGAGCAATCGACGTTCCGATGAGATCGGGCGGAATGTCATCATAGAAAGAGCTGACCGGAACCCCAAGTGCTTCGGCAACATCGTATAACCTCGAGGCACTTACTCGATTGGCGCCTCTCTCATACTTCTGAACCTGCTGAAAAGTAATTCCAAGCAGTTTAGCAATTTGTGACTGCCGTAATCCCTTAAGCATACGCAATTCACGCAATCTTTTACCGACATGAAGATCGATCGGATGTGGTCCTGCGATCGTGGTTTTACGCCGCCCACCATGCATCGCTTTGCGTGAGGCGCTAACGTCTGACTTTATAACGGAAGACATTGCTCAGTTGGTTCCACGGTTGCTGTGAAAGGGAAAGATGCATCAATTACCATTATGAAACAAAAAGGAAACTGCGTCGATCATCAGGATTTTCTCATGCATGGGCGCCGGCACCTTACCGACGGGATGTTGTCACCCGTCGAATTCGAAAGACAACAAATCTGATCAAACCGGATGTCTACAATTCCAGAGGCTATTCAAAGTTCCTGTCATCTCTCCCCCATTCACGGATACCACGTCCGAAAAGCCCCCAGAGCTCCCGAGCTGGATTTATCATCAGACCCGCAAACAAGTAACTGCCCCCAGACTAACCAAATATATTAAAACCTGTTTTGTTGAGCATGGCACCGCCATGCGAATAAGCAGGAAGCCCGTTTGGGCCGTTTGGTGGGCCCACCAAACCTATCCTGCCCCCAGCACGACAGGTGAAAGTTGTGCCATCTCGTGCGCTATCATGCACTCTTTTGCATTTTCGTGCAATCTTATGCACTCACATGCAATCACATGCAGTGCCTTGTATTTGCAGAGTTTTCTTAATTAACTATTCTTACGAGAAGACAGCGTTTTACCCTTGCGCATGAGCAACCCCGAAAGGTAATCAATTTGATTCAACCTTCGAGGACACAATCAGTGCATGTAGCAATCTACGCCCGCCACTCGACCGACAAACAGGAAACCAGCACACAAGACCAGATCCGGCGCTGTCGCGAATATTGCAGCGCAAAGGGCTATCACGTCGCTGATGTGTTTTTTGATGAAGGCATATCGGGCTCTCATCTTGCAAACCGCCCTGGTATTGGCGCTCTTTTGGTTGCGGCTCTGGATGGTAAATTCGAAGGTGTGATTGCCGAAGACCTAAGCCGGATCAGCCGGGATCAAGCAGACACCGCCAACTTCTTCAAAAAGATGGTGTTCCTCGGCGTGCCGGTTGAAACCGTCAGCGATGGATTGATCAACGAGCTGCATATTGGTTTGAAAAGCACCATGAATGCGCTCTACCTCAAAGACCTTTCCGACAAGACTCACCGGGGCGTCGTTGCTGCAGTATTACGCGGCGGCGTACCCGGCGGGCAGCTTTATGGATACGACCTCATTCACGCGCTTGACGAGTTTGGTGAACCTATTCGCGGCAAGCGCAAAGTCAATGAAGAGCAAGCCGCAATCATCCGAGATATCTTTGAATATTATGCCGAAGGTCGGAAGCTCAAACACATTTGCGACGACCTCAACCGCCAAGGCATAGATTCTCCCAAAGGCGGGAAATGGGCACCATCAAGCCTTGTCGGATCTTTCGTTCGGCAAACCGGGATGTTGCGCCAAACCCTCTATAACGGTTTTGTCACCTTCAACAAGCTGCAGTATCGAAAGCATCCTGAAAACGGAAAACGGTTGTCTATCGTTCGACCTGAAAAGGAATGGATAACCGTCCCAATTCCCGAACTCTCCATCCTCAAAGAGGAGACCTTTCTGAAGGTTCAAAAGGCACTGGATGAGCGTTCCAGTATGCATATGCAAAGGAAACTCGGCCCCAAGATCATAACTGAAGCCGAAAAGCGTGAAATCTCGATCCGGCGATCAAAGGAATGGCGACGCAATCAGGCGATCACGCCCAAAAGAGCTAACGCCGTGTTTGGCGGCAAACTCTATTGCGGCGTGCATGATCACAAGATCGTAGCAACCTATGCCAAGCACTATTCATGTCCAGTCAAAGGCTGCCCGAACCGCAGCCTGAATTATGATCAGATCATGCCAATGGTCCTTGAGGCCATCAGCACGCTTAACCAAGACACCATCTGCCAGCATTTTGACAGCGGAGATATGGCGAAAAGCCGCAAGCATCACGAACTGGAAATTGACCGACTAGAGACTGAACTGGAAGCTCTGCGCGCCAGCATCAATAAGGTCATTGATGCTCTTGGACCAGATGCGCGTTCCAAAGAAATTCGTGCATTCTTTGACGATAAGTCAGAACAGATCCATAGAACCAAGCTTGATATTTCTCATCACCAGCGTGAACTAGCCGAAACAACGATCCCTAGAAGTCTGGATCGCATTATCCAAAGACACAACAAATTGTTGGCGAGATTACGCGTATGGTCAAGAGATCCGGAAGCTGTTGTTCCGTTGCGACACATCATCGAGAAACTGACGATAGAAACCATCAGGGACGACGAAAACCAAGCCTGGCATCGCGAGTGCAAAGCCGTCTTTGATTTTGCGGCACTAATCGCAACAGCAAAACATTAGTTTTCTGAATTGCTATGGGACAGATTGTTAACCGGCAAAATTATGCCGGTTAACAATCTGATTGATGGGCCTCGAATGACCGATCTTCGCGGTGTTGTGGACTCTAATTCTTAGTATGGCTTAGGCCGGCTGTCAGTGGGTCATGCTGCCCAACGGCCTTCCGCCACCGTCGACAGGGCAGTATGATTTTTAAGGTTAGCCGAACAGCAGTTGGACACAGCCAACTGCCACCTCATCACCCGACGTCTCGCAAGGTACTATATATTGTGTACAGCGCTTCAATTCTGACTCTCAAAATCAACATAGCCACATATTAATACTAAAACCTGTTCGTCAGTGTTGAAAAGAGTGTTTCATTTTCCCACCAGCACATAGCGGGGCCGGCAACTTAATACCGTAAGTGGATGGCCCCTTCCCGTTGAAACTGACGAACGGCCTCAGACCATTAAATCCTGATCATTCATCGCAGACGGTCTGGTGCAACGGATAGGTTACAGCACCTTTGTCGTAGGTTCCGCGTGGATTAACCGGGGCCGCCGGTGGCGCACTAAGGCAGCGATAGGGGAAATCTTCCGTGACCTGGAACGCCTTTCCCGCAAGTGGTTGGAACTTGTAGGAAACCCGGTTTCCATTCGGCGGCGGAGTGCCATTTAGCGGCGTTTTCTTTCCAACTAGCTTTGTTCCACGCACCGGGGCTCCTACGGGGAATGGTAGACCGTTTGGTTGTTGCTCCGGTGTGCCATAAACAAAGCTGTACTGATTCCATTCGGAATATGTTGCTTGGCTGATCGGATGCGATGTCCTTGGGGCCATCGACGTCCACGAACCTCCGGACACATAATCCTTATTGCCAGATGATCCATTCAGGGAGAATTCAGTGTCGCTGATGTTGGTAACAACCCAAGTACCGTTGGCGCTTGTGTTACCCTTAACGCCAGCTATGATCACCTGGCTACCAGTTGGAGGCGCATCTTTCGTAGTAATGATCACTGGAGCGGTCTTCGATACATTGGTGATATTGGTATTAGGGTAGCTGGCTTTATTCCCTAGATTCAGGATATATGCGGCACAGCCAGTTTCATTGCAGGAAAACAGGTCGCTTGGCTGCGGTACACTATTTGCCACGAGGCAAGCCGCGTCGAGAGCTCTCTGCACATTGTCCTGATTGCTAAACGCTTTTATCTGCTGGATTTGGCGGAGATAATTATTGTTCTTGGAATAGTTCGCTGGATCGCAGGTACCGAGCGGCGCTCCGGATTCCATAACCGGTTTATCCTCAATCATGTAGAAATAAAGCATGCTGCTGTTAGCATCGTACCAGAATTTCTGACGATCAATGAAATCGGGAGCGGATATCGTCCCGTTGATCAGATTAAGATAATCTTGCTCAAAGTTGATCCAACTGTCCGCTTGCGTCAAAGCAACGCCACCCGAGTAGCTTCCCTGATTCGTGCCACGGGCAACACAATCGTTCCAGGCTGTGCCGCGGTCTTCACTAGGCAGAGAAAAGAATACTCCGTCGCAGGAGGGAGATGGTTTTGGCGGTACATACGGGAATGGTGGCCAAGTTGCCCCAGCATATGAATCGCCCCATTGCCGACGAATGCGATATAGTTTGATCGCAGTTGGATCTTGCACTGGCTGATAGAGGGCAATCCGGTTAACGAAATACTGATCATCGGCTTTAACGCCAGGATCGGTATAGCTAAAGAGCAGTCTTGAATGGAATGGCTTGGGAGTTTGGCTAGCCAAGTCGTTCTCCGTGCCGGACTTCCCATAGACGGTATAGCCCATGCGATCCATGACAAATGGTTCATAGATGGGTTTTTGTCCCCGGCCGTTCAAATACAGATCAGGATAACGGTCGGCACCATAGACCGGCATATCGCGGACAATTTGAACCTGAAAATTCGATGGACTTTCTACAGACTCAATGTTGAGCGTGCCATAACGG
The DNA here is from genome assembly GCF_048264025.1 of Nitrincola sp. Lineage (NCBI taxonomy): Bacteria > Pseudomonadati > Pseudomonadota > Gammaproteobacteria > Oceanospirillales > Oceanospirillaceae > Nitrincola > Nitrincola sp. The sequence goes on from NZ_JBLXDN010000033.1 coordinate 9,979, forward strand.
TGCGGGCTCATAAGTGATGTTGCCAAAAAGTTATTCGGTCCACGTGAGTGGGGCTCATCAATTGTGAACTCCGTTGCGTAATAGGGAAGATTGTTAAGGGATACAGGAACCACTCCGCTCAGATCACACGGCTTGGCGCTATCTGTGCAAGCGACTGACAAGCCAGAAAGTTGGCCGTCTTTGTCTAGAATGACGGTGGTTTTATCACCATCATTGAATGGTCCCATGTTGACTGACTCGTCATAGACCTGATGACGAAAATCCACATTATCCCAAATACTGTCGCGGATATATTGGGTTGGCGGAACAGATTGTGCGTTGGATTGTATCCAGCCTGTTGCAGGGTCTCCAGGGTAGCCCTTGTAGTTGAATGACGGTGCCGCGTCAGCCGGAGCGACCGGGCCAGGCGGGTTTTTGAAGGACAATGGATATACGATGCCTTCCAGTTGCCCGTGAGACCCATGTTGGGCGATGTTTTTGATATCCGTCCTTGTAAGAAGACGGGCGCTCGGGTCGTTAGAGTGTAAACCTGTCGGATCGAAACGGAAATTAACGAAGCGATTATGTTCGATCCGCGCCGGACCATCATAGTAACTATAGCCTTGGATATTCATTTGTGGGTCAGGATAGTTTCCCCAGTTTTCAACTGAATCTTTCAGCGCGACATCAGTGCACTCCTGTTGCCAATTGTCGATTTGTTTGCAAGGAGGATAACGATCAACATTATTGCGGGTCATGCCGGCAAAGACGTTATCATGTGCTAGATCCCAGTATCCAGGCAAGTTACCCTCTGGCCCACCGCCGCCAGCCAACGACACACCATAAGGGTTGGTGCCAAACCGGTTGTCATGTAGTGCAAAGAAGATTGAACGACCCCAGAAACCGCGATAGCGCGATCGCGTGGATGTGTTGCCGTTCAAGAGGAGCACCGGTGGCTGCGGAGGTGTGCTCCATGTACCCCCGGACGTGTAGGTTCCATTGCCCACAGATCCATTCAAGGAGAAGGTGGTGGCACTATTTTTGGTAACGGTCCAAGTACCGTTGGCGCCTGTGTTGCCTTTGACACCTGAAATGGTTACTTGGCTACTGGATTTGGGCACCACGTTGGCTGTAATTACGATTGATGAACCAGCGAAGGAGCTAATGTCACCCTGGATCTGCCAACTGCCGTTTTTTTGGGGTGGTTTCTTCCCGAAATGGATGTTTTCAGAACCATGTAACGCGAAACTGGTCTTCGTGACACTCTCCGCTTTCCATGTGCCGTCTGCGTCCGTACTTGTATCTGAGACTATAATTTTGTCGCTGTTTGAAGGAACGACAATTTCCGAAGGAACGGTAATCACAACCGGCGCTGATGAGGATGCTTTCGTGATAGTTCCAATAGGAAGTTTGCTCAGAGTCCAGGTAGCGCCAGATGTGTATGAGACTGGCGGGGCGACATCGGAAAGAACGAAAGATGTCTCATTGAAGGATTTTACATTGCGATTCCCGTCAATACCGGAACCAGCCCCGGCGATGTCGACGGTAAAGCTTCCTAGCTTAAGCTTTTCAGGAAGACGGGTAGGACTCTCGACAATTACGGGCGGGTTTGAAGCACCGGTGATCGGGTGGAAGTCAGCGGGCAACAGCGGCGCGGGGTTCATGGCATTGTTGATGTCATCTGGGGCCGTATCTATGCCGTTCAGGCAACCGTGTGCCCGATTGCCAGTGAATTCGGGATAGGCGCTATTTTGTGCCGGGTCCTGCCCCAGAAGCCAGTAACCACGCCCCTGAGCCTGGCAGCCTGCTACTGAATTGTTGACGAAAACATTATCTAAGTTAGTGATCCAGAACCCGCCGGGGTGGAATGTATCCGGTCCGGGCGCAGAACCTACGGCGTTCTGTCCCGAATAGGAAGTGTCGGGGATTTTGTAAATACTGTACCAGTTCGATGTATAGGAAAATCTCCCGCCATTTTGATAGGTCCCGTTGCCGGTCGATCCGTCCAAAGAAAATTCGGCATCGCTGATCTTGGTGACTGTCCAGATTCCGTTGGCGTTAGTATTACCAGTGACATCAGTGATGGTAACTATACTGCCGGTCGCTGGGGCTTGCGTTGATGTGATAACGATGGGTTCGGCACCGGTATAGGTCGCACCGTTTACTGTTCCGTTGATCGTCTGATCATTCGATATCTGAAGGTTGTCGCCATCCCAATACTGGCTGTTCCCCTGCCGGGGATAGGAATAGGTAGTGTCTGCGGCCATCGTCCCGGAGATCAGGTTTCGGATGAAGCTGTTGCCGGTGATGTTCGATCCGTCCTCAAGATAGACACCTTGCCCGACGGTGCGCACGCAGACATTGTTATAAAATGCAGCATTGGACGACCCGTGAACGACGAAACATTTGTTATAGCCGTGATGCACACTAACATCCTGAATCAGAACATTTCTGGCATCCATTATGTGATGCAGGTGGAACGGATAGCGCCCCACAAGTGGCTGGCCGAATTTCTCGATCTCTATCCCGACTAGGTTGACGGTAGGTGTCCCACCCTGCCCGTGCATGATTGCAATATGGCCACCAGTGAACGGATTTGCATCGCCGGTCTGCCCGGCCAGCGAGGTCAGCTTGATGTTCCGCGACAACAGAGCGACTTCGGCACGTTCGTCGATGCCGTAATTGCGTTCGGGACCGTCATAGAAGCTTTTGGCCTGAAAGGAGACGTCGACGGCGGCGCCGCCGGGTACGACGGATTGGATCGTTTCTGCGGCGAAGAATCCCGGGGTCGGTGCCGCACCTCCATAGTGGTAATGCTTCAGCTTTTGGCAAAGCGTAAGCTGCGTGACGTTTAGTGGTGTCGCGACTGACCACTGCCCTCCCCCCTCATACGCCCCTGACGCTATCGGCACTGTATAGGAAAAGCTGTTGGCATCGGCCGTGGTTACGACGAAACCACCGTTGGCTCCGTTGATGCCTTCGATGCCCGATATTGTGATCATAGTGCCGCTTGGCGGTGCGGTCAAAGTTGTGATCAATACGCCATTTCCCGAACGCTCTGCCGCCAGAACGCGGCCTGATTGTGGATTTGGGTCGGGAATCTGTGAGACACCGCAGATCTTGAGGATCTCCGTCTGGTGGGAGGCGAAGCTGGTGGTGGCGACCGAAATCCAGTCGCCTTCTTTCCAGTCAACCTTACGTGCAAGGGTCAGTGTCGTGTCAGGTGCCGTTGCGGGGACAGGTGAGCTGACATTTTCCGTATCATCATAGGATGCCGGGCCGGCGGGTTTGGCCAGATAGGTCCAGCTATCCGTCCCCTCCACCGTATTGATGAAATCAGGGTTCTGTTTGGGATCGTTGGCTGTGCCATTCGGCACGGCGGATATTCCTTGTGCGCCGAATAGCGACAGTTCACCACTTCCCATTACCGTAATGTCGCGGGAATTTGGTGTCTGGTTAGTCTTCTTAACGATCGGTGTGCCGCCAGTAGCCTCGGGGGCCGGTGATGCGGATGTGTTGCCAGCCATAACGATGGTTATGTTGCTGACGATCGGGCTTATTGCTGATCCCGCAGTCATTTTTCCGCCGTCCTTGACGAGGAATGAACTGGCATACAGCGTCATGTCCTGATCCTTAAACGTCAATGTTCCGCCCGCCCCAATGACGACGGGGATCATCGGGTTAGAGGCCGTACCGGCACTGACGGTATCGGAAGCACTGATCGTGACCGCTGTGCACGACGTACTGCTGACGATATTCAGGACGGATTGCTTGACGCAGCTTGTGTTGGCCAGTGCATCGGCCAGTGACATGGCACGTGCCGAATTCGGGAACGGACACAATGCGGCAAAAAATGCAAAGCCGATCAAAAGCAGAAACCATCCGGAGGCAATAGGGCTGTGTGCGAGGGAAAGCAGAGATGGGCACTTCTTGTGCGACAATTTGTTCATAACAATTCCTACAGTGATCTTTTGTCTTTCCTGCTATTCGACTGCGGCGACCAAGATTTCGATTTGACGGTTCCGAACTACTGCATCGTTTCCGCAACACAATCATGATCAACATTTTCGAACGCGAGCTTCAGGCATCCTTCACTACAACAGCGTTAGGCCACCTCATTTAAGCGATTAATCGACCACAGACATTTGCCGGCATTTTGAAGACCTACCACTCACAACTTTCAAATGAAAGTTACCTCCAAAATGCCCAGAGCTGATGATAAATAACAATTTGTTTTACGATATAAATACCCTGCCATCGGCACTACTTAGTGTTGACTATCTCGACACCTCGAACATTTCACCACTAGTGGTTTTTTCGCAGGATACGCCCCTAAATCAACCATAGGTAACAATACTATTGATTTCACACCCAGAGGGCAATCATCGATTCGCGAAATAAACAACTTTTAGTATACCACAAGGATGAGCACCTACCCCTTTACATAGGGTCAAAATCTTGGAAAAGTAAAATTTTAGCTTATAGTTAGCTGCATTCCTTGTGAATTACATTAATGCAATATACTACCCCGTTGGCTAGGCTCAGGAATATGGTTTGCAATCTTGAGTTTGCAAACCTACGATTTCATAGTCGTCACATTTCGTATCTTCGAATTCTGAAAAGGGGTTTCTCATGTCCGATTTTGCTCGGTCCGTTACAATTGATATCTCTGACTCTAGCGCTGGTGACCTGATCGTCAACTACGCGACGCTCACCGGTGGCCAGTGGAAGCAACAGCCGCAAGCAGGATCAGTGATCAATCCAGGCAACCAAGTCGAGTATGTAAACGGTGTTCCCGACGCATACTCGAAACTCGGTGGCAAGATCGCCCTTACGCCTGCTTCGGGTGGGCTTATCGAAATTGAATGGGACTGGCCGTTTGGAAGTGGCTCCAGCGGAACGGTCAAAGGGAACTCCCTCAACGGTCTTTCCGTCAGCAGTCAATGGATTAACCAGCAATCGACCACGCCGACTTTTCAGGTAACGGTCAGCAACGCCAACACTGCTCAGCTGATCCGCAAAAACGCTGCAGCAACTGCTTAAAATGACATCTGACCGGGGTGCGTAGGCATCCCGGTTTTGCTTCACCAGATCGGCAGGATGTCATGAACGAAGAAAGTAACTATCACCAAATAACCGTGCTGATTATCGACGCATCTGCGATGACCCTCACGCTCACGCAGGCGACGCTAAACGATGGGGAATGGATGGATCCTCGCCCGAAGATCGGGAGTCCAATCTCTCCTGGGGATACTTTCTCGGCTGCCAATAAAGCACTGGCTCCTCAAGGGAATCTCGGCGCCAACCTCCAGTTTGAAATGGCGAGTGGTGCTAATCTGGTCGTGTACTGGAATTGGAATTTCGGCAGTGGACCATCAGCCAATGCCTTATCGAATAGCTCACAAGTTGATGTCGAGTACACCCTCGCTAATCCGCAATCGAACAATCCGTCACTGACGGTGACAATTCGAGATCAAAATTCGTAGCGTCTGGGCATAGGGGGACACTGGTTATGGCGACCGGTAGCAGTAAGTTCACATTCAGCAATCGCCTGCAGGGAAATGATACAGACGCCGATGCGATTGGCCCGTTTGTCATCCCGCCGCAATTCGGAAACCTTGATCCAACCTTGGATCCGGCGTTCTGTTTCAATTACTTCGCGACCTCTGCCACAGCTAACGCAGAAACTCCGCCAAATATCCCAACCGATACAAATCAGCCAGTATTTGCTCTGCAATTCAAGAAGAGCAATTCGGGTGGCTCGCAGATCTTTGAATATGTGCAAATCACCGTTAGTAAAAACTACATTTTCAGCCAAGTAGTCGAACAACGAACCGCTATGCTTGCTGCTTTCCGTACCTTCCGAACTCAAGTTGAAGCACTCGAAGCTGCCGACACGGAGCCTGGCTTACGTCTCGGAACCACGGATGCCTTGATGAATTATCTCGCGACCAATCTGGCGCTGACGACGCCCGAAATTCCTCGGTACTATTATGGTTTTGATCCGTCCAACCAATCAATCGATCTTCTTCCAGGAACCGCGTTGCGACTTGAGTACGCACCCTATCAATATGTCGCACCACCCGGCGTACCGGGTTATGAAGCCAATGCGTTCGCGGGCACGGGAAGCGTCCGCATCCCTATCGCGCGCAAAGCCGACTTGAATATTGCGTTTGACACGATGATTGGGAACTTCGCCCCGGGGATTCAGTTATCGCCTGCGGCTTCTCCATGCCCAGATATTGCTGCGAGCCTTCTTGATCTTGAGATTCAGTCATTTGCTCGGAAACACTGGAGATTGGTTACGCCGCCAACACTTCCTGGACCTACTCAGGTGAGCAATAGCGGCGGCAACGCAGCTCAGACCAGCGTTCTTCTTGGCGCTGACACCTACGCAGATCTAGATGCTGCGACCACAGCCTTTCTGTCGAACAGCAATCAATGCACTGTGGCTCAGGCCGGGAACAACCCAATCGTTAGCATCAGTTTTACCGGCCGCGTCATTGGTAGCGTTGACATTGAATGCGTTGTAAACGGCGCTCGCGAACACGTCGCTGTCGGTACGACAATACGCGATCTGATATTCCGGAATGCTTTGGTTCCACCGCAGCAGATGACCGTTACAGGAAGTTCGGGTGGGGTGTTCGCCGGTGCATCTCTCAGTTGCCAATTGCAGCGGTGGATATCAACCGTGCAAGTGCCTTCGGTAAACTTGGATTCCGCCACTTATCTCGGCGTGTTCGACTTTAAACCTGCTCAAACAGGCGACCCTATCCTTGATGGATTGGATGGCGACGTATTCGATGTTCCCGTTGCTCGCGGCGACCGCATTTACGTCGGCCCAAAAGATAGCCTCCCAACCGGGAGTACTCAGTGATGTATTGCTCGCGCCTACACATTCTTATGATCCTGTTACTAAGCAGTGTTAGTGGGCGCGTATTTGCACATGATTTCACAATCCAATCACAGAACTTTTTGCATCTTGGATGGGGAACCAACACCAGCGAAAAATGCGATGCAATTGAAGAAATAATGGATGACGTGGATGTATTAATCATTCAGGAACTTATGCAGCGCAAGGACCCCTGCAGGCGCATTACCAAAGATCTGAATCTAAAATTCGAGTCATATGGTCCATTTGGAAATTCGTATAAAGAATACTACGGATTCTATTGGCGTAATGGTGCGCTAACAAGCGGCAAGGGATACAGCCTCGAGGATGGCAATAGATATTTCACCTCGAGATCCAAGAAGTTCATCCGACAACCAACCGCTACCTTGCTTAAGGTAAAAAGACCAAAGGGGCAAGACGACTACTATGTATGGATCGCAAACATACACTCGGTATTTGGCGACCGCGTTAAGGAAAGGCAGGATGAAGCTATTGCTTTTGAGAGTTACTTTCGTAGCTTGCGGCTGGAAAAAATTCGCTCCGTACGCCCAACTGACGTCGATGACGGCTGGCCCGTTATCGTTGGCGGCGACTGGAACATACCTGTCACAAACAATTACAAAAAGCGCGTTTATAATCGCGGATTTAAGTGGCTAGGGACAAATCCGAGCGCAGACGCAGTTCCCCTCCGGAACCTCACTAGCCTTACCAAGACAGGCGCCCCTTCCAGTCCCTATGATCATTTTCTCTTCTCCACGACTGCGCTTGGCACCACTCTGGACCTCGACTATCTCGGTGAATTTCCTGTTGGAAAGAGCGCGAGAAAAGCCTGGAGAAGGGATGTATCGGATCATTTAGGTATTCGTGCGGAGGTCACACTCCAATGATTGGCAGAACACTTTTTTTTGCATCACTTATGTCATTTTTTGGCGGTGTTTGTTTCGCCACCCCCCACTTCCCTATTCCAAGTATGTGCAATGAAAATGCTGTAACTGGTAGTGGCAGTGAGAACTCCTCGGATCGCGTTCAGCCAATTGTTCAAGTACTCGCGAGTGCGACCGAAGACGGGAACGTCAGCGTTGTCGGCATCGAACCGTCCGATGTGTATCAAATCCCTAGCTCAAACTACTGGGCGGCGAATATTCGCGCCGTCGCGAACCACCCCTATTATATTGTCACTACAAGCTACACGCCGTTCCTAGAAACCGTTCATCTCTTTGAGAACCACAACGAACAGATCGTACTGCCCTTGCAGGCTCACGCCCAACGACAAGGTCAAACAGATCTGGAAACTATGGAAAACCGGCCTTTTTCACATGTTGAAGTTCGTGTCTATGACGATAATAATCAACCAATACCCTATGGCATCGTTGAGTTCACTCCGATGTTTGAAGGGAGCAGTCCGTACACGATACAAGCAGACGCCGACGGAGTCATTCAACTGTCTTGTGTTTACTACAGCATTCCACAAAACCACCGGATAACAGTACTCTCGGCAGAACACGATTTTCTCTATGATGGCGCTATTGTCATTGAATATGTGCAAGGGACGCAAGGCCTAGCCTTTACTCGCAAGGAGGACGAGGAATGAAGCATCCCTTCAAACGGATATCTTGCGCTTTATTTCTCCTTGTCAGCTTCGCGGCCAACGGCTCAGCTTATGCTCAGGAACTTAAGGTCAGATCTCAGAACTTTCTGCATCTTGGATGGGGAACTGCGACTGTAAAGCTCAACAAGTGCGCGGCACTCTCACAGATGATGCAGTCTTCTGACGTCATTGTCGTTCAAGAATTAATGCAAAGTACTGACCCCTGCCAAACACAAACAACGACCAACAACTTCCGTTTCATTGCTGACGCCACTCCGCTGGGGAATTCATCGTACAAAGAGTATTACGGCTTCTACATCACAAATAAAACAACCTCTTACAATACGACGATCAGCTACACTGGCGATCTGGCTATCGCAACCGGAAAGTTCGAGCGTATCCCACGAGCAATTGCGCTGGAAGTTAACGATAACAAAACGGCACCAGCGACTACGAGCTATGTTTGGGTCGGCAACATCCACTCGATTTTCGGGAAACGCGTAAAGCAGAGATACGACGAGGCTATAGAAGCCAAGAAGTTCTATAACCAGCTTAGAGCCGAGAAAATCAAAGGTAGTTCTCCGACTGCTGCTGCAGGGTGGCCTGTCATTATCGCTGGGGACTGGAATATCCCGGTGAAAAGATCCAATGGCAGCTACACAACCGGATTTGCCTGGTTAGGTGCCGCAACAAACCCGGCCCTCGGCGAGCCTGAGATTACGCCGACATCGCTGAGCGCCACAGCTAAGCGTGTTAGTGCCTACGATCATTTCATATATTCCAGCACCAATCTCACGCTCAGCTCTGTTCAAGTCGAGCGATCCTCGGGATATTTAACCGATATCGCTTGGCGTCAAAATGTATCCGACCACCTAGGAATTACGGCGGAGGTGACCTTCAAATGAAGTCAACGCCGCAGTCACAATTGCTCAAGTTCCTGACCTCGTGCTTGTTCACATTATCGTCTTCTACTGCTTTTGCTGACGACGCCCCTAACTTCTCAATACCAGGAGCGTGTCAGAATAAGGCAAGCGGTGCGGGCCTAGACAATCCCACTGACATCCTACCGCCGCAAGTCACTGCTTATTACGTGAAAACGTTCGTTGAACCACCTGAAATAGCTTTCTTGAACGTCACTAGCGTTTACCCCAGCCCATCCACAGCAAAAACCTGGGCTGCGAACATTGTAACGCCTGCGGTAGATCCATCCATTTTTGACGGTAAGTTCTTTATTGATGTTGGCTACACGCCGATTTTGAACTTCTTTGCTCCAGCTGAAACGAAGGGTGCTGGCATTAACGCTTACAGCCTTCCGGGAACCTACATCAAACCGGCAGGAAGCCTTTTGTTCGAGAATATCGAAATTGAGGTATTCAAGAGCGATGGCACAACGGCAATTGCCGACGCTACTCTTCAATTTCACTCGAGCGTATTGGACGTGGGCGATAACGCCTCGTCAAACCTCATTACGGTGGTTGCAGATGATAGCGGCAAGGTCGCACTCGACTGCTTCCTTTTCTTAGACGGTACCAACTGGGTAACAGTCTATGACAGCAAGTTTGACTACCTCTTCGACACGACAGTGACACGTACTCAGGTTGCTCCCGCTAAGTTTGCAATTATCAACCCTGGATCAGGGGCCCAACAATGAATGCCAAATCAATCTCAATGTTTGTGGCGGCTCTCTTTGCGTTAACGTTCTTTGGTACCAATGCATTAGCTCAGAGCTTCACGATACGATCCCAAAATTTCCTGCACCTTGGCTGGAAACCCGGCACGCCGTTCACGACGAACAAGTGTACAGCGCTCAGCGATATGATGGGTACTGCAGACCTGATCGTTGTGCAGGAACTCATGATTGCCTCAGATCCTTGTCAAACAGAGACCGCAACGAAGGGGTTCACATTTCAGGCAAACATAAACGCCCTAGGATCGACATCTTACAAGGAATTCTACGGCTTCTATGTGCGCAATGGAGCAAATAGCCAAGGCACAAGCCTAAGTTACACTGGCGATACAAAGTCTGCGGCGATTAACCCTTTTGTACCGCCCCCGCCTGGTGCGACGACGTTTGAACGACCACCGTTTGCAGTTGCAATAAAAGCAGTCAACGGCCCTGACACTAACTATGTTTGGGTGGGTAACATTCATTCAATCTTTGGGAAGTCCGTGACCCAAAGGTACACCGAAGCTACGGGCACGGCGACATTTTTCAATACGCTCAAAAGTACGACAATTCTCGGGACGAGCAATCCGACCGGTTGGCCCGTCATCATTGCAGGTGACTGGAATATACCCGTCAAGAACAAGGCTGGGAACTATACGGCCGGGTTTACATGGCTTTCGACTAATTCAGCTGACGGGTTGCCCTACAGCACAGCCACAAGCTTGTCGAATACTGGAAAGCCTGCAAGCCCCTATGATCATTTCATTTATTCGACTGACACTCTCGCGCTGTCCAATGTTACCCCAGTAACCGCTTCGTCAACATCAAGTTTCTCAAGCCTGACCAATTGGCGATCCCGGGTCTCGGACCATCTGGGGATTCAAGCAGGAGTATCGTTCAATTGACTCATTCAATCGCGCGTTACGTCGGGTATTCAATGGCAGCAATTATGGGATCAATTGCAACAGCCTCAACAAGTCTAGCAGCAGATTTCGTTCTACCTAAAAAGTGCACTTCTGGCGCTACCGGAGATGGAACCCAAAATTTGAGCGATAGTTTCCCGCCAGTAGTCATCGCTTACGGCCTAAAAGGGGACAAGCCAGTATCACTCCGCGTAGGCGAAATTTATCCGATGTCGGACAATGCCAATGTCTGGGTAGCAAATATTAACTACAATCCTTTTTCTGTGAACGGTGGATTCAACGTCGAAGTCGCGTACACTCCTGTGTTCGTAACCTTCGAGCGCGCGGAACCGCCAAGTTACGGGATTCAAGCAATCACATTACCAAGACCAGATCAGCCTTCCTCAGACGTTGCTGGAAAGGTAACGCTGACCGTATACGCCGCGGACAAGGACGACGACGGTAGCAGAATCCCTGGCGCTTTTGTTGAACTTCGTCCGCTCGCTGCAGCAACCGATGTTTCTCTACCGTCTGCGTTGACGATGGAAGCTGATGAGTATGGCAACATTGAACTTCATTGCGTCAGCTTCCGACAGGGCGATGTCTACGCAACGGTCTACGACTCCTCGAATGATTATGCCTACGACAGTGAAGTTTCTTTCGGCGAAAATGGGCATCTTTACGTAGAGCCGGGAGGTGGCGAATGAGTGGATTGATCCCCAGCAGTACTGGCTCCAAACTCTATGTATCGCCCGAAGAAGGTGGTGGGCTTTGTTCCGGTGGTTACCTGTTCGCCCCATCAGTTCAGGACCTCCCCCCGTCTGTTAGCTTACAGGACGCTTTGCTATCCTATTCTGGATGGTTCGTTCAGTTCCCAGCAACAGCAGCCTCTGACCTTCCGCAATTTGAAGAACAAGCACAGGTTTTCTTCGCTAACCCTGCACGAGAAAACGCACTGATCGCGTGGTTTACGGCAACAACGACACTTGCTGCCATGGTTCTATACGCGACTAAATCTGAAGAAGGTGAGGTCACCGCAACACGAACGACCGAGGTTTCCTTCGGTAACTTTTCCATTGATATACCACTTGGGGCGAAAATTTCTGCGGCGGCTACCCAGCTTGGAATTGCCCCCGGAAACATCTCGGTAACTCCGACCGGTCAGTCGGCACCATCAACCCTTCCTCTAACGCAGCTTGGCATCAATTTTCTGGGCGATGCCAAGCCACTTAATGTCATCACTCTGGCTTTCACCATTGCGGATACGACGACCTCTGATCTCTTCGATATCGGCTTACGCAGCTTCACTGCCGAGGTGAATGGAGGGTATTGCCAAAGCACCTTGCACCGAGTCTTTGACGTCAGTATGCCCGACGCCACCTTGGCGTTAGCAGGCACCATTGACCCATTGGCACCTTTGAATACGGACAGGAGTTATCTGTCTGTGCCAGAGAACTCGCTGAGCAGTTACTATCAGACCGCATCTGGCCAGCAGATCAGTTTAAAACCGGCCGCAAAGGCTGGACTGGTCTTCACCGAACGGTTGATCGCCGTCGACGCAAACGGAAACCCTGTCGTTTTACCAAGGAACCAGTCGCTTTATCTGGCACCAGCAGGATCGTTTGAGTTCCAACTTATTCCTGATGGCAACCAGGTCAGCGCGAGTGTGTCGTCCTTGCAAAGCACGTTGATGGGCGGGCTGTCTACCGTCGAATACCTGCAAAATGCCGTCAATCCAGTTCTTGAGTTCATGCCGCACATGAACGCTTTCGCCATGACATTTTCTTCAGGCGAAGAGGTCGATGAACCACGGGTATTTGGCAATCTCACCAACGCAGGGAGAACGTCATGGGTCCAGCTTGCCACTGCTCCAGACACAGCGTATTTTGCCCAGCCTGACAGCTCTGTCCTCCATCAGTCTCAGGACGGTTCAACTGACGCGGCCTTTCTGACCTACCTGCCTGTTTCAGTCGGGCAACTGCGCGATCAGCAGGCTCAAACCAATACAGGATTTTCTGCTTTTCCGATGCTCCCGTACAGGTCCGTTACCGGCACCAACATCGATGCAGACGATATCAATAACCTAGAAACGCAGGTTTGGTCTCCAAAGCGCAGGTCCATTGTGCAAGCTTTGGTCGAGACTAACCCAAAAGTTCGCTCGCTCGGAGCCGGTGACGGCGCCCTTCCTATCCCACCATACTCGACTACTCCGCAAGGTTTGCTGCTTGAACTTGGACAGGGGACTTTCGGGTTTACGTGGCAAAACTTGACTTTGGGGCAGTCCACTACGGCCAACACGCCTGAAAATAGGTCCGACCGTTTGATCCTCAGCGACGTAACTGGTGTGCTTCAATCAGCACTGCAGACCAACCAGCTGTTTCTGGTGATTACTGGTGCGGAGATCATGAACGCATGCTCCTCAGTGCCGTACTCACTAACGCCTGTCAGACAACGCCAGTTGGCCCTCTCAATCACCGACAGCGATGTGAATGCCAAACTTGTAGAGATGGTTCCAAAACAATGGTCGAACCTCACTGATTTACGGACAGACTTAGCGACACAGTTAGACCCAACTCAAATGGCCGAGTACTTCGACACAATCAGAAACGGTCTGGGCGACTTCAGTCTGTTTGTTGCTGATTGGGAATTTGATCTTTCCCCTTGGCGTTGGGTGACCCACAACACCATCCTGGTTTTCAAGTTCTGCAACAAGAAGCTGTCGCAGCTTGTCGATGACACTACTCAATGGGCTTCCGCCACAGATTTCAATACGTCGCCCAAGGGTACACGCCAACGCATTCAACAAATTCTAGATACGTCACTGGCACGATACGAAGCCGGTGACAATGACCTTGCATATTTCGTCAACACTGTCATGGAGAGTGACACGTGGAATGGCGTTCTGGCGCTAAATGCACAAGTCCCTCTCACCGGCCTGCCTCCCCAGCTTGAAGGACTTGCCGCAGGGATTGATGCCTCGCGCTTCCAAGCGCATCACGTTGGAATTTCGGTCACGCCAGTTGCACCCGCCCAGGGCGCTGGTTCAAAGTATACGAGCAGTCCAAGTTCAGTATTTGGCCTCATAGATTATGAAGACGAAGCTGATCTGACTGGTTCCGATCCTTACGATTTCAAAGTAAACTCTCTGAAGGTCGGGATTGCAAATTCTGAAATTGTCTCGTTCTCTAGCAAGATCGAACTCTTGATCAACAAGCTATTTACTGAACCTTGCACGCAAAACGGATCTTCGACGGGCAACAATCTCGTTCTGTACGGCATCTACCAGAAGTCTGGTAACAGCGGCACCTACGTATTCTCAACGGTCAACGCTACCTCATATGGGATGACAAGTGAGGTGCTTAATTCCGTAGGGATCAGGTCTGCGAGTTTTGTCACAGTTACCGATGGAGAAGACGTCGAGAACCTAACAACTGTCGTTTCAACATTCACCCTGACTGGAGCCATTAGCTTCATCAATCAGGCGCAGTTCGACCTGTTCTCCTATGGCACGACTGATCAGTCTCCAGGCGATAACAACGTGAGTGGCCTAGCCTACTCCAACTTGTCTATCGACATGTCCTTTGACCCTGGGACACCACAGTACCGAAACTTCGCGTTCGACGCACAAAGCATTCTGATGGACACTTCAAATAGTCAGGTGCGCCCCGAAAGCTTGGCGTCCCACTTCCCGATGAAACTCACGTCGTTGACGCAAGGCTTGGGTGACGTAACGCCAAACAGTCTAGCCTTTATGCCTGTGGATTCACCCTTGGAAGGCAGCGAGCTCTCTGCTCCCTGGTTCGGACTGAACTATGAACTCGATCTTGGCTCAGCTGGTGCTCTTGCTGCAAAAATAGATTTTACAGCGAGCCTCATATTGGCGTGGGCTCCCTCTGGGGCCACCTCCGGTCCGAAAATCTACATTGGACTGCACCTACCCGGCGTAAAGGGTGGTGAACGCGCCATACCAATTGAAAGTGTCCTCAAGCTTGCTTTCGCAGACATCACGTTCCTTGTGGCACCCCCTACCTACATTCTCAAGCTCGGTGACATCGCCCTCAAACTACTTGCTTTGAGCTTCCCGCCAAACGGCCAAATAGATCTGTTGATGTTTGGAAATCCGGACGCCCAGACCAGTGGAGCCCTCGGCTGGTATGCATCCTACGTCAAGAATGGCGCTGGGAAAGCTGGCGGGAAAACAGAGCCCCGTCTGACCGCTCTGAAATCCCAAACCGCACTATCCGACCTAAAGCAAGCTATGCTGACGGCACAGGAGCCTGAATAATGTCGACCAAGAACCAGAGAACAAACCAGATGGAAGCAGGCTCCCCAATCCAGGACCTGTGGAACAAGCTGTTGGCGGACGGATATATTTCCGCAGACCTCAAAACGCTTAATCTGGCTGCGACAAACTCTCTTGGTTCGCAACCAATCACTGAGTTGCTAAACGACAAGAACCTCTTCCCGACGAATTCCATTGTGATGGAATTGACGAATGCCGCGCCACCGTCATCGGGTAACGAAATAGTTCTGGCTGGAGTAATCGTCGGTCATTCTTTCAACTTCGATAGCCCGAACGCATCTGCCACATTTACGATTTCCGGGACGAACACAGCGCAGCTTGAAGTCACGACGGTTGCCCCTCAGGGCAGTAAAACTCTTGGAACGGCTTTCCCTGGACTGAAACCTGCGAATCCATCCACATATGGCGCAAGCACGAGTTCTCCCGCAGCAGAAACGACGTTTTCCACATCAACCTTCAACGCTGCATCTTCAGACGCCGGAATTATCGTCACGTTCAACGGACAGCCCGTCCCCAACTATGCTTATCAACGTATGTGGAAGACATCGCCTGCGCCGATGAGTGGCAGTATCACCAACTGGCCGACGGCAGATGCGTCGAGTTCACCCGCGTTCAACCTAGTTTCGCCCAATACAACAGCGTTACCGACTGCGGGATTGCTTCCATTAAAAGCCGGAATCAATCTTGTTTCAAGTGCGACAGGTCTGGACACAAGTCACGGCACAGCTCTGTTCGATACCGGTACGCTAAACCCAGCAATCGTAAATTTAACTTTCCCGATTTTGGAATCGTCAACTCAGCCTACTTTGAGCTCTGGCGCGCTCAACCTTGCGCTAAATTCTGTAGCTGATATTGCAAGCTTGCTTATGGGAGAAGCCGCTGACGCGTGCGTTCCCAACCGCTTCCCGTTAGGCGATGGTTTCGTACTTTCGAGGCTCGAATTCATCCTGAATTACGAAGCCGACAAGACCCTCGTTTCCTCAGCAACAATTTCTGTCCAAACAGAGATCACTCTTTTACCATTGGGGTTAGCAATCCTCGAGGGTGTCGATTTCACTTTCCAGATCGCAAGAGATCTGTCTGGCTACGTATTCATCAACGGTCACTTCAAGCTAAACAACAACGAGAACCTGAAGTTTCTTGGTGGTCTCTCGTTCCCCGTATTGGACGGAGGAGCAGATCGGGGAGCCGATGGGGTTACCCTCTCTGCATCAAACGCTGTCGAGATTGATATCTTGCAGCTTCTAAACATTATCCCTGGTCTACCCACTCTCCCTAAATCCGGCATAGTCACGCCCGTCGGGGGATTGAGCGCTTCAGTGACGCCCGCAACAGGTGCATACACCTTTCGCGGGCTAATTCAACCATCGGGCGATCCGTGGACTATCGAGTTCGGCCGCGGAATTCAGGGTATCTCCTTGAACAGCCTGCAGCTCAATCTGAACAGGACGCCGACAGACCTCACCGCAAAAATTATTGCCGAAACGGAATTCCTCGGAATTCCTCTTTCAGTGAGCGCTCTTACATCGACGCAGTCCAAATCTTGGATATTCACCGGATTGTTGGTGTCGGACGAGCCGGTCTCACTGAAGAATATCGCAAGTCAACTGCTACCATTTGATTGCAGCGCACTTCCGGATGTTCAGTTGGCAGCTCTGGATGCCCAGTTCGACACGTCAGATAACACGTTCATGGTTCACACGAGTCTGCTCTGGAAGATGGACATCCTGCCTGTCACGATCTCAGCAGATCTCCTCATTCAATCACAGCGAGCCGACAAATCCGCTCCGGCAGAGTATTCAGGACATCTGTCTGGGGTTGTTGATATCAACAATATGATTCTGACCTGTTCATATGTATTCAGTCCAACAACGACCGATATTACCTTCGCCTATCGCGATCTGACGGTTGTTTATCACAAAGAGGACACCGATCCGTTCGTAGCTGTCAGTCTCGACAACAGCAATGTTGGTGATCTTTTTGCTTTCTTGCTCTCATTCGCTCAGCCCGGTCGTGATATCTCCCTTGGCGAGCCCTGGAATGCTCTTGAGCAGATCTCGTTGCCCAACCTGACAGTCAAGGTGCACCTCAAGACCAAAAAGATCGAAGTCGATATGGACCTAGACATCGACCTCGGCTTCATCAAGATTGATAACTTCACGCTCACCTATGTGAAGCAGTACGGAAAGCCCAAATTTAATCTCGCCTTAACTTGCGAGTTCCTCGGCCAGGGCTACGGGGGCGACAACGGTGAACCGCTCAGCTGGGATCCAATAAACGAGCAGCCGCCAGTCGTGCCGGGTACCGGCACCCAAGTATTCGACCTCGAATATCTAGGCATCGGTCAGCGTATGTCCATTCGTGGCGACATTCCACCGACCATGGACGGTGTCATCGAGAAGCTTGAAGCTGCGCTGGTTCCAATCGGAAACCCGACAGACAACCCGGCCAACCAGCTGCCTGGACTTGCTTATGATGCCGGTTCAGACTGGATGATCGGTACGCGCTTCACGGCAATGTCCACTGTCAATCTGAGCATCGTCTTCAACGACCCACGGGTATATGGGCTTCTCATCCAGCTTGCCGGGTCGCGCGCGGGCGTTCTGGCAGGCCTGCGCTTCGAGATCATTTATCGCAAGATCAGCGACGATGTCGGGGTCTATCATATTGAACTCACGCTGCCCGATCAGATGCGCCATCTGCAATTCGGGGCTGTTTCTATCACGCTGCCGATCGTTACCATCGATATTTACACGAACGGTAACTTCCGCATTGATGCTGGCTTTCCGCCTTCTTTGACAGACTTCTCGCGCAGCTTCTCGGTGCAGGTATTCCCGTTCATCGGCTATGGTGGCTTTTATTTCGGTGTTCTCAATGGCGAAACATCCTCCACCATCCCACAAATCTCGAATGGCGATTTCAGCCCGGTCATCGAGTTTGGTTTCGCATTGCAGGTCGGTGTCGGGAAAACCCTGTCGTTGGGCATCCTGTCTGGTGGCATCAGTATCACTGTCGGCGGCATGCTTCAGGGTACACTCAGCTGGTTCAACCCAACGGACCAATCCCTGCCAGCAAAAGACTACTTCCACCTGCGCGGCACGTTGGCCGTGATTGGTCAGGTTTATGCCTCGGTGGACTTCGGTATCATTCAAGCGGATGTATCGCTAACCGTTTATGTCTCCGCCGATATCGACATGGAAAGCTATCGTGAGATCCTGCTCAACGTCAGTGCCGGTGTTCGCGTCCGGGTTAGCATCAAGATCATCTTTGTCCGCATCCACTTCAGCTTCTCGGCGACGATCACCGAAAGCTTTACAATCGGCTCAAACACTCCCACCCCATGGATTTTGAAAGCGCCGTCCAACGATGATGAGGTACAACGCAGTATCTATCGCGCGCGCAGCCCATTCGTTCGTCAGCGCCAATACGGTCAGTTGCGCAGCCGCCCGGCGCGCGCGATGTCCGCGAAGCGTGTGCTGCGGCGCTACACTGTTGGCGAAGGCTCTCCGATCAATGTAGATGTCACGGCGATACCACTCTTCTCCCAGGCGAAAGGCTCAGATTTCGCGTTTAACGGGGCTCCCAAGCCACCATCCGAGGGTAAGAACGCAGTACTGGCACTGCTCCTTGGTCTCGAAACTTCGACTTCCCCTCAGAGTGCGACAAACCAGCTTCTCTCGCTTATGTCCGACTGGCTGGCTGAAACCATTGATCACGAGCAGGGCTCTCTATCGGCTGCGGTTGTCGACGAAATCCTTGAGGCACTCAAGGCAGCCACCGCCTCGACTGATATCTTCAGCTATGAAAACCTTCAGCAGTTCTTTGTTGACCATAACATCAAGTTTAACTTGAAGGAGCGCCCAACAGAGGACCCCGGTAACGGTGACGAGGTTCCAATGGCCGTGATGGCTATGATCCCGGAACTCTCGCTCACGACACCGGATTTCTCTATCAACTTCCTCAAGGACCGAATTCCGCAGGCAGGTTATGAGCAGCAGATTCAGGAATACTTCGCAGATCTGGCCGCGCAGTTTGCTGAGCGAAACGGTTGGAATGCGCGTGCGGCACAGAATAATGAGGCTGAAGACAGCATGGCTACGCTGATCTTCCGCTACTACTTCTTGATGGTCGCGCGCAGCTTGATGCAACAGACCAAGAGCTTCCTTACCGAAGCAGAACTACCGCTGCCAGAAGGCCTCGCCGAACACGGGTCGCTGAGTTCGTTGGCGAACCTGTTCAACAATGACTACACCGCGCGCGATGCCGACACTATTGCAAAGATCGCGACATATTTTGGCATCTCAGCTGACGTTCTACTAGCAGCCAACCCTGATTACGCACAGTCTGAGCCTCGCGTTGGTGATCCGGTATTCATACCTTTGCAGAGCGTCGTCTATACATCTCAAGGCGGCGATACACTGGATGCTCTGGCACAATGCTTCGGCCTTACAACGACTGAGCTGCAGGCTGCAAATCCGAACGTAGACTTCAATTCACTGCCAACAGGAACAAAGGTCACCGTTCCTGCGATGCGGATCTTGCACACCTCTCTCCAAGGCGAAACGCTTGCCTCAATCGCTTCTGACTTTGGCATTCCCGCCCAAACTCTGAGCGATGCAAACCCCGGGGTGGATTTCAACCCGCTCGCCAAAGGCACGACACTACTGGTGCCGCTGGTTGTATCCGCCTACGCAGTGGCCGAGAGCAATCAAAAGAAGGCCGGTATCCTGCGCGACGGCCTCTCTCTGGCACTCGGCGATATTTCGTTCTTAACGCAAAACAGTAACACACTGACCTCGCTGGCATCCCAGTTTGGAATCGATGTTCAAAACTTCGTCGCCGTCAATCAAGAGAACCGTGGCTTGTTCCGTCAAGGCCAAGTGATCGCCTTGGGTGATCTGAGCTATACAACGCGTGAGGGCGACAGTTTCAACGGTGTCTATGCCTATTGGTATAGCTTGAACGACAATGTCACAGCAGCTCAGTTGTTTGAGCAGAACGGCAAACTGGAATTATCCGCCCCACAGACGATCACTATCCCGCGCACAACGGATCGCGACCAGTCGGTTTCGGTGGATACGGCCAAGCCGCTGTCGACCTTTATTGCAGACAACAAAACCACCCTCGAAGAGTTGCTCGTGAGCAACCCATCTATTAGATTGCAGGCTGGACAGGTGATGAAATTGCCAACTGTCTCTGCGATCTGCAGTAACAGTTTTATCCTCTCCTACTCCGCAGTTGTTGGTGACACGCCAACAACTCTGGCTGCGAAGCTCTTTGCGCCAGCCACCACCGCACAATCGGCAGCAGTGCAGTCAATACGGCAATGGAATGGGAGCGTCACCGCAGATCACCAGTTTGCCGCTAGCACGACTGTAGCAATCCCCTACTTCACCACGATAGGGAACATCAGTCGCCAGTTTGGCATGTCCGTTCAGGACCTCTCCTCCAAGACGACGATGACGACCGCAGAAGGCCTTTTGGCCGCGAATGTGGCGATGTTGGCGACCAATGTCACCCATACCGTTAGCGTCGAAGATTCTCTTGCTGGGATCACCCAGTCCTATGACCTGTCACTTGAGCAGCTCGCTAGCCGGATCTCCAACGTAGCCGGTCTGTTTGCTGACAATGCGAATAGCTTGGCTGTAAAGGCCGTTCCGGGTATGCGCCAATCACTATTGGCTCAGATGATGAGCTCGACTGGCAATTACACAAACGCCCTCAACATGTCGACACGCTTCATGCTGAATGGCTTGCGCCTGCCTGATCCGAACTTCATAGAACTCAAATCGATGGTGGATGACACTGACACAGCGTATCCACTCTACGCCCTGATCGGCCAAGAGTATCCGCTCAAGGCACCCGATCCGAGCAAAGGCTACGAGCTAACACTTTCTTCAACTGATGTTCCTTGGGTTAAAGCGCCGACTGATGGCCTAAAGATTGACCTGCTTCCTGAAGAAATCGGGCGCATTGCGCAGTTTGAGACGACTGCAATTGACACGACCGGTATCGTCCCTGACTCCATTCCGCTTTATACTTACGTCCCGGATCGCCAGACCGTATCAGCAACTGTAACGTGGGCGACAGAAGATATGCCGGAGGGAATCTCCGTCTCCAATCAGCGCGTAAACACGCCTCGGCTATGGAGTATGCCTGACGCTCTGATCTCGGCTATCGCAGAAAGTCCCGACCGCATGCTGCCGTATCAAGCTTGCTTTGGCACGCCGACGACGGATGGCGGTGTTAACACAACGAAGCTTCAGGCCGCCCGCTATGCAACCGCCATCGACGTTACCATCCAGAAGCCAGCTGACGGTCAGCTTGGAACTTACTTGGTGTCTGGCACTGACCAGGCCGGTTTACAACGCTTGATGAATCTTTGGTCCTATATGGTGACTGATAGCACCATCAACGGATCAATATACATAGCTTACGCAGCTCAAAATGCGCTGGCCGCCGGTGGTACGCAGACAACAGACCTGTTGAACCGCTCACAGACATTCTTGCTCAAGACAAACCTCTCAACGGAAAGCCATGGCGAATTCCAAACGCTGATCCGGAGTTCTGCCGTTGAGATGCTCAATACTGGCCTCGTTGATGACTCCCTTGCCACGCTTGAGACTGTAGATACCCGCGACTTCCTACAACTTCTGTGGGAATGCTCGATCGTGAAATCCGGTGGTTACTATCTCAACTACGTCAAGGAAGATGGCACTCCTGGGCTGCCTGGAACTTTATTCCGGGATGGGAGGCAGGCTACTCTGAAGGTCATCGTCGTGCTGAATAACCAAACAGTTAACGATGCAATCGCGCAAGCATTCAACAACGTCTTGATCGTCGGCGACAACGTCGATCAAAGTGCGCACAGCACGTTCTTTGAGGCTGTCACCCACACAATTGCTAGCACGGACACGTTCGACCGCATTGCGCAATCTGCGCCGGCTCAACTGGGTCTTACTGGTGCCTCCCTCGCCGAAATCAATCAGTTGGTGATGGGGATTCTCCGTCCCGGATCAGTGGTTTCCGGTCATGTTGTGACGCGCTCGGACTCTCTCCTGTCCATTGCTCAGAATACAGGGCAAACCGTCTCCGAGCTTACGAACCACTTGGCTCCGGTGCCAGATATCCTAACCACGGGGGCCAAGCTGCAACTAGCAGGCAAACCCGTTCAGACGACGAATGCCGGAGATACTCTCGCTTCAATATCCCGCGAGTACGATTTCCTTGATCCCGCGTCACTCGTTTCGTTGAACGCAAACCGGGCGAACCTTCTTGCCGTTGGTCAGAACATGCTTCTGCCAATGGGTGGTAGCTATCCGATTGGCAAGAACGATACGTTTGCGTCGGTCGCTCATGCGAAGAATGTGGATATGTCACTGCTCGGAGATCTGAACGCAACTAATGATATCTTGATGGCTGGTGTGCCGATCACTGTCGCAGGGAACACGTTGCGCTTATCTGCCAGCATGCCACCTGGCCACGCCGGGTTCACGATCACGAGAAACAATCCCGAAGTGGTCGGTTCAGAAGAGACAGAAACCTCAGCATTGAATACGCTTTTCAACCTTGCAGGTTTCCAGCTCATCGGCAATGACATCCTGAAAGCTTCAAATGAGGGGCTTCCTGCAGGTCCGACGAATGATACAGACGACACTGTGTGGGATTATCGTCAGATCATGTCGCTTCTAGCGTTTGCCCAGAACAACCGGGCAATCGTGAATGATCACCTAGCTCCTGCCAAAGGAAACCCATACAGTGCCGTCGCTGTTGGCGGCCAAGCCGGGATATCTCTTGATCTTCAAGACATTCTTGGCAACCGCACTGAAGGTAGTCATCTGAATAATGCAACGTCCGACACGGGATACACAGATGAGCTTCTGGGCCTCGCAGCCTGGCCGTCTGTGACATCCTCGTACCGCTTCGCTCCCATAGAGGGGGCCGGACCGACGCTATTCGTCTCTGCGCAATTGGCGCCTTCGCAGTTCCTTCCCGATGCCAGTGCAGTTGCTATGCCCGGTGGATTGCCATCGGAGCTTTCAGTCACATCGGCGGCAACACGTTCCGTAAAGGCGCAGTTGCAATACCAGACGGTATCCTATCAGTTGCAGCAACCCGACATCACTGCTCGCTTGTCGACAACGCTCGGAGATATGGAAAACTCCACAGCACTTGGCCAGTCTATTCGCTACGATTTGCTGGGAATGGCGAACTCTGCCTATATCTTCATGTCGATTGCCGGAACAATCGAGCAAACGCGTGTCAGGCTAGGTCCAAATGCCACTTTTAAGAACTTCGGTGATCTGCTGGCAAATTACCCTGTTATTACCGAGGATCTTGCTAAGGTGAACGAGCAGGCGCGAGCTGATCTGCTGTTTGGTATCGGAACGCCGCTCACGCTGCCGTTGAACACGATCACCAAGACTGGTGACAGCCCTCAGGCTATTATCAACAGGCTCAATAACGAGATTGACCTTGCAACCTTAGCAGGGAACAACAAATCTCTGTCCGTTGCCCAGGACACAGCATTCAGAACCAAATCACGATCCGTTACCATGGATGTTCCCGGTCAAGCCTTGAGCGCCTTGGCGCAAGAGTTCGGTTGTGCCGTCGCAACCACGGCCGGAGGTGTCCCTGGTTTGGCTACTTCGAATGCCAAAGTTCAGTTGGGTAAAGGTATCTCTTTGACCTACACGGACCCTGTATCCGGAAAAACCTATGAGTATTCGAATAGTCCGGACGGCGATACAGAGACTGAACGCTCTCTCAAGACTGCAGCAACGTACTTTACGAACGTGATCAACCCGGATAACGATCCGAGCGCGCCTGTGGTGACCGTCGATGAAGTCGCTATGGCAAATATGTATCTCAATGGCATATTTGAAACCGGCCAACTGCTCAGCGTGGAAGCGGTGATCGCCCATTCAGGCGATACGATCGCATCTCTGGTCAGTGACTTTGGTGCCCCTGATGGGGATAGCTCTGATCCGATCACAAACTTCATCACCGCGAATGTCAATGTCCCGAACAGTTGGCCTCTCGGTACATCGCTCTTCATCAAAGATGACACGGTTACCATTGAAGAAGGGCAAACGCTGAGCGACATCGCTCAATCGCACTCAGCCACGGTTGGGCAGGTTATTTCTGACAACCCGAAAGTTGCGTTTGAAGACAATACCGGCCTCCTCATACCCTACAGTGGTGATAATCAGTCCATTCAGGCAGGCACTGTTGAGATCGGCAGCGGACAAAGCCTGAATGACCTCGTGACAGCCACTGGCAGCGATAATGGCAGTACCCTTCTCAACGCAAACCTGAACATCCCTGCCCTGTTCTCAGACGCCGTGATCAAGGGACCGAGCGGCACCATCAATCCGACACTGCAAGACACGCCCCAATCAGTCAGCAATGCAACTGGTTTGACTATGCAGAAACTCGCAGAGCAGATCGGCGGGGAAACAGATACACTACGAGCTCGCTCCACGATGATCACAGGGGTGATCAGTTCACAAGAGGGCGAAAGCGTTGAAGGTCTTGGACTGCGTCTTAACAGCACGTCTGCTGATGTCATTGCCGCAAACGCGTGCCTGCCTTCACTGATACAGCCAGGCCAGACGATAACTGTCAGCAGCATGCAGTTCTCCGTCGAGCCAAATGATACGCTCTCCTTGCTGCTTGCGCGCATCAACAATCAATTGACTGCGAAGAAAGAGGATGTGCTCTCGATCGCAGAGTTTGCGCTCACAGCAGCAAGTCTCAAACTGTCGAAACGCACCATCATCACGCCGGTGGCAATCGTCAGCATTCAGGCGGCGGTCACAGCGCATCTGGAACAGTCGATCCTGAATCTTGGTGTAAACTTGTCCGTTTCTCGCGATCCAGCATACGCAGCAAGTGGTTTCGAGAACGCGCCAAGGGTGATTTCCTCTAATGCGTCAATCGCACCGGCCCCCTTTGCAGCAGATGCGCAAACCAACAAGAAGTCGCTTGAGCAGTTCGCTAGCGATTTCGAAAGCGCCTACCCTGGTCTAAAAGTAGCGACCGGTCCAAAAGTGACCCAGGGGCAAAAGATGCTCAAGCGGGCCTCGATGAAAGCAGCTGTCGCAAACAGCTCGACCGGCAGCAAAGACAAGAGCATCTGGATTGTTAACTTCTCTGACAGCGGCGCGAATATGAGCTATGCGATCGAGGATAAGAGTGCACGCTACTTCTCTATCCCACCACTCACAACGACCGCCTGGAATGGCGCGGCTGACGAGTGGACGTATAACTCCTCCGACGGGTTAAAGATGACCAAGAGTTCTTCG
Source organism: Nitrincola sp. (assembly GCF_048264025.1). Lineage (NCBI taxonomy): Bacteria > Pseudomonadati > Pseudomonadota > Gammaproteobacteria > Oceanospirillales > Oceanospirillaceae > Nitrincola > Nitrincola sp. Next base: position 35,616 of record NZ_JBLXDN010000033.1, read on the forward strand.
CAGTTCCGGTCTGCCGATCCAGATCAGTGGCAACAGCAACTCTTCTCGGCTATCGACCTCGTTCTATCGCCCGAATATGCGGTAGCAGGGTCTCGCAATGAAAAGACGCAAGCAGCGATTCAAACGATCATCAGTGCCAAGCAAAAGATTGCAAATGGCCTGAGCCAGACCGTTGCTCCCATTGTCGCAAGCGTGAACGACGGTCTGAAAGAGGCTGCCGAAGCGATGGAGCAGCAGTTGTTGATTGCTCTCGGTAACGCCTATAGCACTCAGTCATTGATCCAGTTTGATGTGAGCATCTCGGGTGGCGGGGTCATACCAGACACGACCACCGCGCCACAGATTTCTGGCAAGTTAAATGCGCAGGTTATCAACACTGGTGCCTTGAGCCGTTCTTTGCAAGCTGGTGATGACGATACAAACCCTATGGGACCGCTGGCCGAGCTAGCTGGCGTGTCCCGTCAATATCTGGCGTTCATTATAGCCGGAACGAAAAACATCATCTCGTCGGGGCTGAGTATCAAGCTGAAAACGGGTGATAAGGCAGCCTACAAGACCCAGACCTCTGACACCCTGAGCTCAATCGCGGCTAACTTCAGCCTTACCGCGTCTGAACTTGCGACGCAGATGGAAATCATCGGTGCCACCGCGCCACTCTTTAGGTCAGGGACTGCAATCAATGTCACCTCAACAGTTGCACCGGCGGATCTCACAAGTGTGACCGCGGTAGCTGATTGGTCGAATGTAGAAATAAGCGACGTCATCACAGCCAACCTTGATAGGTCAAACTTCTTCAGGAGCGGCACTGCCGTCACGATTGGCGATGATACCTTCACGCCATCACCAACCGATACGCTTCAAGCAGTCGTAGATCACTTTGGTGGTGATGTAACGACGTTCGCGACAAACCTTGGCAGCATTGATGCGGGAAGCCAGACGGGAAGCTACTCCCTTAACGAGACTGAGCCTCCTCACGGTCTGGTACTCATACCGCAAATATCACTCTCGACAGCAAAAGCACCGCTGGCAAGTGGCGGCTCTCGCTTGACGACAGCGTTTGGCGTGAAAGACCCATCGGTTCAGCGCAATGTGACATTGAACCTGGACTACCACGTCAATCAACTTGAGTTCGACCGACATGCCATTACCGGTGTTCAAGGGTACCAGGATTCCAGTTGGCTTTCGTTTGTGATCCCGCTTGATAATGCTGGTAACACTGATGGCGCTGCTGGACAGCAGCAGATACCCGTACCGCTAAGGGGCTACCCGGAACCGGCACTTGTGTCCAAGCAAAACGCAACTGGCTCGTATCCATCACAAGACAAAGTCGCGACACTGGCGCAATGGGATTATACATTCACGGCAGCGCGACAATTCGCCGCCCAGGATACGATGACCCTTGAGGTGCTGTTTAACCATCCGGATGGTGGGGTCAACTCTCCGCTTGCGGGAGACAGCCGCTACGACACGATCATTGAGTTGTTGGCTTCATTCTCGACAGTGTGGACTGAGATTTCTCCAGATCTGGCTATACTGAAAGAGGTCACGGCAGAGGTTGCCCCAACAAACGCGACCCATGCGGTTCTGGCGCTAGCTAAAGCGGCCGAGTTGATCGGGAAGGCTTGGGAAAGCTTGGGCTTGATGAACTTTGCCGAGTCCCTTCCAGAGCGGGGCTACATCTATCAAGTGTCAATCCTTACCAAAGGGCTTCCCGCGAAGATTTCGTCAATATCAATGGATCGCATAGGACAAAAAGTCGATTTCTCAATAGATCCAGATGACTTTGTCTTCAACTGTACGGATCAAGAAATTGTTCCTGAATTCGTCAGTGATTTGGACAAAAAACAAGTAGCTCCCGAGTTGTCAGCTCTTTTCTCTGATTATGGTTTTGAACTCGGGGATGAAGAACAAGTTGATATCGGTACATCTGGTAGCGATTGGATGATCTACGCGCCAAATGCTCAGCAGGTTTTCTCGGCCGATGAAAACATAGCCGCGCCGCAAACCTTCCGGGTGCAGTACCAGGATAAAACCAAGGCGCTCATGGTCTCACGTCAATTACTCTGGCCTGATATCACTATTGAAGATATCTCAGGACAGCAACCCTCAAAGAAACCGAAACTGATCGGTAGTCGCCAAATGGGCACAAAACTGATCTTTGACATCAAGGGTCAGACAATTCCTCTCAGTGGTGTGCTGACAATGGGTCTCGACTACTATCGTCTCAATGTTATGGGACTGCAGGATGCATGGGGAGGGACATCAATCTCACGGAACGCTAATCTTTTGGCCGGCGAGCAGATCAACTCGGCCTTTGTATATCAGACGCCATTGACCATGTTCCCAACGCGTATATCACCACTGATAGCTGAGACCGAGATTGCAGAGCTTCAAGGCGACACCCTTGAAGATGCACTCTCCAAACTGTTCCAGATCCTCACGGCAGGACAGGCTGCGATCCTAGGCAGCTCGAAACGGAAGATGCGCGTAACCGCCACTTATTGGTCTGGTTCGGATCCTAGCGAAGATCCGACAACCACTCCACTGCGTAATGTGACACCACTTACATTGTCACCATTGTATTCATTCGAAGTGACAAAAGACTGGACCGCTGGGAAATTCACCACTCAACTTGCCGCTCAAATGCGTCAACAGGCTACTGCTCTTGGTGT
>NZ_JBLXDN010000034.1:0-38188 GCF_048264025.1 Nitrincola sp.
ACAGCGCTATGAGCCTCGCTACTCCGTCGAGAATGATGCGTTAGCCGAACGGATCCGGGAGCTCGCGTTGGAGCGACGCCGATTTGGCTATCGGCGCGTCCATCAACTCTTACGTCGAGAAGGCATCGAAGTGAGCCATAAGAAGGTCTATCGGTTATACCGGCAGGCTGGGTTAGCCGTTCGCAAGCGTAAACGCCGCAAAGGCATCATGCTGGAACGTCAGCCACTGACGCTGCCCGATCGACCCAACCAGACCTGGTCTATGGATTTTGTCATGGATTCACTCTCGAATGGCCGACGCATCAAGTGTTTGACGATCGTGGATGACTTCACTAAAGAGTGCCTGGATATACCGGTTGCGCTGGGTATATCCGGCGAACAGGTCTGTCGCGTACTCGATGCTATAGCGGTATTCAGAGGCTACCCGAAAGCTGTCAGAACGGACCAAGGGCTGGAGTTTACAGGCAAAGCACTGAACCAGTGGGCCTATAGAACAAGGTGGAACTGAAGCTGATACAGCCTGGAAAGCCGATGCAAAACGGGTATATCGAAAGCTTTAATGGCAAGTTCAGGGATGAATGCCTGAATGAGCATTGGTTTGGGGATTTGGCTTAGGCCCGGCAGCTCATCAGTGAATGGCGAGCCGATTATAATGAACAACGACCGCACTCATCACTGGGCTACCAGACCCAGTTGGAGTTCGCATCTGCGTTCCGGCAGCAGGAAATAGACTCAACAACCAACAACATTACTAGAAGCCGGTTGGATTAAACGTCGGGGGCAGGTCATCAGGTGATAGGTGCGCTTAGCACATTGTGTGCTTTGACGGAGGAGTGTCCGAGCACATCAGGTTCTTCGCTGCTCATCATGAAGTGACTGGGAAGTCATAAACGCAAAACCGGGCCTTAGCCCGGTTTGAATATCAATGTGAGAATGTGTCTATCAGTCTTCTTTGTAAGAAGTCGTCTGATGTTCTTCAGCAGGAATCTGCGACCAGCCTTCAGAAATGGTGACTATCAGCTCGCTCACTTCTTTAGCCTTGGCACCATCGTTATCGCGGTTAGCTTCCATCAGAGTACGCAGCATGTAGTCATACAAACCATCCAGGTTTTCAGCAACTTCACCGCCCTGCTCCAGGTTAAGACTTCCCTTCAGCGTTACAATGATCTCGCTTGCTTTATTCAACTGCTGTGTGCGCAGTTGGATGTCCTTACGCTCGATAGCGCCCGCAGCCTTTGCCAGAGCCTCCAGCGCACCGCGAAACAGCATACTGATCAACTGATGCGGGCTGGCAGCCTCTACAGCTGTGTTCAGATCGACGCTTTTGTACTGGTTCAGAGCTTTGTTGATCATTCGGTTAAAATCTCGTACTTGTGATATCGATACGTAGCTTAGTTGTTCTTGGCGGTGAATGGCAGTCGATCGAGAATACCATCAAGAGAGTCACCAGTGTTTTGCATACTGGTCACAATCTTTTCCATGGCGAGGAACTGAGCACTTAAGCGCGCTTCATACTGCTCCATACGTCGATCCAGTTTTTCTCGGTCATCACTGATGCCTTCCAACTGTGACGTCATATTGTCTTCACGGTTAGCGATACTGCCCGTTTTGGACAAGAAACTATCAATCAGGTTATTCAGGGTACCGCCCAAGCCATGAGAGAAATTCAGGGTGAAGGCCCCTTCTGCAGCCGCACCCGGACGGATACTAAGATTTAAGCCATAAGCATCAGAACCCAGTTCAGGCAACAGCACCTCACCGGCGCCAAAACCTGGAACACCATTAATGGTACCTGCCACATCACGGCCATTAGTTGTTGTGATACTGCCGCTATCCAGACCAAGGTTTACCATATCAGCACCCTGGTTACTGAGCTGAACCTTTGAGCTTGCACCATACTCACGAGAGGTGAAGCTAAACTGCCCGGTCAGGTCATCAAACCCCACATCCAAAGCAGCATTAGTGGCTTTGAGCTTTTCATCACCGTTGATCAAAGACTGAAGTTCTGCGCGCATGTCTTCAGCCGTATCAAATGTCCCTGTCAGCGTAATCAGATCAGACTTAACGCCATTCACACTGATTTGGAAACTATAATCACCAGCATCGGCATCCAGAGGGGGTGTATCGAACAAGGCACCGATACCAGCACCGGTCATGCTGCCCTTGGCCGGGTCCTGGGTAATAACAACATCGTAGTTACCAGGTACCGCATTACTAATGCGAGAGCCCATACCCACATCCACGTAGGGATTGGTAGTACTCGCTTTTTGTGCGAAGAGCTCGCCTACCAGGTCAAAGTTATCACTGATCGCATCACTGAACTCATCTTCATCAATCGACAGGCTACCATCCAATTCTGTACGAATGCCCAGGTTAGTCAGTGCCGTAAAGCCAGACTCGACCCCCTCTACCTGACTGGTTACCAGCTCTCGCAAGCGGTTGACCAGCGCTTTAGCGGTACCATCGGTAGCTAGATCACCTCGAACAGTGTTGTTTTCCTCATCCTTGGTATAACCGGTCAGGTTTTTGGCAGTCGTAACAAAGCTGTTGTACGCCTCGACAAAGTCTCGAATCGCCTGTTCAGCCACACCTTTGTCAGCATCAACGGAGAAATTGATTTTTTCTCCCACAGAAGCCTTATTGAGGGTGAAGTTGAAGCCACTGATTACGTCATCAATGGTATTGGTTTCACGATGTACCGTGAGTCCATTCACCTTCAACACAGCATCACTGGCTTGCTGCGTTTCCAACGCCGTCAGGTTCGACATGTTGTATTCGAAATCAGCCAGCGAGGGGTCGGAAACACTGATCTGCATGGCATTTTCAGCACCTGAAGGTGCCGTCAGCATCAACTGATATTGGCCGTCCACGTTCATCACGCTGGCCTGAATACCGGAATCACTGTCGTTAATTTTTTCGGCGATCGATTGCAGGGAGTCGGTCGATTCCACCGTGATATTTAACGCAGCCTGACCATCATTCACCGTAAAGCCGGTGGGAAGGTCGTCTGTATCATAGGCCCATTCACCAAACTGAATCGTCAGTTCGCCGCTTGCACCCAAAGCCGTTTTAGCATCCGTACTATTGCCCATCACCAGTGTTTGCGCACTGGCGATACTCTGTACTTCAATCTGATAACTACCTGTTTGGGCACCCGCATCCAGAGAATTGGGTGTTATCACATCGGTATCAGGGAAAGCGACTGAGCGAGCATTGAAGGTGTCAGAAGTCCCCAAGGGAGACAGAAGGCCCTGGAATTCTGACAGCGCACTTTTCAGTGTGCCATAGGCCGAAATCTGAGCTTCAAGTTTCGCCTGACGATCATCTAGGCGCTGCTCACGAGGCGCGCGCTCAATTTCAGTCAGCTGAGAAACCAGATTCTGGGTGTCGATGCCTGAGCCACCGCCCAGGGATGAAATGATACTGGACATAAAACCTCCCTGATAATGCCTGCGAGTAGCTTATCAGAATGGGTAAGCCGATTCAGACGGTTTCATCAAAGATAAGACCGACCATACCTTCAAGGTATTCGGCAAATTTAAGCGTTTCCTCGGTGGGAATCTGTCTTACCACTTCATCGGTATCCAGATCCATTACCTTGATTACGACCTTTTCGGTTGAATCATCGACTGAAAAGTTCAACGAGCGACGACCATTTTGCATCAGCTCATTCATCTTCTCGACAGCATCCTGTAGTTTTTCCATCGACAACTCGGTCTGTTCAGGACCATTGGTCTGCTGGACTGCGGAGGTGCTGTTATTAACGGTGCTGACTGGCTCCATGCCCGCCGATGAAGGTCCAGACTGCTGTCGGGAAGACGCCGTATTGACTGCTACGGTTTGGGCGTTGGACATGCCAGAGGTTTCGATACTCATTACCCTTACCTCTCATTCAAAAGGGCCGCCCCGGCGGGGCGACCCAGTAATCAGAAGACTATTCTGTATTCTAGCCTTCTTTAATCGCTTACTGCAGCAGTGACAGAACCTGCTGAGGAGCTGCGTTGGCCTGGGCCAGCATGGAAGTACCTGCCTGCTGCAGAACCTGAGAGCGAGACAGCGCTGCAGATTCCTTGGCGAAGTCAGCATCTTCGATTCGAGAACGTGCCGCTGACACGTTTTCAGAGATGCTGGACAGGTTGTTAATGGTGAAGTCCAGACGGTTGTTCACCGCACCCAAGTCACCACGAGTTGAGTTGATGGTTTCCAGAGCGTTGTCGATGATACCAATTGCTTTCTGGGCACCGTTCACAGTAGAAATATCGATGCTGTTCACTGCAGCGCCATAACTACCACCACTGACTGTATTCGCATCCAGCAAACCAGTTTTAGCCTCAGCCGCTGCGTCCTTATGCTCGACGCTGATAGGTCCACCATTCTCTGATGCCAGTTTGATACCGCCTGCCTGAGTTGCGGTGTTATCAATATCCGCACCACCAAATTGGGCAACGTTAGTACCATCTGTCAGAGCGACTTCGGGGCCATCACCACCGGATTCATTGCCGAAGGAAATTGAAGCCACATCACCTTCAAACACTAAGCGCTGTCCCAAAACAGTCGCAGTGACACCAGTGTTATCTGTTTCAGCATTGATCTCAGCAGCTATTTCTTCCAAGGTACCTGCTGTCACTGCAACATCGACACCATTAATAGCGATGTTACCACCAGTAAGAGAAGAGGTATCTACAGATGAAAAGTCAATTTCAGTAGAAGTGAATGCAGTAGCAGTTACACCTGTGTCGTCACTAACCGCATTAATCGCATCAATTTTATCTGTCAGGCCACCGCTGTCGCTAGCACCAACTGAGACACCATTGATCTTAAGATCACCCACTGCAAATTCATTCGCATCGACAGCATCACCTTCAATTACACCGGCCTCATTGCTCTCGCGGAAGCCGAATTGCTCAAGATCAGTCAAAGTACCATTGGCACCACGCTCAACTGTGATTTCATCACCATTATCAGAAGTCAAAGCAATGGATGCTGTAGAAGCACCAGCGATTGTGCCACCCGCATCAGCACCATCTGTAATCGTGAACGATTCAATATTCTCCGCACTAATACTGAGTTTGCCATCATCACCAATCGTTGCAGAAATCAGACCACCGCCTTCAGCATTCAATTTATCTGTAAGCTCTTCAAGATTTTCTGTATCAGTGACTTCAATTGACGTAGCTGTGCCATCCAGCTTAGTAATAGCAACTGTAAAGCTTTCGCCCTCTGCCAAAATACCATCACCAACGGCGTCGCCGGTAGTGCTAACTACGGTGCTTGCGGTTACACCGTTGACATTGGTATTGATTTTGTCAATCAACTCATCCATGTCATCTGTACCACCAGTCCAAGTTTCACCTACTGCCAAAATAGACTGACCGTTGATCATGATGTCGTTGTTACCCAATGCAGTCGTATCAGCTACGAGGCTGTTTTCACCGCCAAGCTGATCAACACTGGTTGAACCAAGACCCAGAGTTTTAGCATCCATCGCCTGTATTTCAAAGCCGATCGTTTCGTTAGCTTCAGAACCTACCTGCAGATCAACCTTGCCCAGAGAGCCATCCAAGATTTTCTGACCGTTAAAAGCAGTGGTTTCAGAAATACGGTTCAGCTCTTCTTTCAGCTGAGCAACCTCAGCATTCAGTGTAGAGCGGTTACCTTCAGAGTAGGTACCGTTCGCAGACTGGATAGACAGTTCGCGCATACGCTGCAGAATGTTAGTGGACTCTTCCAGGGCGCCCTCGGCAGTCTGAATCAGGGAGATACCGTCGTTAGCGTTACGTACAGCCTGATCCAAACCACGTACCTGAGAGGTCATTCGGTTGGAAATTGCCAGACCTGCAGCGTCATCTGCTGCGGAGTTGATACGCTTACCGCTGGTCAAACGCTCCATTGCGGTGTTCAGATCGTTGTTTGTTTTGGTCAGCTGATTCTGGGCGTTCAGCGACATGATATTGGAGTTAATTACCATTGCCATGAGTGTATCTCCTCAGATAGCGACCGCTGTTTGGGCCGGCTGTATGCAATAAGTCTTAAAATCGGGAGGCGTTTAACGCCGTGTACTCAATGTATCGGCTTGGGCGACAGAAGCTTTAAATCTTTTTTCTACGCCCTTGCTGTCCTTGAATACTTATATCGGCCGCGTCAGACTCAGCATTAGACAAAATACGAGGAAAATTGATGGACAAGATAATGGCATTGTCGCTTGAGCTACTGCAGGCGACCAAAGCTCTTTTGGAGCTATGCGAGCAAGGGGAACTTGAAGCGATTGAGCCCCTGCAACGGCACAGGGAAGAGCTGGTGTCTGAACTCGACCACGAAAGCCGGTGCCCTTACCCCAGAGATGTACTGGTAGGCTGTCGCAGCCTGTTAAATGAAGCTCAGGAACTGGAACAGCGGGCCATGCAGCTACTTGAGTTGAAGAAGGATGAGGCAGGCGAAGCCTTCCAGAAACTGAAAGCGGCCGATAAGGCGCGCAAGGCCTACGACCGCTTTAGGTAACAGTTCTGCCTAAGACCTTATCGAATGTAGTTAAACAAGCTCAGGTCCTTTATTTGGGTAAAACTGGCATAGGTCGCTTCGAGCGATAGCTTGCGCTTGGCCAGCTCCGTCGATGCCGCTGCGTAATCCAGATCCTGAACCGCAGACAGGGTACTTTCGGTCATGAGCTGGAAGTCCGTGTTGCTCAGCTCAGCCTTATCCAACTTGTTAATACGCGCCCCCAGGGTAGAGGTTGCCTCGGACAGACGTTCCTGCGACTGATTCAGTTGATCCAGCATTAATGCAAAACGATCATTCAGTTCCGTTTTAGCCGTGGTAGTTCCTTCCACCGGCTCACGCATCAACTCAACGGTTTCCATCACCGCGTTCAATATATTGGTTGGCGGTTGCTCAAACTGCAGTTTGAGTTCAGACGTTGCGGGCGTATCAACGGCAAAGGCAGCTGCTGCCGTTGATGTGACCGATGACATATCAAGATCGAAACTTACCGCAGGCGGGCCACCCAGGTTTACAGTCTGATTAGCCGCACCTGTGGCTGTTGCCAGAACATTACCGGCCTGATCCGTTACTTCGTAAGTGTATTGCCCTGAGCCTTCATCAAAAGAAGCCCCTATCGAAATATCACCAGACGTTTCTCGCATAAGTTCAAGGAAATCAGACTCAGACGATACATTCGCCACATCGAGCATAGCGGAATCTGGACCATACACACCTAATGAGGAGGGTGCTGGCGCGATAGGCTCCGCAAGATCAAGACTAACGGTTGCACCCGGGAGTTCGATACCCGGTACATTGCCATTAGTAAAGGCGATACCCTGAAGCGGATTATCATTAGTATCCAGCACGACCTTACCGGTACTGTCTCTCAAGGTATAAGTGCTGACGGTAGTGCCTCCACCATCAACATACTGGTCGACTTCAACCGATAAATCACCGGCTGTGCGCATAAAGGCTTCAAAGGCATCAACATCAGTTACATTCACCGACTCTTCGCCCAACGCACTTCTCAGAGCTCCCGTTGCTTTAAGGGTTGGCTCATCTGTAATCGACTCAAACAGATAGCGACCGTTATCCGTTGATTGAACATACAGAGCACTGGATACCTGAATATCACGGTTGGAGGCATCGCCCTGATAGGTATACCGGCTACCCGTTTGCGCATAGGTTTGAATATTGCCCTGAGAGCCTGAAAACAGGTACTCACCCTTGGCATCACGGGTATTCATCAGACCCGCAGAATATTCCACCAGCTCTTCAAGTTCAGTCGCGATGATGGCCCTATCAGCATCGCTCAGTACTCCATTAGCGGCGTAAACAACCAGCTCTCGCATGCGATCCTGTGCTGTATTCAGGTCGCCCAGCGTCGTTTCTTCCAGCTCCAAACGACGACGGGAAGCATCAATGTTGGTATTGAACATTTCCAACTGGGCGAGCTCACGTTTCAAACTCACAACCTGGCTCGCCCCAACGGGATCATCCGCCAGACGGGTGAACTGCTTACCACTGGACATTTTGTCTTGAATATCCAGCAGCGATGTCTGGTTATCCATCATGCTGTTACTGGCATTAGTAAAGATTTGGCCGGTAGAGATACGCATTATTATCTCCTTACAGCGCTGATGAGGCTGTCAAAAATGGTTTGGAAGGTGGAGATCAGCTGTGCAGACGCAGAATATGCCTGCTGGAACTTGACCAGGTTGGCTGCTTCTTCATCCAGGTTAACACCGGCAACACTTTGCAGGGCATTTTCACTGGACGTAAGCACCGCTTTGCTGGACGCGTACGCAATTTCGGAGGTACTGGCCTGAGTCCCAACCTGGGCCAGCAACTGACCATAGGTATCCTGATAACTAAAGCCATTGACCAAAGGCTTGTTCTGGAAATCAGACATTGCCAATGCATTGGTATTATCCGAATAACCATCAGTGTTTCGCTCAATAGTAAACCGATCCCCCGCATTGGGCTGGTTATCCAAAGTGATCTGATAGTCTTCCAGTACGATAGGCTCGCCTTCTGTATAGACAAGATTTTCCATATCATCGAAGACCACCGGATTATCAGGATCACTCATGTCGTACACCGTGAAAGTAGGGACATCACTCCCTTCAGCGGGTGCGTTAAATACGATTTCCAGCGGCAAAGTCGCAGAGCCACTACGCAAGGCCGAGGTGTCTTTTGCGCTGGTGATTTCAATTGCGGTAATTTCCGCGTTGCCACTGTTCGTTGAAGACGGTTCGACACGTAGCGGCGATGCCAGCGCCAGAAGTTTGGGGTTGGTAATTTCTGTATCCATCAGCTGAGCACCGGTGCGTGTAGGCTGCACCAGGAAGCTGTCGCCGACCGAATAGCTGCTGGACGCATCCAGATGAACGGTCATACCATCCATGCTGATTTTCAGCCGGTTATCGACCCATTCGAACACTTTATCCTGAGATAGGGTTTGCTGATCGGCTGGCAGGCTGGCCAAATCAGTGAATTCAGACATGTCGAACTTTCGACCATCACTCAACCGCGTAACAATGAAGCTATCGATACCATCGAACTTCACTTCGTAATCACTGGCCGTCAGCTCGGTTACATCGTAAAAATTCACATAGGCGCTGCTGGCTGAAGTTTTGTTGGTGCTATTGGCCGTTACTTGGCCGGTCTCAATGGGTGAGAACAGGTTTTCGCCAAAGTCACCATTCAGATCCATACCTTTACGGTGCTGTTCATTCATGGTTTCTGTGAACACAATGGCCAAACGGCCCACTTCATTGATAGTGGGGTTCAAAACTTCAGTTTGATATTGCTGTAGGCCACCGATAGCACCTTGGCCCAGCTGACCGGTTACATTGGCAGATATATTGCCGTTAACCATGAAAATATCGAGCTGAGAAGGGTCCGACTCACTATTCCTGAGTTGCAGCTGTGCGGCGGAACTACCAATAACCAGTGGCTGCCCTTGGCCCATCATGACATTGTAGTTAGAGCCTTTTTCCTCAATCACATTGATGGAGACATAGCCCGACAGCTCTTTCACCAACATGTCACGCTTGTCTTGCAAGGCGTTTGAATTCTGGCCCGCTGCTACCAGAGTACCGATCTGAACATTCAACTCAGCAATATTTTGCGTAATAGAGTTGACAGTATTAGTCATACTGCGCAGCTCAGTATTGATCAATTCCCCCTGCTCGCGCAGATTGGCATCGAAGTCAGTAAATGCGTTGGTAAGCGACTGTGCTTCAGCCAAAAACAGCTCACGGTTAGCGATGAACAGCGGGTCATCCACCACCTGTTGCAACGACTCAAAGTAGCTATCCATTGAGGAAGACAAACTACTGGACTCGGACACCAGCATTTTGTCCAACAATGCAATTTTTTCGGAGAAAGCCTGGTTACTGCTGAGCGCAGAAGTATCCGACCAAACCTGACGCACTAGAAACTGGTCGGTAATACGGTTGATATCCGTAACTTCCACACCCAGTATCGGCGGCTGCTGAGTACTAAAGGTAACCGTCTGACGGGTATAGCCTTCAGTATTCACATTCGCAATGTTCTGCCCCGTATAGGACAGTGCCGTTTGGTTGGCATTCAGTGCCTGAACACCGATATTCAGGATACTGCTACTCATGGTTGTTCTCCGGGGTGCAGAGCTACTCTGCGCCATTTACTTTGATTCAACGTTATATCGGCCAGAAATCAGCTTTCTTGAGCGGTCTGGCTGGCTGCCGCCAGCAACTCACCGTTAAAAATTCGCTCAATTTTGCTGGCGTATTCGGGGTCGGTAGCATAGCCGGCCGAGTGAAGTTCCCGCACAAACCGATTGGGATCTTCAGCCTGCTCCAGCGCCTGCTGATAGCGAGGATTGCTCTGAAGAAAGTCCACATAATCGGCAAAACTGTCGGCATAACTACCATAGGCCCGAAATCGTGCCTGCTCTTTTTCTGGCACACCACCGCGATATTCCAGCGTTTGAACCTGCACAGAGTCACCTTCCCAGCGACTATCCGCCTTGATATTGAACAGGTTAAAACTGCTTTTGCCGCTGGCCGTATCTCGTGTGACGAACTTACCCCAACCGGTTTCAAGCGCGGCTTGCGCCAGCAACACCGTTGGTGCAACGCCCAGAGCTTTGGCCGCCTTTTCCGCCAATGGCATTAGAGACGCTACAAACTCGGCAGGCGACTCAAATCGTTGCGGCTGCGTCTGTTGCTCATTTTCTGACTGATCAGTAACGGCGGCACTTTCCTGTGACTCGTCATTTTCGGCAGCCACTGTAATATTCTCAGCCCCAGACTCAGAGACAGGCGCCATATATGTAAGTCCTGCTGGCTGACTGATTGGCCCTGTGTTAAGCGCACGATTAAGCATTTGCTCGACCAGCGACTGACGCTCTTCTTGCTCGTTGTCATCGCCTGTTGGCGTAACAACAGCATCAGCACGCTGGCTTAGTTGTTTAACGATAATATCCGCCAGCCCGATACTGTCTTTTTTCGACAGGTCCAGCGTCATCTGCTGGTCAAACATGTCCTGATAAAACTTCACATCACTGGAGTTGAACGGGCTATCCGATGCCAATACATCACTGGCCTGGCGCATGCTTTTGAGCATCATGTTCATGAACAGTTGCTCAAACTCCTGCGCTACGCCTTTCAGCGCAGCCTGTTGATCATCTATCGCCTGGGTTTTCAACTTTGTCAGCTGATTCAGGTCGGTATACAGGGAGGCTGAAGAAGGGTCGAAACCATTTTTAATGGCCATCAGATCACCACCAGCTCGGCTTTCAACGCGCCTGCTTGTTTCAATGCTTCAAGTATAGCCATCAAGTCGCCGGGTGCAGCACCTACCTGATTGACAGCCTCCACGATATCACTGAGCGTGGCCCCGGGCGCAAACTCAAACATACGACCAGAGCCTTCTTCAATGGTGATGTCAGTACGAGGGGCGACAACTGTCTGACCTCCGCCAAGTACATTCGGCTGAGTCACATCCACATTTTCACTGATCGCTACGGTCAGACCACCATGAGTAATGGCCACTGGCGATACACGGACATTCTGGCCAATGATGATAGTGCCGGTGCGCGAATTGATAATGACCTTGGCAGTTTCCTGGCCCGGATCGACTTCAAGGTTTTCAAGCACGGACAGAAAAGACACACGCTGAGACGGGTCACGCGGTGCACGTACACGAATTGACGCAGCATCCAGCGCCTGGGCCATGTCCGGCCCCAACAAGCTGTTGATTTGTTCGGCCACTCGGCGCGCAGTGGTAAAGTCAGGATGGTTCAGGTTAAACATCAAACTGTCGCCACGTGCAAAGGCATTAGGCACGGTACGTTCAACCGTTGCGCCATTCGGAATACGGCCAACGCTGGGCACATTCAATGACAGACGCGAACCATCATTACCCTCTACACCAAACCCTGAGACCACCAGATTGCCCTGAGCAATGGCATACACATTGCCATCAGCACCTTTCATGGGTGCCATCAACAGGCTACCACCCCTTAGGCTTTTTGCGTCACCAATGGTCGACACGGTAATGTCTATTGACTGCCCCGGTTTGGCAAATGGCGGCAGCTCAGCATGAATAGCGACTGCCGCAATGTTCTTGGACTGGGGGTCTACATCTGGCGGAATGGCAACACCGAAGTTATTCAGCATGTTGCGGAAGGTCTGAGAGGTAAAGCTGGTTTTATCGCCGGTACCATCAAGACCCACAACAAGTCCATAACCAACCAACTGGTTGGTTCGTACGCCAGCAACACTGGTAATATCCTTTAGGCGTTCAGCCTGTACGGAAAACGCCGCCAAGGAAAACGTTAGTGCAAAAAACAATGCTTGCCAGATCGTACGCATGTCAGGTTCCTCAGAACGGCCAGAGCGGGCTAATAAAGAAACGCGCCAACCAACCCATCACGTTGGCATCATGGGTGGCGCCAGTACCACTATAGGAAATGCGAGCATCAGCCAAACGCGTCGATTCGACGGTGTTATCCGGCCCTATATCTTGAGGGCGAACCAAGCCGCTGATGCGAATGTATTCGTCGCCCTGATTCAACGTCAGCCATTTTTCACCGCGGACCAACATGGTTCCATTCGGCAAGATCTGATGGACTGTCACAGTGATGTTGCCGTTCAGGCTGTTGCTCATATCCGAGCTGCCATCACCATCAAAGCTACTGGTAGTTTCGGCAGAAGCACTTAAGGGATTCCCAAACACACTCAGCTGCTGCCCCAGCACGGTAGGAGCACCAATAGAGACACTATTGTCTTTGCTCACCGATGTTGTTGCACTCTTGGATGACTGAGTACTTTCGGTCAGCTGAATCGTGAGAATGTCGCCTACGCGATGCGCACGGCCATCGCCGTACAGATCCATACCCGCACCCGCCTGATAGATAGCGCCATCAACTGCTTTGGGCTGCTGCATCTGGGCAGGCTGGATCGGCGCATAGTAGGGATTGTCGGGCTCAGGCGGCTTACTGACACAGCCTGTAAGCGCAGCCACCGCAAACAAAACACCTACTCGCATCACCGCTTTCATCATTCTACCCCGGAGCTATTCAGATTAGAGCTGCTGGCTGACATAGCCCAGCATTTCATCAGCGGTCGAGATGACCTTTGAATTCATTTCATACGCACGCTGAGTGGTGATCATATCCACCAGTTCCTCAACAGCATTCACGTTAGAGCCTTCCAACATGCCCTGTTTGAGTATGCCTCGGCCTTCTTCACCAGGGACTCCAACGATAGGCGCACCGCTAGCGGCTGTTTCTGTAAACAGATTCTGCCCTATAGCGAGCAAGCCTTGAGGGTTGACGAAGTCAGCTGTTTCCAACTGCCCAAGCTCTGTCGGATTGGCATCGCCAGCAATGGTCACACTGACGGTACCATCGCCACCCACTGAAAAATTAGTCACTTCACCGGGTAGTGTGATGGCTGGCTCGATCGGATAACCTTCTGCCGTTACTAGGCGATTCTCACCGTCCAGGTGCAGCTCTCCGTTTCGGGTGTAGCCAATTTCACCATTGGGCATCTGCACCTGCAGGAAACCGCGGCCGTTAATTGCCAGGTCGAATGTCTGATCAGTGATCTGCATATCACCGGTAAAAAACAGTTTCTGAGTACCTACCGTCCGGACACCACTGCCAACCTGCAAGCCAGACGGAAGCTGAGAGTCTTCTCCTGTCGCAGCACCGGGCTGACGACGAACTTGATAGAGCAGGTCCTCAAATTCCAAACGGTCTTTCTTGAAGCCAACGGTACTCACGTTAGCCAGGTTGTTGGAGATAACCTTTAGCTGAGTATCCTGAGCGCTCAAACCCGTTTTAGCGACGTGCAGTGCACCATGCATCGTTTTATCTCCTTATCAGTTCAAGCTCAGCACTTCGGCTGCCTTGGATGAATTCTCTTCAGCGGTTTTCATCATTTTCACCTGCATCTCGAACTGACGAGACAGACTGATCATCGACGTAAGATCATCAACCGCATTCACATTGCTGGCTTCCAGATACCCGGAGCGCACCTGAACATTCAGCGCGGGCGGAAGGGGCACATTATTATCGGTATGCATAAATCCATCCTGCCCCTTATACAGCGCACCGGCTTCCGGCTGAACCAGTTTGATCTGGTCAACCAAAGCAATTTCGGTGGCATTTTCACCTAATGGACGAATGGTGATAGTGCCATCGGTAGCAATGTCTATTTTTTCAGCAGGTGGCAAAACGATGGGAATACCGCCGTTGCCCATTACCGGCAAACCGCTGCCCGTTACCAACTGGTTTGCGGCATTGATCTGCAGCCCACCATTACGGGTATAGACCTCATTTCCGTCTGGACCAATGACAGCGATCCAGCCATCGCCATCAACAGCGATATCCAGATCACGCCCCGTCTGCATTAGGGTGCCACTATCCAGGTTGGTCCCCGGACGCTCACTCATGGAGTACACACGAGACTCATAGCCATCTCCCAGAACGCGCATGGAGCGCGCTTGTTCAAGATCGCTCTTGAATGCGGTCGTCGTGGCGTTCGCCAGATTGTTGGCATGTGCCTGCTGGGCCCGCATATTTTCGCGTGCGCCTGTCATGGCAACGTAAAGAACCTTGTCCATCAACTGCTCCGGTAAAGGATTGCCGTTTCTGTGGCTGTAATGGATATTAAGCAAGCTGCATGCCATAAACGAAAAAACCGGACCAAGGTCCGGTTTTTATATCAGAGGCAAAGGCGCAGAATCAGATCTGCAGTATTGCCTGCGTCACTGTATTCAATGTTTCCAGCGTTTTAGAGTTCGCCTGGAAGTTGCGCTGACCTTCAATCAGCTTAACCAGCTCCTCAGACAGATCTACGTTGGATTGCTCCAACGCCGCGGAACGCAGAGTACCGTTCAGCCCCGTTCCTGGCGGGTTCATGATCGCGTTGCCTGATGCCAGAGTCGCAATCCACTCAGTGTTACCACTGGGCTGAAGGCCATCCTGGTTTTCAAACGTCGCAATTGAAACCAAACCAAGGTTTGCGCGCTGTCCATTACTGTAACTCGCGACCATTTCACCCGTTTCAGCAAAACTCACACCGATCAGGTCACCCTTTGTGTAACCATCCTGCTGCTGGCTTTTTACAATAGATTCAGATGCAAACTGACTGGAGCCTGAGATATCCAATTGCAGGCCTGCAAGCTGATCCACATCCGAATCCAGTATCTGATCCAGCGGGTTTGCGGGGTCAGCACCCAGAATAGTGATGGAAGGCGCCTGACCGGTAGAAGCTACATCCTGGCCATTGACCGCTTCCAAGACACCGGTAGTTGAATTGAAGTTGATCATGATCGGGCCAACTTCAGTACTTTTGTTATCCGGGCTGGTTTCACCTGGATCAAGCATCTTGCCCATATCCAGCTGATCCGTGTCATTCAAGAAAGCATAAGTGCGGTAAGCACCGATGAAAGAGTTATCACCAGTCTCAAGTACTGTCACTTGAGGAACAGTCTGGCTGTTTAACACCTCAGTGTAGAAGAGGTCATTTGCATCAGCACCACCTGAAACAACTCGACCTACATCTCCCGCTTCAGGCTTCCAGGTAATCCTGATCTGGTTAGTATCGGTGTCATAGGATACGGATTCGATATCCGGGTTCTTATCAAGGATTTCCTGCTCTTTGCTGGCAATCTCCTGGCCTACCTGGTCAAGAGTTTTGGTTTCACCTGCAGCAGTAGGTACTTTGACGGTGATTTCAATCCCCGCAACGGTAACGGTAACATCCTGCTGCAAAATCTCTGAGGTGAAGATCGCACCGTCAGCCTCGTTAAGCGTTAGTGCCTGTACTTCACTGGCGCTTCGCTCGCCAACATTGCCAACCGCCTCGGTACCATCGTAATTAGTGACAACAAAGTCACCATAAGCAACAAACTCAGCTTTGACTTCAAATGACAGGTCACCGGTATCCGTTAAACGCACTGTGTTGGGGTCAATTCGGGGGTCACCATCAATATTGGAAGGCTCACCCGCCAGCTTGGAGATTGATTCAGATGTCAATGCGTACGGAGCAGTGCCTGAATCATCGAAGTACAAGGTATTAGGGTCTTCCGTGCCACCAGAGTTCGAGGCCAGATCAAGGTTAAAGCCTGATAGCGCTGCACTGGTAAAATCCAAAGCAGCCCCATCCCAGGCAACGTCTGAATAGGTATGCTCTTCACGAACCGGTCGCTGTTCAGCAAAGTAGAAACGAATACTCTGCTCATTACCCAAACTGTCGAATGTACCGACTGTCGTTGAGTAGGTGTAGGAATTGGGATCCGTTTTAGCAAACGGAATATTCAAGTCCTCGGCATTCTCGTTGGCATCGATATTGAATGCCATATCGACACGTTCCGTTGCCTTAGGCGGACTTTCCTTCTCAGTAACAGACAAGTTCTGGATAGGAAGCTGATTGCCCTGAGCGTCCAATCCATACCCCTGCAGGTATTTGCCATTTTTACTGACAATATTGCCGTCTTTATCCAGTTCGAAAGCACCCGCGCGGGTGTAAGTCAGGTTGCCCTGACCATCATCCAGCATGAAGAAACCAGAGCCGTTGATCGCCAGGTCAAGGTTGCTGTTGGTGAATTCAATGGTGCCGCCACTGAAATCCTGAGCGATATCAGTTACGGTCACACCCGAGCCTGGGGTATTGGATGAACCGGCACCGACTACTGCCGTAGCGTAAATATCACCAAACTCGGTACGGGAAGACTTGAAGCCAACGGTACTGGAGTTGGCGATGTTGTTACCCGCCACATCCAGCAGGGTTGTGGATGCCTTCAGGCCTGTAACAGCTGTATTAAAACCTGCCATTTTCGATTACCTCACTTAACCCAGCTGCTTCACGTCACTCATGTCGATTGAACCGATATTGGTGTTCACTTTCATACCAATACCGTTCTGACCGAGGGTGACACTGTTAATATTGAAACCCATGTAGGTTGCGACTTCTTCATATTTCCCGTCAGCACCGGTGGCAGCCTCAGCCACAATGCGATAGTTACCCGCAGGCAGACTTTCATTCGCCTGCCAAACAAAGTTGTGATCGCCAGGAGGCATAGCTCCCATGCTGACTCGGTCTACACGATTACCCGCACCATCATAAATGGAGATACGAATATCACTGGAGCTCGCATCAGTAGACACAACGCCATCGACCAGTCCACCTTCTTGAGTGAGCTGGGCAATATTGGTGTTAACGTATGCACGCTGCCCAACCATTGAAGAAGCCTGAAGAGCCGCCTGACTGCTGATCAGTGTGCTACTCATCGTCTCCATGGTGGTGGCAAGATTCTGGATACTTTCCACATTACTCATCGTGGAAATCTGTTCCATAAAGTCAGACGTATCCGCGGGACTTGTCGGGTCCTGGTTCTGTAGTTGCGCAATCAGCAACTTCATGAACATTTCCCGGTCTTCAGACATACCTGAAGATGCTGTCGAGCTTTTGGCATTTGCCCGGTTAATCTGTTCGTAAATGTTACCGCTGCCAACGCCGCTTACATCACTCATGGCGTATTCCTCTCACTGCTTACTGGCCAAGCGTCAGCGTACGCTGCAGCATCTGTTTGGCCGTATTCATAATATCGGCATTGATCTGGAAGGAGCGGGACGCCGATATCATGTCAGCCATCTCCTCAACCACATTCACATTGGGGTAGTACACGTAACCCTGCTCATCCGCCATGGGGTGATTGGGCTCGTACGCCATCCGCAGGGGCGCTTCACTTTCCACGATTTCATCGATCTGAACACCCTGACCCGGCACCAGCGAGCGATAGTCTTCAGGCATCTGCTCTGGGGTAATCTCTTTTAAAGAGAACACCGGCTTGCGTGCGCGGTAGGTATCTTCTTCGCTGGAGCTCACGCTTTCAGCGTTAGCCATGTTGCTGGCCGTGGTATTTAAACGCACGGTCTGGGCGCTCATGGCAGATCCGGCGATGTCGAAAACGTTACTCAGTGACATGCTTATTCACCCTTGATCGCGGACGTCAGTCCCTTGAACTTGCTGTTCAAAAATTCGAATGAAGCCTGATAGCGCAGGGCGTTATCGGTATAACGCGCCATCTCTTCCTGCAGCTCGACTGTATTGCCATCGACTGAAGGCTGAGTTGCAGTGCGGAACATCAGGTCAGCAGCGGTATCAGGCGACAGGAATGCATCCTGATGACCGACAGAAGTCTGATCCAGCGACAGCTCATAGCTGTTATCAGTCTCACCGGCCAAAACGGCGGCGAAGTCGATATCACGCGCCTTGAAGTTCGGCGTATCCGCATTGGCGATGTTATTGGCCAACACTTCTGCACGACGGCCACGCAATGCCAGTGCATCGTCGTGAATACCCAGTGCTGAATTGAAGTTGATTGCCATGCACATGCCTCCGAAGGATTGCCGCTGCTTGTTTTGCTCTGAATAAAGCAATCCTCATGCCAATCGCATGAAACGCCCTAATATGGAGAGTTCAAAGCAAAGCGAAAAAAATCAGAACGGCAAATCAGGCGGAAAGCGGCAAGGTCGTACCGGCAAGGCGGCAAGAGCGGCGATTGCCGCTCTCGGTATTTGAGGAGGTATCAGATCGCCTGGTAGATAATGCCCGGGCGACAGTGGATCATTTTGTACAGGTCGTTCAGTCCTGACAGAGATTCGGAAGCCCCCAGTAAAAGGTAACCGCCAGGGCGCAACTGCCGATGCATTTTGCGCAAAATTTCCAGCTTTACGTCAGACGAGAAGTAAATCAGTACGTTTCGGCAAAATATCAGATCGAACTGCCCCAAGGTACTGTACTGACCCAACAGGTTCAGACTCTGGAAGCGCACACGGCTTTTAATCGCCGGCTTAATGGTCCAACTTCCCTGCGGGGAAGACTGGAAGAACTTATGCAAACGATCCTGTGACAGACCTCGCCCCAGCGCCAGCATTTCATACTCGCCCTTGCGCGCCTGCTCCAACACCGTTGAAGAGATATCCGTCGCCAGAATCTCTTCACCGGAAGAAAAGGACCCCGGATTACCCTGCTTGAACTCATCGATCACCATGCTGATCGAGTAAGGCTCCTGCCCCGTCGAACAGGCCGCGGACCAGATGCGCAGCTTTTGAAAACGGTTTTCCGCCTTCAGCTCCGGCAGCAGTTTATTGCGCAGAATTTCATAGGGATGAATATCGCGGAACCAGAGCGTTTCATTGGTGGTCATCGCATCAATGACCTGCTCTTTCAGGGTATTACCCCCAGGGCGATTCAACCGCAGCACCAGGTCGCTAAGCCCACCACAACCCTGCTGCTGCATGATTTTGCTCAAGCGGCTTTGCACCAGATATTGCTTGTGCTCTGCCAACAGAATGCCACAGCTCTTCTCAAGAAAAGTACTGAATTCCTTGAACTCTGCAGGCGATATGCTGAAGCCACTGCTCACAGGCCGGTTCCCTTATGTGTACTTACTGTGCAGATTCAACCTGGCGGATACGGTTTACAACCACACCAGCCAAATCATTGGGGTTGAACTTGGCCAGGAAGCCATCAGCCCCGACCTTTTTAACCATGGAAACGTTGAAGCCACCACTCAAAGACGTATGCAGGACCACATGCAGTTTAGACATGCGGGTATCCTCACGAATCATGGACGTCAGGGTGTAACCATCCATTTCTGGCATTTCGATATCGGAAATGACCATCAGGAACAGTTTCTCCACATCCACCTGCCGATCCAGCAGCTCATGGAGCATTGTCAGGGCCTGACGGCCATTATTAGCCACCGACACTTTAACGCCCAAGTCTTCCAGGCTGCGTTGCATCTGGTTACGCGCAACTGCCGAGTCGTCGACAATAAGTACGTGATGCTCGCGAGCACGTTGGCGCACTTCATGAGTTGCGACTTCCTCACTGACTTCGGTCGACATCGGATACAGATCGGCCAGGATTTGTTCTACGTCCAGAATTTCAACCAGCTTGCCTTCATATTCAAAGACAGCTGTCAGGTAGTTCTCATTACCGATCTCTTTCGGCGGGGCCATGATTTGATCCCACTGAGTATTCAGAATACGGTCAACCTTTCGCACCATAAACGCCAGGGTACGGCGGTTGTATTCAGCAACAATCAGGAAACTTTTCGGTTGATCTTCGGCCGGGATCGGCGCTCGGCCGATAGCTTCGGACAGATCCAGAACAGGAATGGTTTCACCACGGATATGCGCCATACCCTTGATAGAGGACGTCTGACGCGGAACCTCCGTAAGATCTGGGCATTGCAGCACCTCACGAACCTTAAATACGTTGATGCCGTATCTCTGACTGGTTTCCAGGCCGAAGAGCAACAGCTCCAAGCGGTTTTGGCCCACCATCTGCGTGCGCAGGTTTACAGTATCCAGGATCCCTGACATGATCTAACCAACCCCGAGGTCGTTAACAAAAAGTTTAGCCCGGCTTCGTATCGCCAGGACACCCGCGTGAGTATTTCCAGTTTAACACCAGTTGCTGCCACCTTGGCCATAACCTTATGGTGGCTAATGGCTTTACCAGCATCCGCAGATACTATCTCAGAACAGATCAACGTTCAGGTGTCTGAAGCAATTAAACAACACTTTCTTACCAAAGTGCCAGATAGCCGCCTTCAGATTCAGCTCAACCCGCTTCCCTCCCAGCTTCGACTTGCTCCCTGCACGGGTCCTCTGAACGTTAAATTACCGCTCCAAAGCGGCCAACGCATCACCGCCAAAGCCAGCTGCAACCAACCACGCTGGAGCCTTTTCGTAACCGGAACAGTCAAGCAGTATAAAACGATTGTGGTCGCCACCAGCCCTATCGTCAAAGGAAGCCGGCTGAATGCAGGCAAATTGGCATTAAGAGAGCGTGAAATCAGCAGCCTGGACGGTGATTACTTTCAGCGCCAGCAGGACGTTGTTGGGCGTGTCGCTCGAATCAGCATTGGTGCTGATAACGTCATTACGCCTCGTATGCTAGCTCAGGCAATGGCTGTTCAGCGTGGCGACCCCGTCGTTATTGAAGCCAGGCGCGGCAGCATCCTGATTCGCACCGAGGGGATTGCACAGGAAAACGGTAAGGAAGGAGATGTCATTTCTGTCCTGAATAGCCGCTCGAATATTGAAATACGTGCCCGCATAACAGCACCCGGTAAGGTTCAAGTGCCCTGACAACTCGCGGGGTCAGGCTCTTTTCGCTATACTGAGACCCTGCTTGGGTGTGCAACTGTAATTTTTGTTGACCCCTAACAAAAAAGATTAAAGTTTTCTTCAAGGCGACCGATACCCTTGCACAGAACAGAATGCGAGGAAATGTAAAATGGCTATCGATTTTCCCGGCCTGTCCCCGACCCAGTCGGCTGGCAACCGTGGCAAAGTCAGCGACCAGCAGAGCAGCGCCCCCTCGGGTGCAGCCAGCCAGCCGGCGGCGGCAACAGAGCGAGGCGTGGACCAGCGTGCGGATACCGTACGCATCAGCGATACTGCGCAGGCTTTGCAACGTTCAGTAGACAGCTCCGATAACGGAGGCGTCGACAACGACCGTGTTGCCCGTATCCGCGCCGCGATTGAAGACGGTTCTTACCAGATCAACAATGAGCGCATTGCTGACAGCATGCTTCAGCTCGACAGCCTATTGAGTGAATAACGCGGATGACCGTCAGTGCACCTGATGCCAACTTCAGCGCCCAACTGGGTCGACTGATCGATCAAAGTACCAAGCTGCTCCAGCAGCTTGAGCCTTTGCTTGAGACCGAACTTCAGGCACTGCAGGACCGTAACACCGACCTGCTGACGCAAAACAACCAGCTCAAACTTAACTGCCTTTCTGAGCTGGATCGTGCCATCAAGGCACGAGATGAACTATTGCATCAGCAGCAGGTTTCCCCGACGTCTGAATCCGTCCTGGAGTTTTTCCAAAACCTCCCTGCTCCCGCCAACACCCTGCTAACTCAAGCCTGGGAAAAACTGGAAAGCCAGCTCGAATCGGTCAAGAAGTTGAATATGCGCAACGAACAGGTGCTGCTGCGCAGTAAGCAAAGTACTGATCAGCTTTTGGCCCTTCTGCAAGGTCATGCCCGCAGTAACACTGTGTACAACAACTCGGGCGACGAAGGCCGTTACGAAGGCCAGCGCAGCTTGGGCAAAGCCTAGAAAAAACATCCGCTTAACGTTAGAATCCCGACCGTGCCTCAGTAGCTCAGTTGTATAGAGCAGCCCCCTCCTAAGGGGCAGGTCGCAGGTTAGAGTCCTGCCTGGGGCGCCATTTCAAATCAACCACTTCCAGATAACTCTTTGATAGTATTGAAATTAACTTTCACCACTACCTTAAAAGGGTACGAAGTCGGGTACGAAATAGAGTACGACCTTCAGCAGATGCCGCACTGAATCAGCGGAGTTTGTTACTATGCGTGGCTATCGCTTTACAGCAGGATGCTTGCAAATGAAGGTTAAGTACTTAGTCAGGAAAGCGTCAGGCCTTTACTACTACCGTAGAGACATTCCCAAGGATCTCAGGGACGTTTTCAAAAAGCGCGAAATCAAGCAGTCGCTCAAGACCCACGACCAGCAGCAAGCTGTTAGGAAAGCCCAGCAGCTAACAAAACGCTATGACCTTGAATTTGAAAGAATGAGAGGGTCTGGTGAACGAGATCAGGCCGTTCGGTTTTTGGCTAAATACGACCTCATAGATGCACCTATCTCCCGCCAGCCCAGTCAGCCAACCCAAGAACAGATAAACAACGCGCATCCACTTGATCAGTTTCTGTGGGGCTATGACATCATGATGCTGGATCTTGAGCAGCAGTCGGATGATGGGTATGACGATAGATGGAATCCTATCTACAAGCCTTTGCATCCACACCAGCAACGTGCATTAGACATACTCAATGACGAAGAAAGGGTCAGCCTGACAGAAGTAAGAGATCAAGCCTTGAAACTGGCCCAGAACCAGAAGAAAGTGAATGAAATCAACCGAACCTATGCTTACTTCATCGACCGCCTGACTGTTTTGGATTTAGCCGAGATACGAACAAGGGATGCACAGACTGTTGTTGATAAGCTGCTCGCTGAAGGCCTCAAGACAGAGACAGTGAAGAAAGCCCTCGGCATTGTCCGTAAAGGCGTTAGAACGCTAATCAAACGCTATGACATGACCATTAAAAATCCTTTTGATGATGTCGAGCTGGCGAATGTTCGTTCTGATACTATCAAGCGTCATACCGCCAGCATGTCAGAACTGAAAGAGATTCATGCGGCTGTGGTAGCTAAGAAGCACCTTGTAACAGCTCAGATAGTCGGGCTGCTACTGAACACCGGCTGCCGTTGTAACGAGCTTGGCGGTCTCATGCTGGAAGACATTGTGCTTACTGAAGCAGTACCTCATATCCGGTTAAGGCATGCTAAGAATAGACAGCTAAAGAACGATAATTCAGAAAGGCGAGTACCGCTGACGGGTGTCAGCCTTGAGGTTGCAAAGCAGATTGTTGCAAACGCATCTAAGGGCCAGGTTTACGCCTTTGAACGCTACAACAAGGACGACACCTACAAACGGGATAATTGCAGCAATGCCGTAAACAAGTGGCTGAGAGCCATCATTCCCGAATGTACCAGCCATTCATTCAGGCATGCACTGAGAGACAGACTGGTTGAAGCCAGCATTCCAGAACTTGAGATCGACAACATACTGGGCTGGGCAAGCAATAAGATGATCCAGCACTATGGCAAGTCTGAAGCACTGGCAACCTTACGCAATGCACTGGAAAGAATGCACAAACACGAAGATAGTCAGGGATACAGCTTCTAAACACCCCTGAGAGCCATGAAAGATAGTCTACAAGCTGAAGCAGTATATCAACGTCTGACTCAGAAAGGTGTTATTGCAGACTTTGCTGGTACTGAAATCAGTGAATAGTGAGACGTGAAAGCATTTCTTCAAGGTTGTTTAGCATTTCTGATTCGTAGCACCAAGGGATCTTTTCAGCTTTCATCTTGTTGACTGCTTGAGTAGAGAGCTTGGTGTTGTCTTTGAATACAAGTAGGAAGCGGCCTTGATAGTGTCTTGCAACTATTCCTTGCTTGAACACAGAATTGCTCCAATGGTTTTCAAGTAACTTCTGCTGGCGGTTCTTGCGTGTTATCCAATGACGCTGTTTGCTCCACGATTCATCTGCATGGTCTTGGGTCTTCTTGTTATTCAGTTTATAGCACTTGAATTCAACGTAGATGGTGTCTTGATAGATGAAATCGGGCTTAGCCCAGAACGTGCAGCCTTCTGAATCTTCAAAGCTATTTGGATATAAATATGACTGAGCTGGTGAAAGTTTTTCAGTGTTACGAGTAAAAAATTTGTACTCTTCATTTGAATCAAATTCTGATTGTGTATAGTGCATAATTTAAAAACCTGTATAAATATATAAAGTAAAATTTCATAAGTGGGTGTCATGGTTGTCCACTTTGTCAAAGTCCAGTAAATACTAAGGATGTAGCGTGACACCCATTAATATGGGTGGCTGACCAATGGGTGTCTATGGGTGTCCACTTTTAGTAAGTTGTGTTGTAATCTTCAGAGCTGAACGGGTAAGGAATGTAAGATTCAGCAGCCTCTTTAATCGTTTTGCTGTCGATGTCACAGTGATACCAGAAGGTCTGTTTCTTTCTTTTTAGAGTCAAGCGTTTACTCTGATACCCTTCACGACTTAAAAAGTCTTTTATTTCCTTATCGTAATAGCTGTCACTGAGATGCATTTTCAGACACTCCCATTGAAATACTTTCCTATCCTTAAGAAAATCTTCAAGCTCTGTCTCAAGTTCAGGCTTAGACCGTTCAACCATAGCTAACAAAGTTTCAGTCTCTGGCGGTGATTTGTGATTGAAACCTTCAAGTGACTGAGACATAAACCAATTATAGATTGTGTCTAAATCCAATTCCTTTAGGAGGCGTTTAATAAAAACCTGTGTTTCAACGAGGTTGCTTTGGTGTTTTATGTAACCCGGTGCATACCAACGCCTTGTATCTTTCTCTGTTAGCTTAAGCGGGGTTCTTTCGTTGCTTGCTAACATAATGCGGGTGAAGACAGGTACTGTCCTTGGCATTTCATATTTTGGTTCAATCTGAATCATTGACTCAGAGATCCTGCTTTTCAACTTTGTCATTGTTGACGGGTGATCTGACTTCGGATCATCTAGCATACAGAGCATGGTCCCATGCAAGCTGTTAGAGTGCTTACTAGTAAACGTACTGTAGTTATCATTCTGAACAGCTTGACCACATAGCAAGGGGTACAAAATCTCGCTGAACAAAACCCCTTTTCCGGTCCCTTGCTCACTAGTTAGTAGTAATGCAAAACTTGGTCTCTCCTCTGGCTTCTGTATCATGTGAGCCAGGAATTGAACAACCTGTTTACGTTCTTCTTCTATTGGAAATAGTCTTTCAAGGAACTCAATCCAGAGCTTGATACAACTATCACTACCTTGAGATTTCGGACTATATTGTTTCCAAGTATTTAGTTGGTAATAGTCACCCGGCAGAAGTATTAGCTTATTTTTATTAGGTAAAAAAACTTCTTCGTTAATCTTTGGCAGTGACTTGAAGACATATGCTTTCTGAGAGGGATGAACAAGGTCTTCAATAGCTAATTCTGTGTTGCTGGCAGGGTGGTACAAATACGATTTGTTTCGGTTTGTACGGATGTAATAACCTTGTTCTTTTAATTCCTTAACGGTGTTTTGGATGTCGTTTTCCGGAGCTGGCATAAAGTTGTGCCTCCTTCTCTATTAGTGAAATAATTAGTTGTGTCGGTGTCTTCTTGTACTGCTCGCATAGCTGTTCAACCATTTTTATTAAGTTGCTTTGATAGACTCTGATACGCATTAGAATTCACCTTTTGAGTACATATAAGAAGGTTCTAAGAGCTTTCTATTAGTACTGGCCACCCTGATGCGACCTTTAGGGAAATAACCATAGTAAGCATAATAGGCCCACTGCCTAAGGGTATGCTTTACTCCGGCTAAAGTGATTTTGTGATTAGCTGGGTAATCATCTGAAATAACTGTTTCTCCGTCTTCATTGACGGTGGTGTATTGTTCGAGAATGCTGGAAACCAGCTTCTGATGGTGTGTTTTCATTAGTTGTTCTCCTTATAATAGACGCAAAAAAGCCCAGCGGGTGAGAAACACCGGCAGGCTGAGAAATAGACAAATTGTTATAGGGTTAGTAAATCAACTCTATTAAAATAGGATATGGGAAGGAGTATATCGAGTCAACCCTTAAAGAGACTTAAAAAACATCTCTCAATCCATATTATAAATGCTACCTTGATTTTAAGGTGCTGTCAAAGTATTTTTATTTGTATTGGATACTTGTGAGTGGCTTGTAAAGAGGGTGTTTGTCAATCAGATTGCTATAGTAATCAATATTAAATTGGTATTGTTCTTGAGAGGTGGTTAGCAAGGAAATATTATGAAGTGGAGGTGGTTCTTAGAATCTGGTGATTATACCCCCGCGTCTGTTTCTACAGCTAGACAGGGGATGACCATTCATTCAGGCTTGTCCATATCATCAACAGCCTGCTTCCCCAAAAATGTAATAATAATTGATATGAATATTGCCAAGATTAAAAGAGAAAAATTTTGTGTCATCACCCCAAAAATCATACCAATCACTATTAATAAACAGCCAGAAGCGGAATATGGACGAAAGGTTTTTTGGCTACCCCTATACGATTTAGAGGTTAGTCTGCCACAGTGAGGGCAAGACCGAGCTTCTGTACTAATGTCGTGACCACAGTCCTTGCATGTGATGAGAGGCATTATCTATTCCCTTAGATGAATACTGATTTCTGAAAAGAGTATCAACAAGCGGTGACAGATACCAGCAGGGGGTTATTGTTTAGACCGCTTTTTTATTCCAATGTCGTTTGATAGTGGCAAGACTGATACCTAGCTCCTTAGCTGCTTGAGACTGGCTTAGACCTTCCTCTTTAGCCTTCTGAACAGCTTTAGTTGTGGTAGTTGCTACGGGTCTACCGAGCTTCTTCCCTTCCTTCTTGGCACGTTGTAGGCCTTCCTTAGTACGTTCCTTGATACGGTTCTTTTCAAACTCTGCAAAAGCTGTAAACATCTGAAGGATCAGTTTACCTTCCGCTGATGCTAAGTCCCTAGACGGTAGATCCAGAGATACAACGCTGATGCCTTTGTCCATTAGCATTGTAATGGTCTGCTGAACGTCTATGTTATCCCTTCCGAGTCGGTCTAGCTTCAATACAACCAGAGTGTCACCAGCTTCCAGCTTATGATTAACCAGTGTTGAGAAGACTGGTCTTTCCATTGCATGTACACCACCTGAGATAGTCTCAGACACAATGCGATGATCTTTTACCTGATAACCGGCTGCTTCAATGGCATTGATCTGATTAGCTGTTGTCTGCTCGCTAGTACTTACTCGGCAGTAAGCGAAGATGCGGGACATGATGTAGCTCCTTGCTGGTATCGTTTAACGTGGTGTCATTATAAATGATGGTATCATAAAGTCAAAGGCTATTTTATTGACACCTTTCAAGCATGATTTATCTGGTGTCACAAAACCAACGATTGTTGATACTACGAAATCTTATTGCTCACTAAAGATATTGTTAATGCCTGTAGGGTTGTTAGCATTGAGAGATGCGTTTTATTAAGGAATACTTATAGATAGTAAGGAGCTGCACCATGATCCATCCTGCAAAATTTCTATTTTTTCCGATTTTTGCCTTGTCTGTGCTAGGTTGTGTCCCAGCAAAAACCAATTATGCAGAGGAAGCTACTAAAAGGTTTAATGAGGATTTAGCTAAACACAAGGCATCACAGACTCGTATGTGGGAGATCGAGGCTAGTATTCTGCAAAGAACCATTACAGAGAATGGTGAAATGCCTACTATCGAGAAGATTAAACGGGATTCTATAGCTAATTTCAAAGACCCTGACTCAGTTCTATTCAAGGATCTAAAACTTATCTCATTTGGTGATGGGAAATTATTGTGTGGTTCCCTAAATGCAAAAAATGGTTTTGGTGCTTATGTAGGATATAAGCAGTTCCTAGCATCTACGATCACGATGCACCTGCCTAGAAAAGATGAGAGGTTTGCAATAACAACAGAAAGAATGATCCGAGACATCTGTATCTGAGCTGATGGGCGAAGGTTGGCATCACTCAAAAATGGTGGTGTCAGCCTCCAGCTGTTTACGCAATCTTGGATTTAATTGATTTCTTCGGTCCTTCTGAGTTCGGATCTAATGACTCTAACAGAGGCTGGAGCTTCAATTGAGATTTTCACTTGTCGTGTATCTGAAGGCATCCCGCAGCGCTTCAGAAGCGGGTCTTGGTGACGGTAGAAACTCAGAATGATGTTATCGCCAATGAAGAGCTGTTCGTCTTCCTTGAGAATGATGGTGAGCACCGTTGGCTCCCTTTCCTTGGAATAGCTGTACTGGTTGCATGTTACCGCAAAAATTCTAAAGCTGGCGCAGATGGCAGTTTTGATGTCTCTACTGTAGAGTGAAAGGGTACGAAATGAGGTACAGGTGAAGAATAAAACCATCTTACCCAATGGCATAACTTATTGTTTTTAAACGACTAAATATAACATCCAATAAAATACGGCATCTGCCTGGGGCGCCACTTCCTTAACATCATTGCACCACTTTTCTCCTTCATTTATCCGCAAAACCAGCCGAACCCCCAAAGTACGCCAATAACGGTACCTGTATGATATTTTAACGGCTCGACAACACCTCCAGGGAAGAAGCACATGGCCATGAAGGGACGCATCAAAAAGTGGAACGCGGATAAAGGCTTTGGATTTATTCAGCCACTTGAAGGCGGCAAGGAACTGTTTTTTCACGTCAGTGCGATGCGCGACCGAAGCTTGTTGCCACAGGTGAACCAATTGGTGACCTTCGAGCCGAGCACTGATAAAGACAATCGCCCACGTGCAGAGTCTGTCGTTCTGGCTGGCACCAGCGTGCGAAAGCAAAGGCCTAACCAGCAATCAAGCAGTCACTCCCTGCTACTGGCCTTAGCAGTATTAGCCGCTATAAGCGTGGTTGCGATGATTGGCCTGCTGCCTTGGCAACTCCCTTTGGCCATGGCTGTTTTGAGCGTGTGGACATTCATCGTTTATGCCCTGGATAAGTCCGCAGCACAAGCGAACCGACGCCGTACTCCTGAATCGACTTTGCACATGCTGGCACTGCTGGGTGGATGGCCTGGCGCGCTCTGTGCTCAGGGTTTATTACGTCATAAATCCGTGAAGGCGGAGTTTCGAAGTGTGTTTTGGTGGACAGTTGCCATCAACCTTGGGCTGGTGGGCTTTTTGGCAAGCGCTCCCGGTAGAGCGTTTTGGGTACCCTTGGCACAGTGGTAAATCCCCCCTTGGGCGGCCACGCTTTCACATCCCAGTAGCAAAGCGACGAAATCCCAAAGGACAAGGTGCACCACATCGGCAGGCGAATAAGCATGTGAGGTTAGCCCCCTGTCTTGAGCGTTACCCCCACAGGGCAAGCCGTCGCCTTTTGTAATCAAAAAGTCGCATTTTTGAGTCATATCACACTTTCAGAATTGGCAGGTTACAATTTAACCTGCTATTATCGATCTCAGGTTTGACTGTGTCAGCGGTCCAACTTATTACTCCAGCGAAGAATCTCTCCCGAAAAAGGCTACTGTCGGTCAAGCGACAGACGCAAAGCCAGGGGCCGACAGGAATGGCCGCCTGGTTACCGAAAGAGAGATTCACCCTAATTCGCTCATACACTGCAGGCGTTGAATTTCGCTCTTGCCCCCCCCTGAAAAACCATCGTCTATATAGCACCTAGTGATCACACGCTCCCTTTTATCTGTCTCTTCAGCCAGTGATACTCGCGTTTTGCATTGTTACGCTCACCAAACCCTTTCCCTTGTTTTAACAAGTGCCTTGGTTAAGACACATCTGCCAACTCTTTACATATGTATCTAAATAGATACACTAGTATTAACTTTGGTAATGACCATCAGGATTGTTGGTTGCGCCAAAGACTCTCCAGCAGTGGGCGCCCGCGTCGGCGTCCACGACCTACCGCTCGCGTCTTTCATCCGCCGTTCAGTCACAGTTGTATAGACTCTGCACAGTTTCAACTTCTAAATAGCCTTGTATAACCGCCTGCCTGGCCGGTTTGAGGAGATTTCCAAATGTCTAAATCCTTGGGTGCATTCCATCGCGCCTTGTCTCTCATATTGTTTACAGCTTTGCTCAGCGCCTGTAGCCATGACCGCTATCTGTTTATCGAACGCGCGGACCTGAACCAGCTCAATGATCAACTGCATCAACAACAGAGCCGACTTGATACCCTTGCCGCCGTAAACCAGCAGCAGCTGGAGAACCTGGGTGAAACCCAGCGCTTCCAGCACCAGGAGTTGAGTTCCACATTGAAGGAGCAGAACCGCGCTCTTGCCCAGCTGCAATACTCACGTCCGAGCGTCCGCCCAACACAGGCGCCTGCATCCCAGCCAACAAATACCGGCCGTTATCAGGGCAAATTGGTCGTAGGTGAAGTGGAGAAGTTTTACCTTGCCTCGGCGGGGCTGACGTACAACGCGCGTATAGACAGTGGCGCTACAACGTCCTCCCTGCATGCCACCAATATCCAGCCCTTTGAGCGTGATGGTGACAACTGGGTCCGTTTTGAAATTGCACACCCGGAAACCGATGAAACGGTGACGTTGGAGCGTCCTTTATCACGCCGAGCCCACATTATTCAGGCCAACAGTGAAGAGGCGGAGCGTCGTCCTGTTGTCGAGCTGCCCTTTGTGATCGGCGACCACCGTCAAACAGCCGAATTCACATTAAATGATCGAGACCACCTGACCTACCCAGTCCTGATCGGTCGAAATGTGCTGCGAGATGTGATGTTGATCGATGTCGGTCGCGAGCATATAACCCAGCTCCCTGAGGGTCTGGGCAAACCCAATCAGGAAGACACACCATGATCCCTCGCTCCCGCGCGCCCTTTTATCTGGCGGTAATGCTGTTGATTCTGGCCGGTTTATCATTAGCCGTGATACGTCATGTACAGATGGGTGTTCCCTGGTTACCCGGTAAGCAGCAGCCCGTGTGGCTGGTCGAGGCACGCATCGACTTTGATGCCTGGAACGAGCCTGTCAGTGTCAACCTGAACATTCCTGACCAGCCGCCCGGCTTTTATACGCTGACCGAACAGGCTGCATCCCCCGGCTATGGCTTTGCCATTACCGAGCATCAGGGTGATCGCCGTGCCGAGTGGACGATCCGTAACGCCAATGGCCCACAGACGCTCTACTTCAAGACACGACTGATTCCTGACAGCTATGCGCAAGACGCTCCGCTTGAGCCCGGCACGATAGAACCCAGCGACGTGTTCCTGGAGGAGCCCGAAGCCACCGCAGCCAAAGCCTTGCTGCAACAGGCTGAAGCACTTTCCAGCAACCCGGCCAGCCTGGCACGAGAGCTGATCAAGTTACTGACCAGCCAGACACCGGATCAGAACACCCGCCTGCTTCTAAGCCAGGCATCGCTGCCTGTCACGCTGGTTGAACTCCTCAATTCCGCCGGTATTCCAGCACGAATCGCTGACGGCCTGAAACTGGAAGATGCCCGTCGTCAGCAAACTCTTGAACCCTGGCTACAGGTTCACGACGGTGACCGCTGGCTAACGTTTAACCCACGTACCGGTGCCCAGGGAGTTCCGGATGACGTGCTTTTGTGGCGCCAGACACAGGGCCCTCTTCTGGACCTGGTCGGCGGTTCTGGCTCCCGCGTGCACTTTTCAATGCTGCGCCAAACCCTGCCGGCATTGCAGATTCTGAGATCCGAGGCCAAGGACCGCTCATTCGGTTCATTTAGCCTGTATCAATTACCGGTAGAGCAGCAAAGCATGTTCCGCATGCTGCTGTTACTGCCGCTGGGGGCGCTGGTGGTGTGCCTGATGAGGATTCTGGTCGGTATCAAAACGTCCGGCACCTTTATGCCGGTATTGATTGCCGTCGCCTTCGTGCAAACCTCACTC
This sequence comes from Nitrincola sp., assembly GCF_048264025.1. Classification (NCBI taxonomy): domain Bacteria; kingdom Pseudomonadati; phylum Pseudomonadota; class Gammaproteobacteria; order Oceanospirillales; family Oceanospirillaceae; genus Nitrincola; species Nitrincola sp. The sequence goes on from NZ_JBLXDN010000034.1 coordinate 32,027, forward strand.
CTGCCAGGATTGGCCGCGTTCATCAGCGTTGTGACCCTTGGCTTGATGATGCGAGGCTATCTGTCGAGCCTGAACCTGCTGCTGGTATCCCGCATCTCGGCTCTGATCATTCTGGTGTTGTTCATTACGGTCGGTATCAGCATCGTAGGCTATCAGATGGGCTTCAGCACCGGCATGACAGTCACCTTCTTCCCGATGGTGATTCTGGCCTGGACCATCGAGCGTATGTCGATTCTATGGGAGGAAGAAGGTGCTCACGAAGTGCTGATTCAGGGTGCTGGCAGTTTGCTGGTGGCCATTCTTGCTTACCTGGTGATGCGATCGCCTCTGGCGGAACACCTCAGTTTCAACTTCCCCGAACTGCATCTGGTCGTGCTCGGTATCATCCTGCTGCTGGGACAGTACACCGGCTACAAACTGACCGAGTTGCGCCGCTTTGCACCCATGAAGGGGTATCAATGATGTTTGACTGGATTCGTCCACGCGCGCTCAAAAAGCAGGGCATGCTCAGCATGAACAAGCGCAACATTGACTATATAGCGCGCTATAACGACCGCCGAGCCTTTCCCCTGGTCGACAACAAGCTGCTGACCAAACAGGTGGTGGATGAGTACGATGTTGCCAGCCCTCGCCTGTTGCAGGTAGTGCGTGAGCAGCATGAAATCGCGCACTTTCGCGAGCAGGTTGCGAACTTGGACGGCTTTGCCATCAAGCCCGCCAAAGGCTCAGGTGGCAAAGGCATCCTGGTAATCACCAGCCGTGAGGGAGATGATTTTCTGAAACCCTCCGGCAGTCGCCTCAGCCTTGCTGATATTGAGCGTCACCTGTCGAATATACTGGCCGGTCTTTACTCACTGGGCGGTTCGCCCGATGTCGCCGTCATTGAAGCGCTGGTCCGCAGTGAACCGAGGCTCGCAGCCTACTCGCATCAGGGCGTGCCGGATATTCGTATCGTCGTATTCAAGGGCTATCCGGTGATGGCCATGCTGCGCCTGGCAACACAGGCCTCAGACGGCAAGGCAAACCTGCATCAGGGTGCGGTAGGCGTGGGGCTTAATCTGGCCAATGGCCATGCCTTGAATGCGGTCCAGTTCGACCGGCCACTCAGCGAGCATCCCGATAATGGTCTCAGGCTAGCCGACATTCGTATTCACAACTGGCACTACCTGCTCGGTATGGCCAGCCGTTGCTACGAGGCTACAGGACTCGGGTACATGGGTGTGGATCTGGTAGTGGATGAGGAGCGTGGCCCCCTGTTACTTGAACTCAACGCTCGCCCCGGTCTGGCCATTCAAATCGCTAACGGGCAAGGGTTGCTGCCTCGACTTCAGGCGATTGAGGCGCTGAAACGCCCTCACCTGACACCCGCGGAGCGGGTGTATTGGGCCATGACCCAAGCCGGTGCCGAAAATATTCCCAAGCCGGCACCGGTGTCTGCAGCCTTCGAGCCTCTGCTACAGATGTAACGTCAAGGGTTGGGCCACTGTTAAATCAGGCGCCCAACTCGCGTCACCAAAAACACACCCAGTGCGGACATGCAGCCGGTGGCCAACCAGGTCAAATGCCAGCCACCGGCCCAACCCGCCAGCGCGCCGATCGCCGGGGGCGCAATAAACTGCCCCAAGGCCGACAACTGCAACATCCAGCCCACGGCTGTGGACACCAGACTGGTATCCGGCGCCAAGCGCACGGCCAAAGAAAACAGGACGCCGGGTATCACACCGCTGACGGCAGAGAACATCAGCACAGCGACATAACGCAACCAGGGCAACTCAGATGTAACCGATGAGAATGCGGTCCAGGTCGTCAGTGTCATAACAGCAAAGCCGGCATACAGCAGTTGCTTCGGCTTGAAACCCGCCTGCATCAGGCGACCCGATGCGGCATTGCCCACCACATTAGCCACGGCTGCAAACGCGGTCAGCACACCCACCAGCGAACCTTCAAGACCTGCCTGTGTATAAATGGACGGCAGGAAACCGATAACCGATAACCACTGACCCGAATAGGTAGCGAAGATCATCGCCACCAGCCAGGGCCCCGGTCGACTCAATATCAGTTTGAGTCGACCGGCAATGGCACGTAATCCCGCCAACGGAGAGCCTGTGCGCGGGTTGTGATCGCGTTGATCCGCCGGCACTCGTATCAGAACCGCCACCAACATCAATGCCGTTACCGACGCAATCAGCCACCACCAGCCTTGCCAGCCGAGCTGTTGCATCAACCAGGGACCGACCAGCAACCCCGTGCCGGTACCAAACCCCATATAGCAACCCCACCAGCCCAGACTCACACTGAGCTTTTCCGGTGCCACCAACTGCCTTAACAAGCCCGGTCCCGACAGGGTAACCAACAGGAAGCCGAAGCCCTCAAACCCGCGCAGAACCAGCAATTCAGTGGCAGAAGCCGCGAAACCACCCAGCACACTGGTCAGCGTCAGAACACTCAAGCCGGTCAGAATACTGCGCCTCAGCCCGGCGCTATCCGCCAACACACCGATAAGCGCACCGGCCAGCATGCCCGCCAACTGGACCAGCGACAGCATGAACCCAGCCTGCACCAGGCTCACACCCAACTCCTCCTGGAGCACAGGAATCGCCGGCGGCAACTTTCCGATGTGCAAGGCTGCCGTAATCCCTGCCAGCATCACCAGGATTTCAGGCGGCAGCCTGCGTGAGCGAGTGGCTGAAGTGTTCAATGGAGAGTCCCTGTGAGAAAAAGGCGCATTGTACGCGCCTGCGACACTGAACCAAAATGAACAGACTGCGTATCATCAACATACCACTTAAGCAGAGATCGCCATGAAACGCCTAATGACATCCATTCTGGGCTTGAGCCTGTGCCAAGTTGCAATGGCCGTTGAGCCCGATACTGACGCTTTGCTGAATCACCAGATCAAACGTCTGCACGCTGAGGAGATCGTAGATCTTCGTACTGCTTACGAAGGGCATCCCATGCTGGTTATCAATACCGCCAGCCATTGCGGCTTTACCCCACAATTTGAAGGGCTGGAAGGCGTGCACCAGGCATACAAGGATCAAGGGTTGAAAGTGGTTGGCTTTCCGTCCAACGATTTCATGCAGGAAGCCAAGGATGAGGCAAAAATTGCAAAAGTGTGCCGCTACAATTTTGGCGTCACCTTCGACATGTACTCACCGATTGCCGTGCGCGGCAGCGATGCCCACCCTATCTTCCGTGAGATAGCCCGTCAGACCGACACACCGCCCAAATGGAATTTTTACAAATACGTGATTGATCGTGAAGGTCGTGTAACAGCCGTTTTTTCCAGCATGACGTCACCCGATGATAAAAAACTCAGAAAGGCGATCGAAGCTGTGTTGTGATCAAGCATCTATTCGCTGAACCCGCCCGTCGCGTGAAATGCTGAAAGAATCAAAATCGTCTGCCAGAAAGAGATCGCCATCATATTGACTGAGTGCTTCGTCCCGGATTTCATCCAGCGAGGCCTCCCCTTTTCGCCTTTGCACCTTGCGATAGCGTGGGCTGAAATGGGTCAGGATAAGCGCTGGCAGCTGCTGAGACTGCGCAAATTTCGCCACACGCAAGGCACTGCTATGCTGAGGCTCTGGCCCGACCTTCTGCAGCACTGACTCAGTGTAAGTCGCCTCATGTACCAGCACCTGAGTTCCCTTGCAGGCAGCTGTCAGAAGCTCCGGCTGATCGTTGTCTCCCCCCACCACCAGAGCACGCGGCGCATGGGCCGGGAGGCAATAGTCGGCGCCATTCAACTCACGCCCATCCGGAAGCACCACTTGCTCCCCCTTCTGCAACTGCCCATAGAGCGGTGAGGGCAACACGCCTTCAGACTGAAGTCGCGTGGTATCCAGACCTTGCGGGATCTGACGTTCCTCCAGCCTGTAACCCCAGCATTCAACTCGATGGCTCAACTGAGTCGCTGTAACACCGAATTCATCCAGCTCCAGCGCCAGCCCTTCGGACACTTCAACGAATTCCAGCGGGTACTCAATGCGCAACTCGGTGTGCTCAATGACCGATTGCAGATAGGACCAGACAGCGGCAGGACCCACCAGCGCCAATGGCTCGGTACGGCCATTCAATTGACAGGAGGCCAACAGCCCCGGCAAGCCGTAGCAATGATCCCCATGAATATGAGTAATCAGAATTGCTTTCAGTTTAAGGGGCGATAAGCGGGTCCTCAGCAACTGATGCTGTGTTGCTTCACCGCAATCGACCAATACCCAGCCACGCCCGCGCTCAGGCTGAATGGCCAGTGCACTGACATTACGTTGACGAGTGGGTGCACCGGACGAGGTGCCGAGGAAGATCAGGTTCATGGAGGCGTTTACCTTCGATGCTCTATTGAAGAACAATCTACCATCTTCGTCACTCAAAATAGCTACAAGCTGCCTGTGCGGCAGCGAACGCGGCAGAAGCAGCGGCAGCACGTTCCTGTGCTTTCTCAGCTGCCTGTGCGGCAGCGAACGGTGCTGAAACATCAAAAGCGGTGGCAAGAATTTTCTCAGCTGCCTGTGCGGCAGCGAACTTGCGGCGCTTCTGTTCACGGCGGTTGCGCACTTTCTCAGCTGCCTGTGCGGCAGCGAACTCGCCTGTTTGGCGATGGCACTATCGATCAGTTTTCTCAGCTGCCTGTGCGGCAGCGAACTCACCGAACGACACCTGCACGGTATCGAGCTTTTTCTCAGCTGCCTGTGCGGCAGCGAACAACCATTGAGTTCTTTAAACAGGTGCTCGACTTTTCTCAGCTGCCTGTGCGGCAGCGAACGCTCTACTGCAATCGGGTTCGGTCCCATCGCCTTTCTCAGCTGCCTGTGCGGCAGCGAACCAGTGCCCATCGTTGCGCCCTGCGTGGCTTGATTTCTCAGCTGCCTGTGCGGCAGCGAACGTCCGCATTGCCTCAGAGAGTGCCAGCCAGACTTTCTCAGCTGCCTGTGCGGCAGCGAACATGAACCAGTTTGACGGCATGACCGCTGCCAGTTTTCTCAGCTGCCTGTGCGGCAGCGAACGCCATTCTCATCCAGTTCGTACATTTTTAAGCTTTCTCAGCTGCCTGTACGGCAGCGAACCGTACGCAACAGATAGGGGCGTCACGCTTGTTTTTCTCAGCTGCCTGTACGGCAGCGAACCCGAGGTAATGCGTGTTATCTGTGACGATCAGTTTCTCAGCTGCCTGTACGGCAGCGAACCGCTGGTATATACGCAGCTTGCTGATGTGCTTTTTCTCAGCTGCCTGTACGGCAGCGAACAGACCTGCAAATACGCCTCAACGAATGTCGCTTTTCTCAGCTGCCTGTACGGCAGCGAACGTATCGGCAAGCGTCCCGGCGACATTCGATCATTTCTCAGCTGCCTGTACGGCAGCGAACCCCACTGGCCAGTTGTCGGCGCGGGTGTTGCCTTTCTCAGCTGCCTGTACGGCAGCGAACATTAAAGCGCCCAGGTGGTGGGGGCGGCATTATTTCTCAGCTGCCTGTACGGCAGCGAACAGCCTTGAGTCGATTAACGCCAAGCTGGATAATTTCTCAGCTGCCTGTACGGCAGCGAACATTCCAAAACCAAAACACCCTTATGGTGGTGATTTCTCAGCTGCCTGTACGGCAGCGAACAAGTGCCCGGGTGATCTCTTGGATCACAGCCTTTTCTCAGCTGCCTGTACGGCAGCGAACGCCCCTGTACCGTTCTGCACGGGTCTGCATCCTTTCTCAGCTGCCTGTACGGCAGCGAACTAGAACAATAAAACTATAACTCGCTGATTTTTAAAGAACAAACACACAAATACCTGCCTACCCCCTTTTCTCAAGAGGGCAGGTAAGTGTTTGATTTAAAAGCATGGTTTTCTTTACACCCGAAAAAGGGTCAAAACCAGGGGATCGTTGCCTGCCGGCTGAGCCCATAGGTATTGAACTCGGCACTGGTCGGCTGCTCCCTCAGCTCCCCCTGCTCTATAAACAGGGTGAAACTCTGCTCCGTGCTTTGGCTTCTCAGGTGCACATAAGGCAGATCCGGTCTGCGCTCAACACTATCAGGGATTGCGGCGGCTGCCTGTTCCCAGGTTTCGCCCTTGCGCTTCATGCGGCGCCGGCGCAGACGTTCGCTGCTGGTTTTGAACTGACGCCGCGAAACGGTCCGGTATTGCACCGATTCAGGGACCGGCAGGATGTC
>NZ_JBLXDN010000035.1:0-38103 GCF_048264025.1 Nitrincola sp.
GATGCCGGTTTGCTTTCTCTACAGATTAAGCATGGCACATTGTTAGGGGGGCGGGTCCATCTTATTTCCTACAATGGATAGAGATAGCACCCTGTGTAGGAGCTCGCTCCGCGAGCGAAATGATCGCTCGGAGATCGGGCTCCTACGACAGAATTAAGGAGAGACCTTTGAACGACAGAACATTTATTGGATACGATATTATTGGTGATGTGCATGGATGTGCACTGAGCCTGCGTATCCTGCTCAGTCGGATGGGGTATACCCAGCAGCAGGGGGTGTATCAGCATCCCAGCCGTCAGGCTATTTTTGTGGGTGATATTATCGATCGCGGCCCGCATATTCGTGAAGCCTTGCACCTGGTACACGATATGGTTGCCGCTGGACATGCTCAGATCATCATGGGCAATCACGAATACAACTATCTCTGCTATGCCACACCGGCTCCCAGTGGCTTCGCTCAGCCCTACTTGCGTAAGCATACGCCACGGAATAAACGTATTCTGCAGGAAACCCTGGAGCAACTTGCCAACCACCCTGATGATCAGCGCGACTTCTTGAGCTGGTTTGAGCAGATGCCGGTATTTCTGGATTTTGATCATTTTCGCGTGGTACATGCCTGCTGGCATCAAACCCTGGTTGATCGCTTTGTCGCCATGAATGGCAGCAACCGTATGCGCCGTGGCTTTTTGTTTCGCTCAGCCGTCGATGGTTCACAAGAACACGAAATCATGGATATTCTGCTCAGAGGAACCCATCTGGAACTACCCAATGACGAAGTGATGGTGAGTCGGGATGGTTTTGAACGCAGTTTTTTTCGAACTAAATTCTGGCTCCGTGATCCCTACTATTTGAATGATGTAGTGTTTCAGCCAGATCCTTTGCCAGCTCACCTTGCCAGGTTGCCGCTGACCCGGGAGCAGCGCAGTGAACTGACATGCTATCGTGAGGACAACAAGCCCCTGTTTATCGGGCATTATTGGTGTGAAGGTGAGCCTGAAGCCTTGTCACCCAGCGTGGCTTGTCTGGACTACAGTGCGGTGAAATACGGCAAGCTGGTGGCTTACCGGCTGGATGACGAAGCTCGAATTCAGAACAACAAGTTCGTCTGGGTGGATGTCGCCAGGGAAGTGGTTTTTAACGATTAAGGGAAAACAATCTATGCCATGGCAAAAGAGCTGGTTAACGCTCAGTCTGATCATCATCAGTGTCGCGGTTTCGCTGGCAATCGGCTTTGGTGATAACCACACCATCATGCGCCTGCTGACATTTACTGACTTTTCTGTACGTGGCGGGCAAATATTGCATCATACCCTGAGTGGTATGTTATCCACTGGGCAATGGTGGCGTCTGGTAACCCCGGCCTTCATGCATTTCAGTGAACTGCATCTGGTTTTCAATCTGTTGTGGATCTGGGTGGTGGGTCAGCGTATTGAGTTATTTCAGGGGCGCTGGGTGTTGTTGATCCTGGTAGTGGTTTCCGCGGCGCTCTCCAACCTGGCTCAATTTCTGATCAGTGGTCCGATGCTTGGGGGGATGTCAGGGGTTGTTTATGCTGTGTTAGCTTACTCCTGGTTGTGGGATAAGCGCGGTTTTCGGCCTGTTTTTGGGCTGCCGCCAACATTGATGGGGTTTATGTTGCTCTGGTTAGTGCTGGGTTATACCGGCATGTTACAGATGCTCGGTATGGGTTCGGTGGCCAATACGGCGCATCTGGTTGGCTTGCTGGTCGGACTTATGTTTGTCTTGCCGGTACGTTTGTTGCAAAAACGCCCCTGAACAGTGGCTGTGATAGACTGAATTAATTTACGGGAGAGCTCGGATGACATTTGATGAAATGATAGACGCAATGACAGTCGACATCTACCAGTCGATGAGGCGCTCTATCGAACTGGGTAAGTGGCCCAATGGTGAAAAACTCACCCAAGCGCAGCGTGAACAAAGCTTGCGTGCGGTGATTGCCTATGAACATAAGCGTAACCTGCCAGAATCAGAACGTGTCGGTTTTATTGATCGCACTCGTGCTGATGGCAAACAGCATGGCTCTGATCCGCTCGCGCCGGATGTGCTGAAAATTCTCAATTCGTAAGGAAAGCAGATTTCATGTCAGTAAAACCGGTTATCTATCTGAAAGACTATACCGCTCCTCATTTCCTGATCGACAGTATTGCACTGCACTTTGATCTCGAAACGGATTCGACCTGTGTTACCAGTCTGTTGAAAGTCAGACGTCACCCTGATTTTCCTGACGCCACACAGTTACAGCTGGACGGGCATGAATCACTGGAACTGACTGGTCTGCGTCTGAACGGTCGTGAACCTGATGCTAAACTGATAACCCGACAGGGTGAACAGCTGATTTTGGATCAGGTACCGGAGATGTTTGAACTGGAGATAGAAACCCGTCTTAATCCGGCTGAAAATACCGCGCTGGAGGGTTTATACCTTTCTGATGGTATGTATTGCACTCAGTGCGAAGCGGAAGGCTTTCGCCGTATTACCTTTTATCCTGACCGCCCGGATGTTATGTCGGTATTCAGTACCACTCTGGTTGCTGATAAAACGCGCTTTCCGATACTGCTGAGTAATGGTAATCCAGTAGAGAAGGGTGAGTTGGAAGATGGCCGACACTGGGTCACCTGGCAGGATCCTTTCCCCAAGCCCGCCTACCTGTTTGCCTTGGTTGCCGGCGACCTGAGTTGTTTGGAAGATCATTTTATCACCTCATCAGGACGCCGAGTGACCTTGCAGATCTATGCTGAGCGCAAGGATCTTGAAAAGCTTGAACATGCCATGACCGCGTTGAAAAATGCCATGCGTTGGGATGAGCAGGTCTACGGTCGCGAGTATGATCTGGATATTTACATGATCGTTGCCGTGGACTTTTTCAATATGGGAGCGATGGAAAACAAGGGTCTGAATATTTTCAATACCGCTTGTGTGCTGGCGCATCCCAGAACCACCACTGACGCTGGTTTTCAGCGGGTTGAGTCGGTGGTGGCGCATGAATACTTTCACAACTGGTCGGGTAATCGGGTTACCTGCCGTGACTGGTTTCAATTGAGCCTGAAAGAGGGCTTTACCGTATTCCGTGACCAGAGCTTCTCCGCTGATATGCATTCGGCACCGGTGCAGCGGGTAGATGAAGTCGCCATCCTGCGTACAGCCCAGTTTGCTGAAGATGGCGGACCCATGGCGCATCCGGTACGGCCGGCATCATTTATCGAGATTTCCAACTTCTATACGCTGACTGTGTACGAAAAAGGTGCCGCCGTGGTGCGGATGCTGCATACACTGCTGGGTGCCGAGACCTTCCGCCAGGGAACTGATCTGTATTTTGATCGCCATGACGGGCAGGCCGTGACTACTGACGACTTTGTTAAAGCTATGGAAGATGTGTCTGGCCGTGATCTGACCCAGTTCAAACGCTGGTACAGTCAAGCCGGTACGCCACGCTTAGAGGTCACAGATACGTATGATTCGGCTTCTCGGCGCTACTCTCTCAGTGTTCGTCAGTCCTGCCCGGCGACACCGGAACAGTCAGAGAAAGCGCCTTTTCATCTACCTCTCAACCTAGGGTTGCTGCGTGCCGATGGTCAGCCTTTTGTGCTGGCTAATGGCCAGACAACGCAACTGCTCGAAGTGACCCAAGCCGAGCAAACTTTTTGTTTTGACGCTATAGATGAGCGGCCATTACCCTCACTATTAAGGGATTTTTCCGCGCCGGTCAAACTCAGCTACGCCTATACCCAAGCGCAGCTGCGCTTCCTCCTGCAGCATGATGAGGATGGCTTTAATCGCTGGGATGCAGGTCAGCAGCTGTCAATGCGGCTGGTAGAGCAACTGATGGAGTCTTTCCAGCGTGGTGAAGCCCTGAGCTTGCCCAAAGATTTTATCGACACCTGGGAGTCGTTACTAGAAAGTGCCAGTAACGACCCGGCCATGTCAGCTCTGCTGCTGACCCTGCCGAGTGAAGCTTATATCAGTGAAAATACGGCGGTTATCGATCCGGTTGCTATTCACCATGTCCGTCAGTATATGCGCAAAACCCTGGCTGAAGCGCTGGAATCCAGCTGGTTGCGTGTGTATCAGCAGCATGATGGAGAGCAGGCTTATTCACCGCTAGCATCCGAAATAGCTCGACGGAGTTTGCGTAATATCTGCCTTGCATATTTGATGGCGCTGGACAGCTCGGCGCATCTGGCACTGGCTCAGCAGCAGTTTGAAACCTCAGACAATATGACGGATCAATTTGCAGCATTGGTCAGTGTGGCTCACTCTGGATTCAGAGATTCAGCCGATGAAGTGCTGGCTGAATTTTTGAACCAGTGGCAGCATGAGTCACTGGTAATGAACCAATGGCTGATGGTGCAGTCCACTGATCCACGCCCGGGCGCACTGGACCGTGTCATACAACTGCTGGAGCACCCGGTTTACGATGCGCGCAATCCCAATAAAATTCGGGCGGTGATCGGTGCCTTCTGTCAGCAAAATGCGGTTAATTTTCATGCTGAAGACGCCAGTGGCTATCGCTTCCTGGCCGATCATATTCTGTTGCTGGATAAGCAAAATCCGCAAATTGCCGCCAGACTGCTGACACCGCTGACGCGCTGGCGTCGTTATGCACCTGCGCGTCAGGCGCAAATGCAGGCGCAGCTTCAGCGTATTATCGACAGTGGTAATCTCTCTGGTGATGTTTACGAGGTGGTCAGTAAAAGCCTTAAATAAGCATTTGTTATCCCAAGGTTGTAGCCTGCGGGCTCGCTCCTTGCGGATGGCTTAGATATACTCTGGTAAAGCTAAAATATAAAACTGTCAGGAAAGAAGAATGGATAAATATCTTGTTGCAGAGCAAAAGTTCGACCTACAGCAAAATTTCCGTCGCGCACTGAAGTGTCAGGAGCAACTGAGCACAGCGAAAGATGCCGTTAAGGAAGCACGCAGTAGCCGGGTGTGGATAGTGGCACTGATCGTGATAGTGTTTGCCATGGGGTCTGATTTCTTCCTGGGTGCATCAGCGGCACTTTTTGCACATTATTTCTATCGTATTATCCGTGCCTGGTACGCCGTCAGCCGTGCTGAAGAGTCGCTCGAAGAGAATGAGCGCTGGTTCAGTTCCAAGGGTTTGAAGCTGGAAGGGCGCGTGTTGTACTTCCGTGAGGACAGTCTGCTGGAGCAGCCACTGGACCCGTTTGATGATGAGTTGTATCGCTGATTTACGCTTAGATACTGCGACTAAAGGCGTCTAATGAGTGTGCTTTTTTATTGATACTGATCAACTGTTATTGGTGCAACTGCGGTATATAGTGGGGATAACCTACTTTCAGGAGCCAGTGAGATGACATTAATAGCGCAGTTGCATCAAGATCACATTAACCTGAGCCGGTTATTGGAATTAATGGAACTCAAAATCCAAAAACTGAAAGCCGGTGATGCACCCAACTTTATGTTGCTGTCTGAGTTGGTGGACTATATCGGTAACTATGCTGATCAGTATCATCATCCGCGTGAAGACCATATGTATCACTACTTTGCTGGACAGAGCTCAGCATTGGATGAGCATTTGCAGCAGTGCGAGGCTGAGCATGCTGATCTGAAACAGGCCTCCAAAACTGTCAATGAAACGGTCGATGCCGTAATGCATGATGCCGTGATTCCCATGTCTGACTTTATCGATCAGTTGGAAGCTTTTGTATTGCGGGAGCGTGATCATCTCGATTATGAAGAAACGGTAATCTTTCCAGGTATAGAAAAGATTGCCAAGACGAGTGACTGGGAAGTTCTTGAGCAGAAGCTGCCTGAACCGGAAGATCCGCTGTTCGGTGAAAAGCAGGGCGAAAACTACCGCGAACTATACAAAGCGTTGCTGCAGGATGTCATTGCTGCACGCTGACTTCCAGTAAACAAGGCTTGAAGCTTACTTTGTTTCGACCGTTATGCTTGCAGAAATAAAGCGCCTGATCAGCTGTCTGAATCAGGCTTTCAGTCAACTCGGATACCTCAGTGTTAACCGTGTGGTGTTGCTCACAAATGGTGATGCCCAGTGATGCGGTAATGCGCAGTGACTGGTTCTGATGGCCGGAAAACAGTGTCCGGCTGATGGTCTTACGCAAATTTTCAGCCACTCGGGTGGCTTCCGGCTCGGAACACCCTGGTAGCAGTATGGCAAATTCCTCTCCACCATAGCGCGCAATGCTGTCGGTTTCACGCAGCTGTTCTTTCAGTAACTGGGAAATATCCCGCAGTATTTTATCGCCGCTTAAATGCCCGTGAGTGTCATTGACCGGTTTGAAATGATCAATGTCCAGTAGTATGCAGCCTAAGGGTTCACCGGTGCGGTTGCAGCGTTTGATTTCACGTAGTAACTGCTGGCTGAAAGCGCGTCGGTTCAGTGCTCGTGTCAGCGGATCAATGCTGCTAAGGCGCTGCAGGGTCTCGCGGCTAATGGCATTTTCCATGCACACAGCAACTACCGACGCCAGGTGAGAAACATAATCGTAGCGTAACAAGTGACTGTAGCGACCTGGATCAGAGCTGCCGAGACACAGGCTGCCAATCAGGCAATCTTCTCTGATCAGTGGTAGCAAAGCACAGGACTGCACATCATCAGCGCCCCGAAAACAGGTAGAAAGGATGTGGGGGGTCGCCTCACCGCAAAATAAGTTGCTGTCTGGGTAAAGCTCACGCAAGGGGTGTTGTTGCCGGATCAGTTGCAAACCTGGAAAGTGATTGAAGCGTGCCGAGCCATCCAGCAGTTCTTGTACCATATCTTCCGGATCAAGCAGCATCAGTGTGACGGCTGACAGATTGAAGTTCTGGCGAAAGTGATTGAGAAGGTAATCAAGCAGCTCAGCCAGCGTGACGCAGGATAAAAGCTCCAGCTCAGCAGAAAAAAAGGACCTCAGCAGCTGCTCATTACGCTCTGCTTTATGATGCAGAATGCTCACACGTTGCCTGAGCTCCCTGTTTTCTTCAGCAATGGTTAAATCTGGCTGCATTGACTGAAATCCCTGATAGATTCAGAAAAGTCGTAAGTAATTGATCAAACTAAAAACTGGTAAATGCCCGAATGCGTACTAGTGTATATAAAAAATGCTCAGGAGAGAATGCAATGCGTGTTTTGATCACAGGTGGAACAGGTTTTATCGGTCAGGCTCTGGTCAAGGCGTTAAAAAGCCGTGGTGATGAGGTGCTGATTTTGTCGAGAAGCCCTGCCAATGATCCTGAGATAGTGACCTCGCTGGAACAGATTCAACAGCCGGTGGATGCGGTGGTTAATCTGGCAGGAGCCGGAATTGTCGACAAACGCTGGACTGAGGAGCGCAAACAGTTGTTACGCGTCAGTCGCATTGATACCACAGCAAAATTACTGCAATGGATAGGTCAGCAGACGCCGCGGCCAACGGTACTGGTTAGCGGATCAGCGATAGGCTACTACGGTAGTCAAACATCACAGACATTGGCTGAAGAGGCGGAGCCTGTAGATGGGTTCACGCATCAGCTTTGCGCTGATTGGGAAGCTGAAGCGTCCAAGGCGACTGAATTAGGGGTGCGGGTGTGTCTGATCCGCACCGGCGTTGTGCTTGGCGTGGGTGGGGCATTACAGAAAATGCTGCCCCCGTTCCGTTTAGGCCTGGGTGGTCCGATCGCTTCAGGGCAGCAATGGATGTCCTGGATACATCTTGACGATGAAGTTAGAGCGATTCTCTGGTTGTTGGACAAGCCGACACTTCAGGGGGCGTTTAATCTGACGGCACCAGAACCGGTCACTAATGCCGAATTTTCAGCCACCCTGGGTAAGGTGTTACACCGTCCAGCATTTTTTCCCCTGCCAGGATTTGTGCTGAAACTAATGCTGGGTGAGGCCAGTGAACTCTTGCTGCAAGGGCAACGAGTTGTGCCTGTGCAGTTGCAGGACTCCGGTTTTGAATTTCGCTATCCGGCTTTGCCGTCTGCCTTGAAGCAGCTACTTACCTAAATAGGTTGAGTAGCACCAGAATAGGCTTTAATTATGTAGGGTTAATTTCAGCCCGGCCTAGAGCTATCGGCTAAAAACTGCAAAAAAAACTAAAATTACGCTGAACAGCTCTTGCTTAACAACGTTGATCATATAGTCTTAAGTAGTATTCGGAATTTATCCAGATCATCCGGAAAGGCTGTGGTGTACGCAAATATCCATGTGTGCCTGCAGCCATATAATCAAAAAAAGAGAGAGAGTTATGCCCTTGCACGTTGCGGAACCAAAGGAAACGCTACTGGAACGTCTTAAAGCTGAAATATCTAAACGTCTACCGGACAGGAAATCAGCCCTGTTGTGTGAATTCGTAGACAGTTATTATCGCAATACCCCTCAAATGGACCTGCAAAAATGGCGACCGGATGATCTACTCGGTGCTACATTGGATATGTGGGAATTCATTCAGGATATTCCGGGTGAAACACCACGCGTTAAAGTATTTAATCCTGATTTTGAACAGCATGGCTGGCAATCTACCCATACGGTGATTGCCGTGGTGTCGGAAGATCGTCCATTTATTATTGACTCGCTACGCATGGAATTGAATCGCCAGGATGTAGCCATACATGCTATCAATAATGTGGTGCTGAACACACGTCGTAATCAGAAAGGGGCATTAACCGGGCTGGATGACCCCAAAGGACTGGCTGAATCAGTCGTTGCCATTGAGATAGATCGTCATACGGATCTGCAACGGCTTGAAGAAATTCGCACAGAACTACTTACTGTGCTGGACGAAGTGCGTGCGGCTGTTGATGACTTTGAACCCATGCTGGCCGCCGTTAAAGAACAGGCTGAGCATCTGAAAAAGCTTGGATCAGTGCTTGAAAAGCAGGGGTTGAAAGAAGCCAGTGAATTTTTAGAGTGGATGCAAATCAACTTTACCTTTCTTGGCTACGAAGCTTTTGAATTCAAAACAGTCGGTGATAAGCAATCACTTGAACCGATCAAAAATTCCGGACTAGGATTGTTACGCGACTGCAATCAGTCCTGCCGGGAAAAGCTGCTGGATGATGCTACGCTGAATGCCGATCAACATACCTTGCTTCCTGATCTGATCAGTTTTTCTAAAGCGGCGGCTAAATCGCGTATTCACCGTCCAGCCTACCCTGATTATATCGGCTTTAAACGCTTTGATAGCAAAGGCAAACTGGTGGGCGAAGTCCGCTTTCTGGGGTTATACACTTCAGCGGTTTACTTGCATTCTCCGCGTAGTATTCCAGTTATTCGCAACAAAATATCCAGCGTGTTACAGCAGTCAGGACTTCATGAGCAGGGACACGACTGGAAAGAGCTGAACCAGATTCTGGAAACCTTCCCGCGTGATGAGCTGTTCCAGATGCAGGTGGATGAATTGGCCAGTATGGCACTGGGCATTTTGGAAATCCGTGAGCGTCGACAGATTCGGGTGTTTCTGCGCCGGGACCAGCAGGGGCATTATTTTTCAGCACTGGTGTATGTGCCGCGTGAAATTTACAGCACCGAGTTTCGTGTGCGCTCGGAAAAAATTCTCAAACAGTCGCTGGGTTGCGAGCTGGCTGAGTTTACCACCTATTTCTCTGAATCCATTTTGGCGCGTACACAATTCAACCTGCGTCGCGCCGATGGTGAATCGGTCACAGATAGTTTTGACGTGGCTGATATCGAACACAAAATTCGCGTGGCTGCCCGTAGCTGGGATGAAGATCTCTATGAAGCCCTGACCGATGCCTCGGGTGAAGAGCAGGGGATTCACTGTTATAACCATTTCGGTGGTGGTTTCCCAGCCAGTTACCGTGCGCATTTCTCAGCACGAACGGCTGTTATTGATATCCAGCACATGCGTGAGATGTCTGAGAGTAACCCCCTTGCCATGAGCTTTTACCGGGCATTGGACCGCGAAGAGGACGAAATCAACTTCAAGCTGTTCCATTATGGCAACTCACTGCCTTTGTCTGATGTGTTGCCTATTCTGGAAAACCTGGGTTTGCGAGTGATAGATGAGCATCCCTACGAGATACAAACTAAAGATAATTGTATCTGGATACATGACTTCAATTTGCGTTACGGCGGTAAGCAGCATGCCTCTATGGAAATGTTGCAGACGACCTTTGAAGACGCATTCCTGAACATCTGGCGGGGCGCTTGCAGTAGTGATGACTTTAACAAGTTGGTGCTGGGTGCTGGGCTAGGCTGGCGACAGGTCAAAGTACTGCGCGCATACGCGGCTTACATGAAGCAGATCCGCTTTCCGATCAGTAATGAAGCCATCAGTGCCGCTCTGAACAATCATGTCGCCATTGCGCGTGAGTTAATCGAGCTGTTCAATGCTCGCTTGGAACCGGGTAAAGCTGATTCGAACGTGGCTGAAGCCGCAGAGGCCCGTATACAGGAAGCGCTGGAGTCTGTTTCCAGCCTGAATGAAGACCAGGTTATTCGTCAGTACCTGATTTTGATTAAAGCAACCTTGCGCACCAACTTCTTCCAGAGTAAGGGCGGTGTGCACAAGCCCTACATATCCTTTAAATTATCACCGGCTGAAATCCCTGATATACCCCAGCCACGGCCTTTGTTCGAGATTTTTGTATTCTCGCCTCGTGTAGAGGGTGTGCACCTGCGTGGTGGCAAGGTGGCTCGTGGTGGCTTGCGCTGGTCAGACCGGAGTGAAGACTACCGTACCGAAGTGCTGGGGCTGGTGAAAGCTCAGCAGGTTAAAAATGCGGTGATTGTGCCCGTGGGCGCCAAGGGCGGATTTGTTGCCAAGTACCTGCATTCAGGTATGAGTCGTGATGAATGGCTGGAAGAGGGGATCGCTTGTTATCGCATGTTTATCAGTGCCTTGCTGGATATCACTGATAACCTGGTTGAGGGTGAGGTGGTGCCGCCGAAACAGGTTGTACGGCATGACGAAGATGATACCTATCTGGTTGTGGCCGCTGATAAGGGCACTGCAACCTTCTCTGATATAGCCAATGGGATTGCCGCCGAATATAACTTCTGGCTGGGTGATGCTTTTGCTTCAGGTGGTAGCCAGGGCTATGACCACAAAAAAATGGGTATTACCGCTAAAGGTGCTTGGGTTTCCGTGGAGCGTCATTTCAGGGAAATGGGGCACAACACCCGTACTGACCCGTTTACTGTTGTCGGTATAGGGGATATGTCTGGTGATGTGTTCGGTAATGGCATGTTGCTGTCTGAACAGATCAAACTGATAGCCGCGTTTAACCATCTGCATATCTTCATTGATCCAGACCCGGATCCGGTGAGCAGTTTTGCCGAGCGTCAACGCCTGTTTGATCTGCCACGTTCCGGCTGGAATGATTATGATAAGAAATTAATTTCAAAAGGTGGTGGCGTATTTGATCGCTCTGCCAAGTCGATTCGTCTGACACCAGAATTGAAAAAAATGACGGGTGTGAATCAGGCGCAAATGACCCCCAATGATCTGATTTCAGCGCTACTTAAATCGCGTTTTGATCTGCTCTGGAACGGTGGCATCGGTACTTATGTCAAGGCCAGCTATGAAAGCCAGTCTGATGTGGGTGACAAGGCGAATGATGGGTTGCGTGTGGATGCCTGCGATTTACGCTGCCGTGTAATCGGTGAAGGTGGCAACCTGGGTATGACCCAATTAAGTCGTGTGGAATTTGCCCGTCAGGGCGGTCGCATGAATACCGACTTTATTGACAATGCCGGCGGGGTGGACTGCTCCGACCATGAGGTCAACATCAAAATTTTGATGAATGGCATGGTGGCGGCGGGCGATTTGACCCTCAAACAGCGCAATAAGCTGCTGGTGGAAATGACCGATGAAGTCTCCTCACTGGTACTGAAAAACAACTACCGTCAGGTGCAGGCGATTACGCTGGCTGAGCGACGCTCTTTAGTGTCCATGTCCGAGTATCAACGTTTTATCAATAAACTGGAAGCTCAGGGTAAACTCAACCGTAAGCTGGAATACCTGCCTGCCGATGATGTGTTGGATGAGCAGCGCTTAGCGGGTAAAGGTTTGAGTCGTCCCGAATTGTCGGTGCTGGTGTCCTACAGCAAGGCTGACCTGAAAGAGCGTTTGCTGGAAACCGATCTACCGGATGACAGTTATGTTGCCAGGGAATTGGTCACCGCCTTCCCGCGCCAGATGCTGGAAAAATTTGGCACTGAGTTGAAGGGGCACAGGCTGTGCCGTGAAATTGTCGCCACTCAGGTTGCCAATGAGATAGTCAACTTCATGGGGATCAATTTTGCTGATCGACTGGGCGTTTCCACTGGAGCCGATATCCAACGCATTACCCGGGCTTACGTCCTAATACGTGACATCTTTATGCTTAAAGATCTGTGGAAGCAGATAGAGCTACTGGATTATCAGGTTGATGCGGCTATCCAGTTGGAGATGATGGAGCGTTTGCAGTATCTGGTCAGGCATGCCACACGCTGGATCCTGCGTAACCGCCGAGGTGAGCTGAACTGCGAGCAGGAAATAAGCATTTTTGCTGAGCCATTGAAGCAACTCGCTGTGCATCTAGGCGATCTGCTGTGTGGTGAGCCCAGAGCGCAATGGGAAGCCGCCTATCAGCGTTACACGGATGCCGGCGTACCGGCAGAGCTGGCCAAGGTGGTGGCTGGTTCTGGTGTGCTCTTCTCAGCCTTGAGTGTCATCGAGGTAGCACGTGAGCAGAAAGTTGGTATGCAAACGGCGGCTCAGGCATTCTTTGGCCTGGGAGAGCGCTTACAGCTGCATTGGTTTGCCAATCAGTTGAATGACCTCGGTGTCGAGAATTACTGGCAAGCTTTGGCGCGGGATGCCTTCAGGGATGATCTTGACTGGCAGCAACGGGCTCTAATGGCTTCGCTGTTGCAGATGGATAAGTCTGATAAGCCTGAAACCTCAGCGAAACTGGAACAGTGGGTTGAGCTTAATCAACCACTGCTGGATCGCTGGGATAAAGTGCTGGCTGACCTCAAAGCGGCTAAAGCTCAAGACTATGCCATGTATACAGTGGCCGTGCGGGAGTTGTATGATCTTGCCCGAACCTGTATTTTCACTGCAGACTGACCAGCCATAAAACAGGGTGCTGTCAGTCATGAGGCTGGCAGCACCGCTGATGAGATATGTAATCATTGACCTGGCAATTAGCCGGGATGAGTATATGAAGTACTACCGTGGCCAAGCTATGCAAATTTCAGTGCGTGCACGCGATGGTCGAATGGTACGTTTGCCTGCCTCTGTGATGCGCCAGTTCATCACCCTTTCCGGTTTGCGCGGCAGTTTTGCCGTTTACTACGATGATCAAGGTCGACTGCAGCAAATAGACAGGCTGAGCTGAAGGCTGTCATTTCCCCCCCTGCCAAGGGTATAATCATTCCCGTTTTTAAAACCCTGGCCGAGACTGCTATGTTATATACACTTGCCCGATCATTGATGTTTAGACTGGATGCTGAGACAGCGCATAATCTGTCACTGACCAGTATGAACCTATTAGCTGAAACTGGGTTACAGCACTTGGCGGGAGCCAGAATGCGTCAGGCGCCTGTCGAGGTTATGGGGTTGCGTTTTCCCAATCCGGTTGGGTTGGCCGCGGGTCTGGATAAAAACGGCACCGCCGTAGACGGGCTCGCAGCGATGGGCTTTGGTTTTATTGAAGTGGGTACAGTGACTCCGCGTCCACAAGAGGGTAATCCCAAGCCCAGAATTTTCCGCTTACCAGAACATAATGCCATTATCAATCGCATGGGTTTTAATAATGCCGGTGTCGACCAGTTATTGAAAAATCTGGAAAAATGTCGCTATAACGGCATCCTGGGCATCAATATCGGTAAGAACAAGGACACCCCGAATAAACAAGCACACGACGATTATCTGTATTGCCTGCGTCGTGTCTATGATCGCGCCAGTTATGTAACGGTTAATATTTCCTCACCCAACACACCGGGACTGCGATCTCTGCAGTTTGGCGATTCGTTGAACAGCCTGCTGGATGCATTAAAAAATGAACAGGCTCGCCTGGCGCGCTTGCATAGCAAGTATGTACCCATCGCGCTGAAGATCGCGCCGGATATGGAAGAAGAAGAGTTTGAGCTGGTAGCCGGTTCGCTGAAAAGCTATGAAATAGATGCTGTTATTGCCACCAATACCACCTTGAGCCGTGAGGGAGTTGAAGATTCACCCTTAGCCCAGGAGTCCGGTGGTTTGAGTGGTGCGCCAGTCAGGAACTGCTCAACAGCCGCGATAGCAGCATTATCTCGCCATTTGAATGGCGCGTTGCCCATCATTGGTGTCGGTGGTATTACCGAGCCATTTGATGCGGCAGAAAAAATTGAAGCAGGAGCCAGCTTGGTACAGATTTATACAGGGTTGATTTATCGCGGGCCGAGATTGGTGCATGAATCAGTCAAGGCGGTTGAATCCTTAGTACGTCGTTAAGGATTGCGACAGTGGTTAAACCCTGCCGCAATCCCGCTCCATAATAAGAATTGATGAATCAATAATTATGCTAAGGTGGGATTTACCTGAATTGCAGAAACGCCGGACATACCATTCCAGTGTGCTTCGCGTCCTTCACGCCAACCGTTCATCCAGTGCGATCGCAGGTCTGCGATTTGAACTGGGCACTCTTCACGTGATCGTCCGGTCAAGCCGGCCATAAAACCACGGTTGTGTAGAGTAGAGCTACGGTCTCGTTTCTGTGTTCTCATAAAATACGCCTCTCAATTTCTATTTTTCATCGCGGAGCCGCTGCCAGAAAATAACAAACTGCCCCTTTCGCGTGTAGGCTATAAGGCAATCAACCTACACCTCTATACATATCTGAAACGAGCGAGTTTGGCTATTAATATTAACTATAATGTAACATAACGTTCATAGTGTTACGGATAGCGCAACTGCACAATGTTTATAAGAATCAGTAGCTTACTTTTCTATTGCTTCAACCGGTTTTTGTCGTGAAATATTTTCATTCCAGTGAGATGCCCCGAGGTCAACATGGCAACAGAAATTCAGAATAGTTCCCCAAACACGTATTTTGTGACTTGCCCAAAAGGGATGGAACAGTTGCTTGCCGATGAGTTAGTTGGCCTGGGTAGCGAGCAGGTCAAGATGACTGTTGCAGGGGTCAGTTGCCAGGGTGACAAGGCGTTAGGTTATCGCATTTGTCTCTGGTCAAGGCTCGGCAGTCGTGTGTTGTTGCGACTTGTGGAAACACCCGTGACAACGGCTGATTCAATGTATGACGCAGTGCAAACGATTGACTGGCTGGAACGCCTACGCCCATCAGGAACGTTCAGTGTGGACTTTAATGGCCGCAGCGATGAAATCCGTAATACCCACTTTGGCGCGTTAAAAGTTAAGGATGCCATCGTAGACCAGATTAGAACTGCCACAGGGCAACGCCCGGAAATAGACAAGCAGCAGCCGGAGCTGCGAGTCAATGTACACCTTTCTCGCGGTAGTGTATCAGTATCACTGGATCTCTCCGGGGACAGTCTGCACCGTCGTGGCTATCGGGCCAAAACCGGTGAAGCTCCGATGAAAGAAAACCTGGCGGCGGCCGTTTTGCTGCGTGCAGGCTGGCCACAGAGTGATATGACTGAGTTGTTGGACCCTATGTGTGGTTCAGCCACTTTGTTAACAGAAGCGGCGATGATGAGCCTGGATATTGCGCCGGGACTTTACCGTCAGCGCTTTGGCTTTATGCGCTGGCCGGACTTTGACCGTCAGTTGTGGCAAGTGCTGCAGGATGAGGCGCAACAGCGAGCCGAGCAGGGGCGTGCTGGGTGTCAGGTCCGGTTGTATGGCTCGGATCAGGACGCCCAGGTGATTGCGGCTGCCAGAGAAAATATCAGGCGAGCAAAGCTGGACAGTGTCATAGAGTTACAGGTGTGCGAACTCAGTCAGGTGCAGTGTCCGCCAGGGGTAGAGAAGGGGTTGTTGGTGACTAACCCTCCCTATGGTGAGCGCTTGGGTGAAACCGATCAGTTAATGTTTCTGTACCAGCAGTTGGGGCAGGTGCTACGCGCTCAGTTTGCCGGTTGGCGTGCTGCCGTACTGACCGCTGACCCCATGCTCTGTAAAGTGATGGGATTGAAGTCGCACAAAGACTATCAGTTGTTTAATGGCGCACTGGAAAGCCGACTGTTTTTGTTTGAGGTGTATGCGGCACGGCCCGAGAGTGAAACGGCTGATTTAGCTCAAGCGCAAAAACCGGCCTTATCCGAAACGGCGCAGATGCTGGCAAATCGCTTGCAGAAAAATCTGAAAAATATGCGCCGCTGGTTGAAGCAGGATGGTATCGAATGCTATCGCTTGTATGATGCTGACATTCCTGAATATGCGGTTGCCGTGGATATCTATGCCGATCAGGTGCTGGTACAGGAATATCAGGCACCTGCGAGTATCGATCAAGTGAAGGCATTTAATCGCCTGTCTGAGGCCATGGCCGTGGTAGCCGTAGTGCTGGAGAAAAAACCGGAACAAATTATCCTGAAGCAGCGCAAACGTCAGCAGGGAGCTGAGCAGTATCAACGCCATAATGAAACCGGCCATTTTTTTGAGGTGATGGAGCACGGCTGTCGTTTGCGGGTTAACCTGCATGACTATCTGGATACTGGCTTGTTTCTGGATCATCGCCCGGTACGCCGTCGGATTCAGTCGCTGGCAGCCGGTAAGGATTTCCTCAACCTGTTTTGCTATACCGCCACTGCTAGCGTGCATGCCGCCGTGGGTGGTGCGTTATCAACTACCAGTGTGGATATGTCGGCAACCTATTTGGAGTGGGCGAGAGCAAACCTCGACCTGAATTCTCAGTCGCATGTACAGCATCAATTGGTGCGTGAAGACTGCATGAAATGGTTAAAGCGTCAGCCTGGACCGGCCTACGACCTGATTTTTATGGACCCACCGACCTTTTCTAACTCAAAACGTATGGATGGGGTATTGGATGTGCAGCGTGATCATGTGGAGTTGATTGAGGACGCGATGCGTTTGTTACGACCGCAGGGGCTGTTGATCTTCTCTAACAACTACCGTCGTTTCAAGATGGATTATGATGCCTTGAGCCAGTATCAGATACAGGATATCTCCGCGCTGACGCTGGACCCAGACTTCAAGCGTAGCCCACGCATTCATACCTGCTTTGAAATCCGCAAAGCCTAAAAGCAATCGCCCGGAGACCGGGCTCCTACGATGCACCCCCTGTAGGAGCTCGCTGTGGGAGCTCGCTCCGCGAGCGAAAAACAATCGCCCGGAGACCGGGCTCCTACGATGCACCCCCCTGTGGGAGCTCGCTCCGCGAGCGAATCGAATCGCCCGCAGAGCGGGCTCCTACAAGGTTGGGTGTTAACCCGGGTAATCGCGTTTTTTGGCACCGGTGTAGAGCTGGCGCGGACGGCCAATTCGGTTCGGGCTGGAATGGAATTCGTTCCAGTGTGAGATCCAGCCAATGGTGCGTGACATGGCAAAAATCACCGTGAACATGCTGGTTGGAATGCCCATTGCCTTCAGAATGATACCTGAATAGAAGTCTACGTTCGGGTACAGCTTGCGCTCTACAAAGTAGGGATCTTCCAGGGCAATTTCTTCCAGACGGCTAGCGATTTTCAGCAACGGATCATTGATGCCGAGTTCGTTAAGCACTTCATCGCAGGTTTTTTTCATTACCCGTGAGCGCGGGTCGAAGTTACGATAAACGCGGTGACCAAAGCCCATCAGGCGGAACTGATCATCAGGATCCTTGGCGCGCTTGATAAACTCAGGGATGTTGGCTTCATCGCCTATCTCTTCAAGCATGGTCAGAACGGCTTCGTTTGCACCGCCGTGAGCGGGTCCCCAGAGGGCGGCAATACCGGCAGCGATACAGGCGAAGGGGTTGGCACCCGATGAGCCTGCCAGGCGTACAGTTGAGGTTGAAGCATTCTGTTCATGATCGGCATGCAGCGTAAAGATACGGTCCATGGCGCGAACCAGTATCGGGTTGGCTTCATAGTCTGAGCAGGGTGTAGCGAACATC
This sequence comes from Nitrincola sp., assembly GCF_048264025.1. Classification (NCBI taxonomy): domain Bacteria; kingdom Pseudomonadati; phylum Pseudomonadota; class Gammaproteobacteria; order Oceanospirillales; family Oceanospirillaceae; genus Nitrincola; species Nitrincola sp. The sequence continues at coordinate 17,995 of NZ_JBLXDN010000035.1, forward strand.
ATGCGCAGGAAGTTTTCTGCATAACCCTTGTCATTACGTGGAAAAATGAAGGGTTGGCCGATAGAGTACTTGTGACACATGGCCGCCAGTGTTGGCATCTTGGCAATCAAGCGATAAGCACAGACTTCACGGTGATGTGCATTGTTGATATCCAAAGAGTCATGGTAAAACGCTGAAAGTGCACCGACAACACCACACATAATTGCCATAGGGTGTGCATCACGACGGAAGCCCTTAAAGAAGGAGATCAGTTGTTCATGCACCATGGTATGGTTGCTGATGGTGGTAACAAAAGTTTTCTTCTGCTCGGCATCTGGCAGTTCGCCATTCAGCAGCAGATAACACACTTCCAGATAGTCTGATTTTTCAGCCAGTTGATCAATTGGGTAGCCGCGGTGCAGCAGTATTCCCTGGTCGCCGTCTATATAGGTTATCTGTGATTCACAGGCCGCCGTGGACACGAAGCCGGGGTCATAGGTGAAAAGACCTTTGCCAGTCAGTGGACGAACATCTATGACATCCGGGCCTTCAGTTCCGGAGTACACAGGAAGTTCAATCGTTCCGTCCAGGCCATCGACCGTCAAACGAGCTATCTTGTCAGCCATAGTTGGCTCCTATTATTCGGTTATAATTACAATGACTTAGTTGTTTAGTCACTTGATTACATTATCAGGTACTACCTGAATGAGAACTCGACAACTATAGAGATTGGGCAGGGTTTGTCAATTCAACCTAAAGGCGAATACCGCATTGCAGCATAGCATAATATAACGGTATGAGTGATCTGAATCCCTTGGTCGTGCATATCTACTAAGAATGTAGCAGAAAGTGGTGTAGTAGCGGCGTGGTGGGTGTTAGACCATTGTTGTACAGGCGTCAAGTTGCGTTGTATTCAAACTGGTAAATGACTATACTCCGGCCCTGAGTTGCCATTGTACACTTGTGCAATGACACAAATGTGCAATGCCAGTTCGGCAAACGAACTACTGCTTCTGAGCACTTCCCAGCAACCCGTCCTGCAAAGGGACTCAAAAGTGTGAACTAGAGCCGTGAACAAAAAACGACCTGTAAATTTAGATATACAAACTATTAAACTGCCACTTCCGGGGGTCACCTCAATACTGCATCGTATAAGCGGTGTTGCGCTGTTTTTTGGCGCCATCTTTGCGTTGTATTTATTGAGTCTGTCGCTGGATTCTCAGTCGGGCTTTGATGCCGCCGCTGATCTTCTCCGGGATAGTTTCCTGGCAAAACTCATCGCTTGGGGATTCGTCTCCGCACTGCTGTACCACCTCGTTGCCGGTATCAAGCATCTGATTATGGATCTTGGCTACTTCGAAGAGCTGGAGTCAGGAACCTTGGCTGCTAAAGTCACCCTGATCCTTGGCGGTGTATTAGTCCTTCTGGCAGGAGTATGGATATGGTAACAACTATTACGAATTTTGGCCGTAGCGGCCTTTACGACTGGATGATGCAGCGCGTCACGGCTGTCGTGCTGATGGCCTACACCATTTTCATGTTGGGCTATCTGCTGTTCAGTTCTGATCTGAGCTATGCACAGTGGTCTGCATTATTTGAAAACACGGCCATGCGCATTTTCACTCTGTTGGCAATTTTGTCTATGGTTGCGCATGCCTGGATCGGTCTCTGGTCGGTTTCCACTGACTATATCAAACAGACCGGTATCCGTTTCGTGTTTCAAGCCGTTTGTGGCCTGCTGGCGTTTATATACGTTGTGTGGGGCATTCAGATTCTGTGGAGTGTCTAAACAATGACTAAGCTGCGTACTTTAACCTTTGATGCCATTGTTGTCGGTGGCGGTGGTGCGGGCATGCGTGCTGCACTTCAGTTGGCTCAGTCAGGTCTGAAAACTGCCTGTGTCACTAAAGTCTTCCCGACCCGTTCACACACCGTTTCTGCTCAGGGTGGTATCACCTGTGCGATTGCCAGTGCGGACCCCAATGATGATTGGCGCTGGCATATGTACGACACCGTTAAAGGGTCGGACTATATCGGTGACCAGGATGCGATTGAATACATGTGTTCTGTCGGTCCTCAGGCTGTATTTGAACTGGATCACATGGGTCTGCCTTTCTCGCGTACTGAAATTGGCCGTATCTATCAGCGTCCATTCGGTGGTCAGTCAAAAGGCCCGGATAACCCGACTCAGGCTGCACGTACCTGTGCTGCCGCTGACCGTACCGGTCACGCCTTGTTGCACACCCTGTATCAAGCCAATATGAAGGCTGGCACTACCTTTCTGAATGAATGGTATGCCGTTGATCTGGTGAAAAATGTTGATGGCGCGGTTGTGGGTAGTATTGCCATTTGCATCGAAACCGGTGAAACCGTTTATATCAAAGCCAAGGCCACTGTGCTTGCTACAGGTGGTGCAGGACGTATCTTCGCCTCTACAACCAATGCGCTTATCAACACCGGTGACGGTATGGGTATGGCGTTGCGTGCAGGTTTTGCGGCGCAGGATATGGAAATGTGGCAGTTCCATCCGACCGGTATTGCCGGTGCGGGAACTCTGGTAACAGAGGGTTGCCGTGGTGAAGGTGGCTATCTGATCAATAAAGATGGTGAGCGTTTCATGGAGCGCTATGCGCCCAACGCCAAAGATCTTGCTGGTCGTGATGTGGTTGCGCGTTCAATGATTCTGGAGATCCTCGGTGGTCGCGGTTGTGGCCCGGATGGTGATCACGTATTGCTGAAGCTGGATCACCTGGGTGAAGAAGTTCTGCATTCACGCTTGCCTGGTATTTGCGAACTGTCAAAAACCTTTGCGGCTGTGGACCCGGTTAAAGAGCCGATTCCTGTGGTGCCTACCTGCCACTATATGATGGGTGGCTTGCCGACTAACATTGGTGGTCAGGTTATTTCTCCGGATGCCGAAGGCAATGATCAGATTATTGATGGTTTGTTTGCCTGTGGTGAAGTGGCGTGTGTGTCTGTTCACGGTGCTAACCGTCTGGGTGGTAACTCACTGCTGGATCTGGTGGTATTTGGTCGTGCAGCGGGCATTCAGATCGAACAGCAGATGCGTGAAGGCTATGAAGTAAAAGATGCTACCGAGGCTGACATCGAAGCCGCTATGGTACGTCTGAACCGCCTGAATAATTCTGCCGGTGGTGAGAAAATCGCTGATGTACGTAAAGAGTTGCAGAGCACTATGCAGCTGTACTTCGGTGTATTCCGTGACGGTCCAAGTATGGATAAAGGCCTGCAGTTACTGGGTGAAATCCGTAACAAGGTCGAAAACCTGTATCTGGAGGACAAGAGTCAGGCGTTCAATACCTCACGTATTGAAGCACTGGAGCTTGAAAACCTGTTGGAAGTTGCTGAAGCCACGGCTGTTGCCGCCATTGAGCGTAAAGAGTCTCGCGGTGCGCATGCCCGTAACGACTTCACCGAGCGTGATGATGAAAACTGGCTGTGTCACTCGGTCTATTATCCGGCTGATAAGCGTATAGGTAAGCGTGCAGTTAACTTTGCACCTAAAACCATGGACGCCTTCCCGCCCAAGATCAGAACTTACTAAGAGGCTGATGATATGCTGGTAAGTGTATACAGATACAACCCTGAAACAGACGATGCACCCTACATGCAGGATATCCATATTGATATCCCGGGTGGTAAGGACATCATGGTACTGGACCTGCTCCAGCTACTGAAAGAAAAAGATCCTACCCTGGCGTTCAGACGCTCATGCCGTGAAGGCGTGTGCGGTTCTGATGGCATGAACATGAATGGTAAAAATGGTCTGGCGTGTATTACGGCCTTGTCTCAGGTTGTCGCAAAAGACAAGCTGGTATTGCGTCCATTGCCAGGTCTGCCTGTCATTCGTGATCTGGTTATTGATATGACCCAATTCTACAAGCAGTATGAAAAGGTCAAGCCGTTCCTGATCAATGACACGCCTGCGCCCGCTATTGAGCGTCTGCAAACGCCGGAAGATCGTGCCGAGCTGGACGGACTCTATGAGTGCATTCTTTGTGCTTGTTGTTCAACCGCCTGTCCGTCTTTCTGGTGGAACCCGGACAAGTTCATTGGTCCTTCAGGTCTGTTGCAGGCGTATCGTTTCCTGGCGGATACGCGTGATACCGCCCGTGAAGAGCGTTTGGCTGAGCTGGATGATCCGTTCAGTGTGTTCCGTTGCCACGGTATCATGAACTGTGTGAGCGTTTGTCCTAAGGGGCTGAACCCAACCAAGGCGATTGGTAAAATTCGTAATCTGCTGCTGCAAAGGGCAACCTGATCACGGATATCCAACAAAACGGCGCCCTCAGGCGCCGTTTTTGCATCTACCCAAAAGGTCTATGTTACGCCAGCCATTAATTTCTGTAGAATTTCCGGTGGATGAACTGTGTTAAGCGCAGCAGAAAAGTCGTAAAATAACGAGAGTGCGTCTGTGTAGTGCATCAGACAGCATCAAAAACGGTAATCAGCTAAGAGGAAGCCAGCCAAGTGTGGTGAGGAGTGGTGCAGCCTTGCCGGACAGCTTACCTCAGACTCAGGGTGAAATAATAATGCAAGACAGCATGATGGAGCTGATGTGGAAGAATGCTCACCTATACGGTGGCAACCTTTCATATGTTGAACAACTCTACGAAACTTACCTGCTAGATCCCAATGCCGTTCCACAAGAATGGCGTGAAGAATTCGACAGACTCCCGGGAACAGGTAGTAACCTCACTCAGGATATCCCACACTCTCCCGTTCGTGACCACTTCCAGTTGCTGGCTAAAACACAGCGCAGAGCCGGACCGGCCGCCGCGGGTAGTGTCAGCTCCGAGCACGAAAAGAAACAGGTTCGTGTGTTGCGCATGATCAATGCCTACCGTGTGCGTGGCCATCAGATTGCTCAGATAGATCCGCTGTATCTGCTGGAGCGTCCACCGGTACCCGATCTGGATTTGCGTTTTCATGAGCTGTCTGAAGCTGATTACGATACCAAGTTCCAGTTGGGCTCGCTGTTCTTCGGTCAGGAAGAAGCGCCGCTTAAAGACATCGTTGCCGATCTGAAGAAAACCTACTGTTCATCTGTAGGTGCTGAGTACATGCACATTGTTGATACTCAGGAAAAGCGTTGGATTCAGTCTCGCATGGAGCCGGTTCGCTGTGATCCCGTGCTGGAGGCCGATACACGCAAACATATTCTGGAACGTTTGACCGCCGCTGAAGGTCTGGAAAAATACCTGGGATCACGTTACGCCGGTGCTAAGCGCTTTGGTGTAGAAGGTGGTGAGTCGCTCATCCCTTGTTTGGATGAACTGGTTCAGCGTGCCGGTAAAGATGGCGCTAAAGAGATCGTCATCGGCATGGCTCACCGTGGCCGTCTGAACGTGCTCGTGAATCTGTTTGGTAAAAATCCGTCAGATCTGTTTGGCGAGTTCGAAGGTAAGAAAACCCTCGAAACCTCTGGCGATGTTAAGTACCACCAGGGTTTTTCATCCAACGTGATGACACCCGGTGGCGAAGTGCATTTGGCAATGGCGTTTAACCCATCACATCTGGAGATTGTTTCTCCGGTGGTCGAAGGCTCTGTACGTGCACGCCAGGATCGCCGTAAAGATACTGTCGGCAACACGGTTATTCCTGTTTCGATCCATGGTGATGCGGCTTTTGCGGGTCAGGGTGTGGTCATGGAAACTTTCCAGATGTCACAGACCCGTGCCTACAAAACTGGCGGTACCATTCATCTGGTAATCAACAACCAGGTGGGCTTCACCACCTCGAAGAAAGAAGATGCGCGTTCGACTGAATACTGTACCGATGTAGCTAAAATGGTTCAGGCGCCTATTTTCCATGTGAATGGGGATGATCCAGAAGCCGTGCGTTTCGTTACGCAGTTGGCATTGGATTACCGCAATGAGTTCAATAAAGACGTGGTGATCGACCTGGTTTGCTATCGCCGTCGTGGTCATAACGAAGCGGATGAGCCCTCCGGTACTCAGCCGATGATGTACAAGCAGATCAAAGTACAGAAAACCACCCGTGAGCTCTATGCGTTGCGTTTGCAGGAAGAGGGAGTAATCTCGGCTGATGACGCCAAAGAGATGGAACAGTCCTACCGCAAAGCGCTCGAAAATGGCGAGCATGTCGCCAAATCACTGGTGCTGGAACCCAACACTGAACTCTTCGTTGACTGGAAACCCTACCTGGGCCACCAGTGGAGCTTTGATGCCGACACCCGCGTTGATATCAAACTGCTGCAAGAGCTGGGACAGAAAATGTGCCGCTTCCCTGAAGGCTTCCCGATTCAGCGTCAGGTACAGAAGATCTATGATGACCGTGTGCGTATGGCCGCCGGTGCGATGGAAATCAACTGGGGCTTTGCTGAGACCTTGGCATATGCCACTTTGTTGGCTGAAGGCAATCCAGTCCGTCTTACTGGGCAGGATGTTGGCCGAGGTACTTTCTCACACCGTCATGCTGTTGTGCATAGCCAGAAAGATGCCAGTACTTATACGCCGCTGAGGCACCTGGCTGATGATCAACCGCAGTTTGATATTTACGACTCCTACCTGTCGGAAGAAGCGGTACTGGCGTTTGAGTACGGTTACTCTACCACCATGCCGAATACTATGGTGATCTGGGAAGCGCAGTTTGGTGACTTTGCCAACGGTGCTCAGGTGGTTATCGACCAGTTTATCACCAGTGGCGAGCACAAGTGGGGCCGCCTGTGTGGCCTGACCATGCTGTTGCCGCACGGCTTTGAAGGGCAGGGACCAGAGCACTCATCGGCCAGGCTGGAACGCTTCCTGCAAATGTGTGCTGAACACAATATCCAGGTTGCGGTACCGACAACACCTGCACAGATTTTCCATCTGTTGCGTCGTCAGATGACACGTCCACTGCGTAAGCCGCTAGTGATCATGTCACCAAAATCCTTGCTGCGTCACAAGCAGGCCGTTAGCTCGCTTGAAGACCTGGCTGATGGATCCTTCCAGCCGGTTATTCCAGAAGTGGATAAGCTGGATGCGAAGAAGGTCAAGCGTCTGGTCATGTGTAGTGGTAAGGTCTACTACGACCTGTATAACCGTCGTGCTGAACTGGAAAAACAAGATGTCGCCATCGTGCGTATCGAGCAGCTCTATCCTTTCCCGGAAGTGCCTCTCGCTAACGCCATAGCCGACTATACTAATCTCGAGTCAGTGGTTTGGTGTCAGGAAGAGCCGATGAACCAGGGTGCTTGGTATTGCAGTCAGCACCATATGCGTCACGTGCTACAGAAGCATAATCCGAAACTCTTCCTGGAAGGCGTCGGTCGGCCACATGCAGCGGCGCCCGCTGTCGGCTATATCTCTGTGCACATTGAGCAGCAAGAAAAACTGGTTAATGAAGCGATTAATGGTTAATAACACGTTCGAATGAACCACTGAGCAGCATACAAAAGGAAAGAACATGAGTATCGAAATTAAAGCACCTACGTTTCCTGAATCGGTCGCCGACGGAACAGTCGCTACCTGGCACAAACAGCCAGGCGAGGCCTGTGTAACTGATGAACTGATTGTTGATATTGAAACCGACAAGGTTGTCCTGGAAGTTGTCGCACCGGCAGACGGTGTGCTTAAAGAGATCCTTAAGGGTGAAGGCGACACAGTACTGAGTGAAGAAGTGCTGGCTATCTTTGCAGCCGGTGCTGTGGCGTCAGCCGCCCCGGCTGCTGATACGGCTTCTCAGTCAGGTGATGACGCTTCGACTACCGATGCAGAAAAAGTCGGCCCGGCAGCGCGTAAACTGATTGATGAAAACAACCTGGATGCCTCGCAGATCAAAGGCACTGGCAAAAATGGTGGCATCACCAAGGAAGATGTTCAGTCTTACCTGAATAATCGCAGTGCCGCACCTGCGCCGGCAGCGGCAGCCCCTAAAGCGGCAGCCCCTGCAGTTACCTTGAATGTAGCCGCTGGTGAGCGTGTTGAAAAACGTGTTCCGATGACGCGTCTGCGTGCCACCATTGCCAAACGTCTGGTTGAAGCACAGCAAAATGCCGCCATGTTGACTACCTATAACGAAGTTAACATGAAGCCGGTCATGGAACTGCGTAAGCAGTACAAAGATCTGTTCGAAAAGACCCACAATGGTACTCGTTTGGGCTTTATGTCTTTCTTCGTAAAAGCCACCACAGAAGCACTGAAACGCTTCCCAGGTGTTAATGCTTCTCTCGATGGCAGCGACATGGTTTATCATGGTTACCAGGATATCGGTGTGGCTGTATCCACCGAACGTGGTTTGATGGTACCGGTGCTGCGTGATACCGACAGCATGAGTCTGGCTGATGTTGAAGCCACCATTGCTGACTTTGGCAGACGTGGTCGTGATGGTAAGCTGGGTATGGATGACATGCAGGGCGGCACCTTCACCATCACTAACGGTGGTGTGTTCGGTTCACTGATGTCAACGCCGATCCTGAACCCACCGCAGACCGCGATTTTGGGTATGCACAAAATCCAGGAACGTCCTATGGCAGTCAATGGCCAGGTTGTGATCCTGCCAATGATGTACCTGGCCCTGTCATACGACCACCGTATGATTGATGGTAAGGAAGCGGTACAATTCTTGGTTACGATAAAAGATTTACTGGAAGATCCTGCACGTTTGCTGCTTGAAGTCTAAGTACGCGAATAGTCACTCAACTGAAAACAGGATAGATTAATGTCTGATAAGTTTGATGTAATTATAATTGGTTCCGGTCCTGGTGGTTATGTAGCCGCTATCCGTGCCGCTCAACTGGGCTTAAAAACAGCTTGTGTTGAAAAATGGGTTGATGATAAGGGCGCTGCGGTATTGGGCGGCACCTGTCTGAACGTAGGTTGTATTCCGTCTAAAGCACTGCTGGAAACTACCCACAAGCTGCACGAAGCACAACATGGCTTCGCCGCACAGGGTATTCTGGCAGAAAACGTGCGCATGGACACCAAACAGATGGTGACCCGCAAAAACCAGATCGTAAAAAATCTGACCGGTGGTATCGCTGGCTTGTTCAAAGCCAATGGCGTCACATTGCTGCAGGGTAAAGGCAAGTTGCTAGCCAACAAACAGGTTGAAGTAACGGCCAATGATGGTTCTGTCAGCCTGCACGAAGCCGAGAATGTTATTCTGGCTTCAGGTTCTGTACCTGTTGAAATCCCGCCTGCACCGCTGACTGAAGGTTTGATTCTGGATAACGCCGGTGCATTGGATATCGATGAAGTGCCTAAGCGTCTGGGTATTATCGGTGCCGGTGTTATCGGTCTGGAAATGGGTTCTATCTGGGCGCGTTGTGGTTCAGAAGTCACCGTACTGGAAGCAATGGACTCTTTCCTGGCCTTGGCTGATCAGGACGTTGCCAAAGAAGCCCACAAGCAGATGACCAAACAGGGTCTGGATATCAAGCTGGGCGCACGCTGCACTGGAACTGAAGTCAAAGGCAAGGAAGTGACTGTCAAGTACACTGACGCTAATGGCGAACAGGAGCTGGTGGTTGATAAGCTGATCGTTGCTGTGGGCCGTCGTCCACTGACCCAGGGTCTGGTCTCTGATGACACAGGTGTCAAACTGGACGAGCGTGGCTTCATCTTCGTTGATGAGCAGTGCCGTACCAATGCGCCGGGCGTCTATGCGATTGGTGATATCGTCCGTGGTCCGATGCTGGCGCATAAAGCGTCTGAAGAAGGCATCATGGTCGTGGATATCATCGCTGGCCACAAAGCACAGCTGAACTATGACTGTGTACCGAACATCATCTACACCTTCCCTGAACTGGCTTGGGTCGGTAAAACCGAGCAAGAGCTGAAGAACGAAGGTGTAGCGATCAAAGTTGGCAAATTCCCGTTTGCGGCGTCAGGCCGTGCAATGGCTGCCAATGCCACTGAAGGTTTCGTCAAAATGATTGCTGACGAAAAAACCGATCGCATTCTGGGTGTACATATCGTCGGTGGTATTGCCTCAGAACTTATCGCGCAAGCGGTGATTGCGATGGAATTCTGTTCAACTGCGGAAGATTTGCAGATGACAGTTTTCGCTCACCCAACAGTGAGTGAAGCGGTTCATGAAGCCGCACTGGCTGTGGATAATCATGCTATCCATGTAGCCAACCGTAAAAAGCGCTAACCTGAAGGGTTGCTGTGCAGTGACAGGCCACAAGCCTGCTTCACTGCGCGTGCAGTTCACACAAGGTGCAGTCAGCGGTTAACAGCCCTGTGCTGTACATGTTTAATCGATAATTCAACGGATCAGAACATGAACCTTCATGAATACCAAGGCAAACAGCTGTTTGCTCAATATGGTCTGCCGGTTTCCATTGGCTTCGCGGTAGATACGCCGGAAGACGCAGCCGCAGCAGCAGAAAAAATCGGTGGTGACAAATGGGTTGTAAAAGCCCAGGTTCACGCAGGCGGACGTGGTAAAGCTGGCGGTGTTAAGCTGGTAGATACTCCTGCAGATGCTGCAGCATTTGCTGAAAAATGGCTGGGCCAGCGTCTGGTAACTTACCAGACAGATGCTAGTGGTCAGCCAGTTACCAAAATTTTGGTAGAAACTTGCACCGATATCGCCAACGAACTCTATTTGGGTGCAGTTGTTGACCGTTCTACCCGTCGCATCGTTTTCATGGCCTCTACTGAAGGTGGTGTTGAGATCGAGAAAGTGGCGCATGAAACACCTGAGAAAATCCTCAAAGCTACGATCGATCCTATGACCGGTGCACAGCCATACCAGGGCCGTGAATTGGCATTCAAATTGGGTTTGCAGGGCGATCAAATTAAACAGTTTGTACAGATCTTTATGGGTCTGGCTAAAATGTTTGAAGAAAAAGATCTGGCATTGCTGGAAATTAACCCGCTGGTTATCACTGATGCTGGCAACCTGCACTGTCTGGACGCTAAAATCGTTATCGACAGCAATGCGATTTACCGTCATAAAGATATTCAGGCGATGCATGATCCTTCACAGGATGATGAGCGCGAAGCGCATGCGGCTCAGTGGGAACTGAACTACGTTGCTCTGGAAGGTAATATCGGTTGTATGGTTAATGGTGCCGGTTTGGCCATGGGTACCATGGACATTGTTAAACTGCACGGTGGTCAGCCTGCAAACTTCCTCGACGTTGGCGGTGGTGCAACCAAAGAGCGTGTTACCGAAGCCTTCAAAATTATCCTGTCTGATAGCAGTGTAAAAGCGGTTCTGGTTAACATCTTCGGCGGTATTGTACGTTGTGACCTGATTGCTGACGGCATTATCGGTGCTGTGAAAGAAGTCGGCGTTGAAGTTCCAGTCGTCGTGCGTCTGGAAGGTAACAATGCCGAGCTGGGTGCCCAGCGTTTGGCTGAGTCCGGTCTGGATATCATTGCAGCCACCAGTTTGACTGATGCAGCAGTGCAGGTCGTTAAAGCAGCGGAGGGTAAATAATCATGGCAATTCTTATCAATAAAGACACCAAAGTAATCTGTCAGGGATTCACTGGTGGCCAGGGTACCTTCCATTCTGAGCAGGCGATTGCTTACGGTACTAAAATGGTCGGTGGTGTTACACCGGGCAAAGGCGGTACTGAGCACCTGGGTCTGCCGGTATTCAATACCGTTGCTGAAGCTGTAGAAGCTACTGGCGCTGAAGCCTCTGTAATCTACGTACCAGCGGCTTTCTGTAAGGATTCTATCCTGGAAGCGGCTAACAGCGGCATCAAACTGATCATTTGTATCACTGAAGGCATCCCGACTCTGGATATGCTGCAGTGTAAAGTCAAGTGTGATGAGCTGGGTGTGCGTCTGATCGGACCTAACTGCCCAGGTGTTATCACCCCGGGCGAGTGCAAGATCGGTATCATGCCAGGTCACATTCACCTGCCGGGTAAAGTCGGTATCGTATCGCGTTCCGGTACACTGACTTATGAAGCGGTTAAGCAGACTACAGATGCTGGTTTCGGTCAGTCTACTTGTGTCGGTATTGGTGGTGATCCAATCCCTGGTTCTAACTTCATCGATATTCTGGAACTCTTCCAGAATGATCCGCAGACTGAAGCGATCGTCATGATCGGTGAGATCGGTGGTTCTGCTGAAGAAGAAGCCGCGGCTTACATCAAAGCCAATGTCACCAAGCCCGTTGTATCTTACATTGCCGGTGTTACTGCACCTGCTGGTAAGCGCATGGGTCATGCTGGTGCGATCATCTCGGGTGGTAAAGGTACAGCGGCCGAGAAGTTTGCAGCACTGGAAGATGCTGGTGTGAAAACTGTTCGCTCGCTGGCGGATATTGGCAAGGCACTGTCTGAACTGACAGGTTGGCCAACCAAGTAACCCTTATCTCTAGGGTTTCAAAAAAGGCAGCCTTTATGGCTGCCTTTTTTTATGTGCAGCGGAGCGTGCATTTTTTGTACAGTTGTTGATCTGTATCAATTTTTACTGGCTCGTTAGCTTTATAATCACCCGTTTTTCGAATTTTGGGATTAAATAGCTGTGGATGTACCCTACCGTAAAAGCCAGCCAGTAGTCGTTGAAGGTTCGCATCAGCAATCGATTCAGGAGTTGGCACGAAAAATAGAGGTGCTATTAGGGCAGGATTTCCAAAGCCCTGATATTGAACAGCTGGCGTTCGCTATATCTGAGCAGAAAATTCCATTTACGCTGATCACACATGAATTGGCACTGCTAAGAACCAAAGCAATTAATGCGGCCGTGGTCAAGGCCGATATGGTGGCTGTGGAACGCACCCAAAATGAATTTAATCGACTCGAAGACAGCTTTGCCAGTCTGTATATACAGCATTACCTTAAAGACCTGGAAAGACGTAACCATCTGCGCATTCAGCATATCAATGCTCTGAGTGAGAAAAATCTGCTGGTACATTTCGAAGCACATTTAGTCTGGATGCAAGATTTGGTGAAAGCGGTATTAAGCAACAATCACGAGTTGCTTCCCGAGGCTAATCCACAGTGTTGCGCATTTGGTCAATGGTTGTATGGAGAAGGTCAGGATATCATCCGCGATAGCAGCCATCGTAAGCACATAGAAGAATTGCACCAAAAATTACACGGTACCTCGTCGGCTATAGCGAAAGAATTACACAATGTGCGCAATAACTTGCGTATGCACGCTTTGGTTAAACGGACTGAGTTTTTGTCTCTGGATATGGGTAGTGAAATATCACTGATCAATAACATGATCTTGGTGAGTACCTATAATAAGGATCCTCTGACTGGTTTGTTGTCACGCCGGTCAATGGATAAAGTGTTGATCAATCAAATGGAAATATCCAAAGCCACCGAAACCTCTTTTTGCGTAGTTATGTGTGATCTGGATAACTTCAAGCTGTTGAACGATGATAAGGGACACCTTGTTGGTGATGCCGCCCTGAAGTTTTTTGCACAGCGCATGGTTGAGCAGTTACGGTGTTCGGATCTGATCTTTCGTTTTGGTGGGGAAGAGTTTTTAATCGTGCTGCCTTCAACCAGCTACCCACAAGCCTATAATCGGGCTGAAAGTCTTCGTGCTTCATTGCAAAGTGCGCCATTTTGTTTTGAGGGCGAGCAGCAAATATTAACGGCCAGCTTTGGGGTTGTAGAAATTGCGCCTGAGCAGTACCGCTATATCGATAAGCATGCTATTAATGATGTGATCCACGAAGCGGATAGTCGCTTGTACAAAACCAAAGCAACGGGACGGAACTGCGTTATCTAGTTGCCGGAATTCAGGGCACTCGGTGGGCATCAACTTCGATATGCCGCATGCGGGACCCAAGTAACTCTATATTGCCCTGGTAGCGTTCATCCCCGGTACTGGTGAACTCAAAGACGTAACGTCGTTTAATGGTTAACTGGCCATTGTGCGGGCTTCGAACCATAGATAAGCGCCGCAAGGCGACACTCTGATCCAGCAACTGTAAAGCCTCGCGCTCGCAATAGCGCTTGACCTGCTTAAGTGCTAACTCCCGCGCCTTGAGATTTTGCCACCAGAGTAGTGCAATCACAGCGATTAGGGTCATCCAGATCAGTGCCGTCAAATCAAACAACATAAACGTTTCCTTCAAATGTATGGATGAAATATACACGCTGGTCGGCCTGAATTGTAGCTAAGCACTTATAAATAAGAGTAGATGAAAATAGTTGAGTGAAATGGTATGGTTTAGCTGAAAGCAGCGGAAAAAGGGAGACTGGCATGGTTGGAATGCGCACACTTGATACGCTCAACTTCGATAACACTTATGCAGGGCTACCCTCGCACTGGTTTCAGCGTACTCAACCTAAAGCACTGAAAAATGCACATTTAATCAGCTTTAACCCCCGGGTGGCGGCTCATCTTGATCTGGATCCCTGTCAAACACATCCGCAGGACCTGGCCAGTTATTTTGGTGGTCAGATGGCATTACCGGGCGCAGAGCCTTTAGCGATGAAGTATACCGGACATCAGTTTGGCCATTACAACCCCGACTTGGGTGATGGTCGAGGTTTGCTGCTCGGTGAAGTGGTTAACAGCAAAGGTCAACGTTGGGACCTGCATCTGAAAGGGGCAGGGCAGACGGCCTATTCACGCTTTGGTGATGGTCGGGCAGTGTTACGTTCCAGTATTCGCGAGTATCTGGTCAGTGAGGCCATGTATGGACTGGGTATCCCGTCAACCGACGCTTTGTGTCTGGTGGGGAGTGAAGAATACACGCCACGGCTGGGGATGGAGCCCTGTGCTATGTTGCTGCGTGTTACGCCTTGCCATATTCGCTTTGGTCATTTTGAATGGTTGTATTACAGTCGCCGGCACGATGAACTGAAGCAACTGGCCGATTACTGTCTGGCACGCTTCTATCCGGATTGCAGTAGCGCAGATCAACCCTACCTGGCCATGTTTGATCAAGTTATGGAGCGTACGGCGCGGCTGGTGGCGCATTGGCAAACCTATGGTTTTGTCCATGGTGTTCTGAACACAGACAACATGTCGATCCTGGGCGAGACCTTTGATTACGGCCCCTACACCTTTCTGGATAGCTATGAACCTGATCATGTCGCCAATAAAAATGATGACGGTGGGCGTTATGCCTTCTTTCGTCAGCCTGCGATAGTGCATTGGAATCTGGCGTGTCTGGCTCAGGCGCTGTTGCCTCTGATCTCCAGGGAAGCTCTGGAGGCTAAGCTGGAGAGCTTTCCGGCCAAGGTGGCCCAGTATCAGTTGAGTCGTCAAAAAGCCCGTCTTGGTCTGCAAACCGAGCAAGCAGGGGATGCCGAGCTGGTAAGTCAGCTTTGGCAGTTGTTTGAACAGCAGAAAACCGACATTACGCTTTTTTTCAGTGCGCTGACCGAACTTACGACGGATGAACTCAGGGCGGATGCATTACAGGCATTTACCCAGTCGAATACAGCGGATTGGGCGCAGTGGTTTCAAACCTATCAACAACGTGTAACGCAGGAACACGCCAGTGGGCCCATCAGGCATCAGCAGATGCGTTCCGTTAATCCCTATTACCTGCTGCGCAATTACATGGCGGAGGAGGCTATACGGGAAGCGACACAGGGTGATTATCGGCTGGTAAATCAGTTGCTGCCAATTCTACGCCATCCTTGTGAGCAGCATGCGGCTGCAGAGCGTTTTATGGCGTCCCCGCCGGATTGGGCTGCAGCCATCTGCCTGACCTGTTCCTCCTGATCAGTAATTTCGATAAATACAGACACTTGCGCTAGAGTTGCCCTAAGCGATCTATTAGACTAAGGATTAACTACGGCGTGAGGCATGGGTATGTACTTTCAGCAGGCTTTTATTCTGGATAACTGGCTCAATATTTTGGCACTGGTTTGGTTCCTGGTCTGTTTTAATGGCTATATGGCTTATTCCAGAGTGAAAAGCTATTCAACGCCCTGCCTGGCGAGTGTGATGCATATCTATCGCACCGAGTGGATGCGACGCATGCTGACACGCGATAATCGTATTGCCGATACCACAGCCATCTCCAATCTGGAGCGTAGTGTGTCCTTCTTTGCCAGTACTACTATTCTGGTTATGGCCGGTATTCTCACCGTCATGAGTTCGACCGAACAGGTCATCAGTCTCATCGAGGATCTGCCTTTTGCCATGGCGGCCACTCGCAAGGAGTGGGAATTGAAACTGCTGGTGATGTTGCTGTTGTTCGTTTATGCCTTCTTTAAATTCACCTGGAGCCTGCGCCAGTATGGCTTTGCTTCAGTCATGGTCGGTGGTGCACCGGCACTCGGAGAGGGTTTGAGCGAGCGTGAAATGGAAGCCCATGCCGCACGTGTCGCCAAGATGACATCCATGGCGGCCAATAGCTTTAACCTGGGTTTGCGCTCCTATTATTTCAGTATTGCTATACTCAGTTGGATTATTAATCCCTGGTTATTCATGGTGTTGAGTGCCGTAATTGTCTTTGTGCTATACCGTCGTGAGTTCCGTTCTTCAACCCTGACAACCCTGATGATGAGCTCTGAACTGAACCGGCCAGTGATTTCTAACATCGATAATGGCACACAATAACTTGAAACTCTGAAATTTGCCCCTATATCTCAGCCAGTGTGAAGGCATTCAGCCTTGATGATTTTTCGTCAAACATGAGTCTGAGGTACAAATGAGTACAGAAACCCAGAAAGAAACACTTGGTTTTCAGACCGAGGTTAAGCAACTCCTGCACCTGATGGTGCACTCGCTCTATTCCAACAAAGAAATCTTCTTGCGTGAGCTGATTTCCAATGCGTCTGATGCAGCCGAAAAACTGCGTTTTGAAGCGCTGGAAAATGCTGAGCTTTATGAAGGAGATTCAGATTTAAAAATTCGCGTTAGCTTTGACAAAGACGCCAAAACGGTCACCATCGAAGATAACGGCATAGGTATGAACCGCGATGAAGTGATTGAGCATCTGGGGACGATTGCCAAGTCCGGGACTGCCAGCTTCATGTCGCATCTTACCGGTGATCAGTCCAAAGACAGTCAACTGATAGGTCAGTTTGGTGTCGGCTTTTATTCTTCTTTTATTGTTGCCGATCAGGTCGATGTGTTTTCCCGTCGTGCCGGTACCGCTGTGACTGATGCGGTGCACTGGTCTTCACGCGGTGAGGGTGACTTCACCATAGAGCCGACTGAAAAAGCCGGACGTGGTACACGTATCGTGCTGCATCTGAAAGACGCTGAATCTGAGTTTGCGGATGGCTGGCGTCTGCGCAGCCTGGTACGTAAATATTCTGACCATATTGCCTTTCCGGTGTTAATGGAAAAAGAAGCATCAGAGCCTGAAGAAGGTGAAGAAGCGCCTGAGGCCAAAGCACCTGAATTCGAATCAGTTAACAGTGCAACAGCGCTCTGGACACGCAGCAAAAGTGACCTGAACGACGAAGAGTATCAGGAATTCTACAAGCATATTTCCCATGATTTCGCCGAGCCGCTGAGCTGGTCGCATAACAAGGTCGAAGGCAACCTGGAATATACCAGCTTGTTGTATCTGCCCGGTCATGCCCCGTTTGATTTGTGGAACCGTGAAGCGCCTCGTGGCTTGAAGTTGTACGTGCAGCGTGTGTTTATCATGGATCAGGCTGACCAATTCCTGCCACTCTACCTGCGTTTCATCAAGGGTGTAGTCGACAGCAACAACCTGTCGCTGAACGTCTCCCGTGAAATTCTGCAGAAAGACCCGAATGTCGACAAGCTGCGTAGTGCCCTGACCAAGCGTGTGCTGGATATGCTCAGCAAACTGGCCAAAAACGATGCTGAAAAGTATGCCAGCTTCTGGAAAGAGTTCGGCCAGGTGATCAAAGAAGGGCCTGCCGAAGACTACGCCAATCGTGACAAAATTCTCAAGCTGTTGCGCTTTGCCTCTACCCATACCGGTAATGCCGAGCAGAGCGTAGGCCTTGAAGACTATGTGTCGCGGATGAAAGAAGGTCAGGAGAAGATCTTCTACGTCGTGGCTGACAACTACAATACTGCTAAAAACAGCCCGCATTTGGAAATCTTCCGCAAGAAAGGTATCGAAGTGCTGTTGCTGACAGACCGCATTGATGAATGGATGATGAGCCAGCTGTTCGACTTCGAAGGCAAGTCCTTCCAGGATGTCACCAAGGGCGAACTGAACTTGGGTGAAGTCGAAACCGAAGAAGAGAAGCAGCAGCAGGAAGAAAGCGCCAAGGTGTTGGAGGGCTTGCTGGAGCGCCTGAAGCCCGTGCTGGATGCCCGTGTGTCGGACGTTCGCGTTACCCATCGTCTTACCGATTCGCCAGCCTGTCTGGTGCTGGGTGACTACGACATGGGTGCGCAGATGCGCCGTATCATGGAAGCCGCTGGCCAGCCAGTACCGGAAAACAAACCGATCTTCGAACTCAACCCTGAACACCCGTTAATCAAAAAACTGGATCAGGAACCTGACGAAGCTCGCTTTGCTGACTTGGCGCTGGTGCTGTTCGATCAGGCCGACCTGGCCGCCGGCGGCCAGCTAGACGACCCCGCCGCCTACATCACGCGCCTAAATAAGCTCCTGCTTGAATTAAGCGCCTAACCCATATCGCCCTCCGGGCGAGCGGTCTGTAGGAGCCCGGTCTCCGGGCGAAAGATCGCTCGCAGAGCGAGCTCCTACAGTTAATGCAGTTAATGTAGGAGCCCGCTCCGCGGGCGAACCCTCCAACCCCAATCCCCTACACCCAACGAGCCCGTTCCGCGGGCGATATTGTCTCCAACCCTCTCGATTTGTTTGCCACTCTGGTTTATTCTTGAAAGAAAATCACTTCAACCTGTCTGGATATTCCTATGAAAACAATAATTACCCCTCTGTCGTTCGCTCTGCTGCTTGGTAGCAGCGTTGTATTTGCTGATGCCGAAATTGAAGGTATTGTTGACCGTCATTGTCAGGCTTGCCATGATGCTGGATTAGCGGGTGCTCCGAAGCTTGATGATGCCGCTAGCTGGGCGCCACGTCTGGCAACCGGTGTTGATGCAATGACCCAGACAGTGTTAACCGGTAAAGGTGCCATGCCACCTAAAGGTACCTGCTTCAGTTGCACAGATGAGCAGCTACATGCTGCCGTTGAAGAGCTAGTAGGTCGCTTGAAGTAAGCGTATGCTGAACATAATTACTTGAGGAAGAATGTATGTCTGAGGAACAGAAACAACTGACTGATTCATTCAATGCCTTGTTGGCACTTACGTCTGATCTGGTGTTTGTCATTGAAGATGAAACGGTCCGTGTTGTCAGCCCAGGTGATGAGGATTGGTTATTAGTCAGTGAGTTGCCCGGTAAAACGCTGGAAGACCTGTTCCCACAAGATTTTCTAACGCTATTGCGTGGTTATATCAGAACGTCACGTGAACAACGCCAGGTAGTCAAAAATGAACTGGTGTTCAGGCCAGATCATCAGCATGCTTTCAAAGCGTTAGGGCTCAAAGAAGTGATCTGGTTCCATAGCCGGATTATGGTTACAGATGACGATCAACTGATCTGGTCTTTACGCAATATCAATGATCGAAAAAAACTCGAACGCCGCATCACCAGTCAGGCACAGCGTGACCCGTTGACCGGTGCCTACAATCGTCGTGCGCTGATGCCAGTGCTGGAGCAAAACATTGCCCAGGCACAGCGATACGATGGCATCTGCAGTATGTTATTGATCGATGTTGATGACTTTAGCGGCATCAATGATGAACATAGTTGGGATGGCGGCGATCAACTGCTGCGCCACATGGTTACTGAGCTGCACAGAATGAAGCGAACGGCAGATTTCCTGGCCCGTTTCAGTGATGACCAGCTAGTGCTATTTTTGCCTGAAACCAATCATGACCAGGCATTACTGGCCGGTGAACGCGTACGCAGACTCACAAACGATCTGGAATTACCCTTCGCCTCCGGCAATATCAGCTGCACAGTCAGTGTAGGTGTAGCCACCTTGGCAGGTATCGAAGATTCTTCCGAAGACATGATTCGTAGAGTAATGGAAAACCTGGCCGTAGCTCGCCAAAGCGGCGGAAATCGCGTAGAAGGCGAATCCTTCTAACATCCCTGTAGGAGCTCGCTCTGCGGGCGAAAGATCGCTCGCAGAGCAAGCTCCTACAAGGGGGGATGTGTGATGTTTTGTAGGAAATAAGATGGACCCGCCCCCCTAACAATGTGCCATGCTTATCTGACGAGAAAGCAAACCGGCATCTGAGT
>NZ_JBLXDN010000036.1:0-37137 GCF_048264025.1 Nitrincola sp.
ACTGCCGTTTTACCTGCATCATTTTCCCCAACCAGCGCGGTGACACCTGGGTTGAAGGTGACCTCCAAGCCATGGTTGGCCTGGCCAAACTGGCGGAAATTTTCTAGTTTCAAAACAGATAGGTACACAGCGACGCTCCCTGTTACTCATGACGAGGCAGGGACGCCTATCTTGGCCATTTCTGCCAACGCAGTGCTAATCCCTGATGACTGGTAGCTTTATGACATGATCTAGCGGGCGAAACCAATCTCTTGGGATGACTGTCCGCTCCTGACCGAAAGTCGCCTAACGATTAGCCACAGGCGGTCGCGGGCAGCTATACACGAACGAGGCTCTACCACCATAGTTCCGAGCGCAAGATCACCTCATTAACGGCTCGCCCAAGACCATGTAAACAGTATCGCGAGCGACCCCGAGGAGATAAAAGATCGCTTACATCTGGTGATGCTCTAGGAGGAAGTCCACGAATACTCGTACTCGCGCCGGCATTGCTGGGCCACCTACAAACACTGCGTGGATCGGTTCCCGGTCGCCGGGGTTGTACGCTTCCAGCAGTGGCACCAAATCGCCGTGCTGAAGATCCTCGGCCACGCTGAATTCGCCGATACGCGCGATGCCGGCGCCTACCCGTGCCAGTTGTGCCAGCGCTTCACCACTGCTGCATTCGATGTTACCGCTGACCTTTAGGGAAACCGCTTTCCCGTTGCGGATGAACGGCCAGTTGGGTTCGGCGCGGCGGAAATTGAAACGCAGGCAGTTGTGCCGTAGCAGGTCTTCCGGTTCCTGGGGTATGCCATAGCGCTGCAGATATTCGGGCGAAGCCACCAGCACCTGCCCGGTGTCGCCAATCCTGCGAGCGGTGAGTGGGCTGTCAGGGAGAGAGCCAAAACGCACCGCCACATCGGCCTGGCCGCCGAGTATATCGACGACTTCATCGCCGAGGGTGAGGTCTACGACGATGTTCGGGTAACGGGAACTGAATGCTGCCACCAAGGGAACGATGGCCTGCCGCCCATGGCCGAGGGCGGCGCTGACACGTAAGCGGCCCCTGGGTACGCCCTGGTCGGCGATGGCCTCTTCGACCTCGGCCATGTCGGCCAAGATACGCCGGGCGCCGCGCAGATAAGCCTCGCCCTCGGCGGTAAAAGCGATCGCTCGGGTAGTGCGTAACAGCAGGCGGGTTCCAAGTCGTTGTTCGGTACGCGCGATGATTCGACTGACCGCTGAGGGTGTCAGGCCCAATGCACGCGCGGCGGCCGACAGGCTGCCTTCTTGTGCCACCGTGGCGAAAACGCCCATTTCGCCTGACCTGCCGCTGAAGTCCATTTGTGCTCCGTAAGCAAAGGTGCTTGCCAGAATTACTATCTACCGCATGAAAAGGCCAGATTGTAGCATTTGCTGCATAGATAAGGAGCTTTTCATGCACATCAATCCACCGCTAGTTGCACTCGCCATTGGTGCCTTCGGCATCGGCGTTACCGAGTTCGCCCCTATGGGCATGTTGCCAGGCATCGCTACGGATCTCGGCGTATCCATTCCCGCCGCAGGCCTGCTCGTCAGTGCTTACGCCATGGGCGTATTGCTTGGCGCGCCGCTGATGACATTGACCACGGGCAGGATTCCGCGGCGCTATCTGCTGATCGGCCTCATGGCTATTTTCACCGTGGGTAACCTGATGTCGGCCCTGGCTACCGATTACTACAGCCTTATGTTCGCCAGGGTGGTGACCTCACTGAACCATGGTGCGTTCTTCGGCGTTGGCTCCATCGTCGCCGCCAGCGTGGTCGCTCCGGAGAAGCATGCTGGGGCGGTTGCAGCCATGTTCATGGGTCTGACTTTGGCGACTATTGGCGGTGTGCCGCTGGCCGCCTGGTTTGGCGACCTGTTCGGCTGGCGCACTGCATTTTGGGGGATTACCGGGCTCGGCATAGTAGCCATGGCCGCGTTGTGGTTTGCCCTGCCCAGCCTGCCGGCGACGCAAAGCGTCGGCGTACTGGCCGAGATTCGGGTACTGGGTCGTGGCCGGGTGCTCGGGGCGTTGGCCCTGACCGTTATCGGCTCGGGAGCCATGTTTACCGTATTCACTTATATCGCACCGATGCTAAGCAGCGAGACCAATGCGTCTACTGCCTTCATCACCGCCATGCTGGTGTTGTTCGGTGTGGGATTGACGCTGGGCAACATGTGGGGCGGCAAAGCTGCCGACCGCTCGATAGACCGCACCCTAATCGTCTCGCTAAGCGTGCTGATTCTCGTCTTGCTAGCGTTCACCGTACTAATGCGCTGGCCGCTGCCGGCTGCAGTTGCCATCTTGATCTGGGGTATCGCCAGCTTCGCCTTGGTACCTCCGCTGCAAATGCGCGTCATGGAAGCCGCCAAGGATGCGCCGAATCTAGCATCGGCAGTGAACATCGGCGCGTTCAACTTCGGAAACGCGATCGGTGCGGCGCTGGGCGGCGCAGTGATCAATACTGGGCTGGGCTACCCAGCGATATCACTGGCCGGAGCGGCAATGGCGGCGCTGGGGTTGTTGATGGTGCTGGCTTTTGCCTGGCGCTCTAAAGCTGTTGCGGCTGCGGTGGCATGACGGTGTAGCGTGCTGAGCAAGACACCTTAGGTACTAGACCGGTTTGATGAACCGCTTTCGCATATGGTTTAGCAGCAAAACGAAAACCACAGCATTCTCGGTGCTGTGGATTTTTGCTTCATCCCCTACATCGTAGGCAATTTTCACCTAGCACCACTGCACGGTAGGCTGCGTCAAACCGGCGAACCTGATAAGACGATTGCAGTCTCACGCGGACTGCGTTCGTTCGCAGCTCGCTCATCTTCGCGCAATGGGTACCGACCTTCGTCCTGATTCAGCACATTGGCGCTGGGATAGTCGGCCCAACTCACACCCTGAGTTAAAATCTCGTGTGGTTCAACACGTCGCACGTTGTAAAAATGCGTGTCGTATTCGACCACGACCTTCGCGTCGGGATCCTGCTTTGAGAGAATCTCAATTAGTTCGCGGACATTCATGCGTGGCTCCGTTGTTTTCTTAGCGTAGACGCGAAACTCCCTGATCGAATGCGCCAACATGCCCCGCTACTCTATCGACTGAGGAGTTTGGTCTTGTTCAAGCCAAGGTAAGGCAAGCTTAGCGGTGCTCCGGGTCAGTGGGTGGGACTATTGATCCTGCTTGGAGCACTGCAAGTAGGCTACGAAGCCTGCCCAATTATGAGCCTCGTATTTCTCTAGCATTCGCTTGGGAAGCTTAATTTGAGGGAAATCCCAGTCGATAGAGGTCTGCCATTCAGCCTCATCGAGAATCTGCTGGCCTGTGAAGTATCGAACCTCGTCCTCGGTGCTGTTGTAAATTAGAAAGATACGTTCAGGATTTTGGCTCACTGCAGCGCGGCTAAGGCCTCGCTGATTGTTCCAGTTTTCGCCACTTTTGATCTGGACTTCGAAATAGCGACCGTTGTGGCCGACGATTCCGTCTATTCCCTTGTCGTCGACTAATGAGGGAAAGACATCAAACCCTTCACCGAGCAAATAACCCCAAATAGCAAATTCGTTCCGCTTGCCAATAGCAAGCTTGTTTTTGACCTCTGCTTTCACCATGATCCAGCCGTCCAAAACCCCAATCAAGGCAATATGCTACCACTGAAATGAGCGCTCGGCGCGGGCCCGCTAGGGATCGTTGTTACTTGGAACCCAGCACCTAGACTTGCTCACTTACAGCTTCATTGACGCTGGGTCTGCGAGCTGCATCGCCCGATCCGTTACCGGAAACGGGCTGTTCCAGAGGGCTGATAGAGGTAATCAAATCCTATGCGGTCATCGTCGATGGCGTTAACTTGAATCAAGGCGTAATGATTTCCGTCTCGCAGTCGTAAACAATAAATGCTGTCTTTACTCGGCGTAAACCAATGATGTTGGTATCCGCTCGTGGGGCATTCGTACACTTTGCCTATATCAGATTGACTAACTTTCTGAATTCCGCTTCGGGCTTGCTTATCTAACTCAGGGTTTTTGTAATCCGCGACGTCATACGGAATAAAAAAGCCGGTTAACTCATCGCCTGGCCTCTTTGCAGCTAGTATGTCTGCAGATTGTGCATTCCATGCAACAACTTGTTCGCCATTAAACTTAAACCCGCTGTCGCCATACTGCTTAAAGCCATCCAGCAATAGAGCGTTTCCCTTAATCGGCTCCGGCGTGGGGGTAGCAACCAGCTCCGCTGGACTTTTGTCTAAAACAATAAAAAACACAGCTAGCGATCCTCCGGCACGCACCACCTTTGGAATATCAATTTCTACAAAGCCGGGCATCATTGCAGCTATACCCGAAGCCGCCAATGCAAGGACTACCTTAAATATAAAAAACTGGGATTGCGTCGGTTGCGGAACGTAATACGACAAGACTACTAGCGCAACGACAAAAACCACCCCTAACGTGAATACAATTATTCGCTCATTAGCCTTTGTCATTTTTGCACCGCATTTTCCGGCCAAAACGCCTTATCCGATGATAGTAGATTACTTTCATATTGAAATATTTTAAATTGCTATATCGGTTGGGGCCGAAAGATCTTAAAGCTCAGTGCGAATTTTTATAGTTGAATCCTGAGGCGTGCAGGCAGGATTAACTCCGGCGAACCGATTTCCACCGGCGATACGTGTCCAGGTTACGCACTAGCTGTCCGGACGGGTCGGCCACTCGGCAGGTCGGTGGAACTGGGCCTGGGGCAATCTGGAGATGTGGTAGGCGCATTGTGAAGGGGAAACAGGTTCGCTGTCCTCCCTTGGCCAGGAACCAGGACTGCTGTGAGGGTCTCTGTTGCTGATTGTTAGCCGCCGAGGCGGCAAGCGCTTGCACCTGCAAGGAATCAATCAGACGGACGGTATAGAACGCCCTCCTTCCGTTTCTCTGGATGGGCTATACCGATACAACCAGAGACCCTCTTAAATATAGATTGGCTGTGCTTACTACACTAATTCTCATTGTGAGGAGGATATCGGCGCGGCCATTAGAATTATTATAACTCCTATAAACCCTGCCCTCGCCTGGCGAATCCCGTATAGATAAAAAACGTGAACAATGAATTGCACCTGATCTAGCTGACAAAACCAAACAGTCTAAATAGCTGGAGAAAAACAATGGATGCTTCCGAATTTACTTCTTTGCCGAAAGTCGCTGAGGCTGTCGAAAGGGCGACAAAGGCTGTTGCCAAAAGCCCTGTAAGCGATATCACGGATACAAAAGGAAACCAATATGTTGACATGGTAATGGAAGGCGGTGGCGTATTCGGAATTGCGCTTCTTGGGTACATTTATGTGCTTGAGCAGGCAAATATAAGGTTCCTCGGGATTGGCGGGACATCGGCGGGATCTATTGTTGCACTACTGCTTGCCGCTCTGAATCGGCGCGACGAGCCAAAGACACCCAAACTAATTAAATACATGTCAGATAAACGTTTTTCAGACTTCATAGACGGTGATAGTGACGCCAAGGATTTCATAAAAGCCTTTATAGCAGGCTCTAAAAATTTTAAATTGGCATTTAAAGGCGCCCAGGTTATAGACAACATACGTGACAACCTAGGCCTTAATCCCGGAGAAGAATTCAGATTGTGGATTAAGAACATTCTAGACGCCGAGGGAGTTAGTACACTCGATGAACTTAACAAACGAATCTATCAAATACCAGAGGGGCTTTGCATAGGCGACAAGCCATTTACTGACTCGACCGAGGCCGGTTTAAGATTGGCAATAATTGCAGCTGATATAGTAAGAGAGGTTAAAGTTGAGTTCCCAGCTATGGCGCACATGTACTGGAAGCAAGCTAATAATATTCATCCTGCAGACTTTGTTAGAGCGTCGATGTCTATTCCATTCTTTTTTGAGCCTGTTCGAGTATCTGATATTCCTACTGCACATAGTGCTGCATCTGACTGGGAGAAGTACGCGGGAATTCGGTATGGCTCAGATGACATAATGCCCGATCATGCTATATTTGTAGATGGTGGCATCATGTCTAATTTTCCAATAGACATTTTTCATGACAGAACTAAAGTACCATGCGCTCCAACGTTTGGTATAAAGTTACAATTAGACGGCCGCCACCAAGCTATAACCGGCCCCTTGAGCTTCATGATGGCGATGTTCAATTGCGCAAGACACACGCTTGACTATGACTTTCTGTTGAAGAACCCAGATTATAAAAACCTGGTTGCCTGGATACCTTGCGAAGGCTATTCTTGGCTTGACTTTCATATAAGCGACAAAAATATGCTTGGCTTATTTCAGGAGGGCGCAACGGAAGCTGCAAATTTTCTTGAAAGGTTTAATTGGAACGAGTACAAAGAATTCCGAGCCGGCCAGCTCGAAGCATGACTATCATAGTTCGCTTAATGGACAGAAGGCTGCAAAATCGAGCAATGATGAGCCCCCCCCTGAGGACATGCTAAACGGCATCAGGTATGTAACCAGAATGTGCCGCTCAGCGACGATTAGAACCGTGGGATAGTAGCTGATTCGTCATAGCCATCCCGGCGTGAGTGCGCACTGAATTGGAACCGGGTGCCTGCCGACATGCCATCGTTGTAGCGCATAGTTGAGTTACGGTAAGCCGATAAAGTCGGCTGACTGCGTTAAGTCATTTGGCATTTATTTAGAGTGAAGCAGAACTGCAAAAGGAGTTGCCTCTGCATGCTAGAGCGGGATCAAACAACTAGGCTCATCCGCTGCCCTTGGTGGGCCACTCTTCTTCCAGGAGCGGCTAGATCAGCAAGCGTCACTAGCGAAGGCATCGATGTTGGTTTACGCAATGAGCTCCGCTCCATCGATTGGTCATCGGTGGAAACGATGCCAGCCAAAGCCCGTCACCTTTTTATTCAGTCGGTAACCTTGCGCGCCCCTGGCGGTGACGTGCGTCTTTACTTCGCCAATGCTAAGCAGCGAGATGAGGCTTGGACACAGATCGTGAGGGGCTGGTACAGCCCACGCTTGGTCGCCATCAAGTCGCGAATGTCGGCCTTTACCGCAAGCCTTCCAAAGCACGGCTATGTCCGTAGCTCCCAGTGGATACCCATCGCCCAAGAGTTCGCAGCGCTTCAGGCAACGATGCCACCCATCCCACCTAAGCAAGTGCTTGAGGATGATCAATACAGCTTCCTGCATGCGACCATCGAGTTTGTTCAGAGCCCAACCGCATGGCTCAAAGCATCGCGCGACCGTTATGTCCAGAATGCCCTACTTCAGCATGAACATCTTTTCGATACCGTCGAAAGCAAACCGCTATCGCCTAAGCAGCGCGAGGCCTGCGTCGTTGATGAGGACAACAACCTAATCCTCGCCGGAGCAGGAAGCGGTAAAACCAGCACGGTGATCGGCCGGGTCGCCTTTCTGGTTCAAAGTGGCCAGGCTAGGCCCGACGAAATCCTCTTGCTTGCGTACGGTAATGCAGCTGCCGTCGAGATGCGGGAACGGCTTGAGAAGCGTCTCGGGATTAAGGGCGTAACCGCAGAAACGTTCCACGCACTGGGCCGACACATCGTTGAGAAGGTAGAGAACAGCAAAGCTTCGGTAAGCCCTTTGGCTTCCGATGAGAACCTCAAAGCGAAACTCGTCGACCTGGAATTTCAGCGCCTTCAGCGAGAGGATTCGGATTACCGTCACCTGCTACTCACCTACTTCGAACAGTGGCTGTACCCCGCTCGCAACCCCTTCGACTTCAAGTCACTCGGCGACTACTACCAATTCCTCAACGACAACGATGTCCGGACTCTGAAAGGTGAGAAAGTCAAAGGATTTGGCGAATGCGACATCGCAAATTTCCTTTTCAAGAATGGTGTTGAGTACCGCTATGAATCTCGCTTTGATACCCCGGAGCAAGCTAAATCGCGTGGGCCCTATCACCCTGACTTCTTCCTACCAGACTATGGCGTCTACATCGAACATTTTGGCATCGACGAACAAGGCAATACCGCGCCTTACATTGACCGCAAAAAATACCATGACGATATGGCGTGGAAGCGCAACGTTCACAAGCTCGCGGGCACAACTCTGGTTGAGACGTTCCATCACCAAAAACAGCAAGGAACGTTGCTGGCTGGGTTAGAAAATGAGCTGTGCAAGGCCGGTGTGCAGCTAAACCCCTTGCCTCCCGAAGCCGTTCTCGAAACTCTTCGAGAGGTCGGCGCAATTTCTGCATTCTCGAAGATTTTGACGCAGATGATTGGCCTGCTAAAGGCGGCCAATCTCAACAGTGAGGAGCAGGCAAGCGTAGCTAATAGATCGGCTCAGGTAGGCGCCGCCTTGAAGCTACTGACACCGCTATTCGAGGCCTACCAGCAGCAGCTTAAGAGCGACACCCAGGTCGATTTCGACGACATGGTCAACATCGCGACAACCTATGTGGAAGAAGGAAAATTTGAGATCCCTTGGAAATTCATCATCGTTGACGAGTTCCAGGACATTGCTAAATCGCGAGCTCAGCTCGTCCAGAAGCTTAGGGAAAAGAAAGGCGGCGTGTCACTTTTCTGTGTGGGTGACGATTGGCAATCCATCTATCGCTTCACTGGGAGTGATATCGGTTACACGTCCTCCTTTTCGCAGCGCTTTGGCCCAACTTTCACCTGCGAACTCGACAAGACATTTCGCTTCAACAGCAAAATCGGTGAGGTAGCTAGCCGCTTCATCACGCAGAATCCGAAGCAGTTGGTGAAAACGGTTATCTCTCATGAATCTGCGCCGGCGCCGACAGTATCCTTGGTTAGAACCAGCATTGATGCTGCTGACGCTCGGCTGCTGATCGCAGAGCGTATCGCTCACATCGCTGCACCCAACTCATCGGTCTATTTGCTAGCCCGCTTTACCCATGACCTTCCGGATAAAGATGAGCTTTATAGGCTCAAGGGACGGTTCCCTACCCTGCGCTTTCTGACCGACACGATTCATCGTTCGAAAGGCAAAGAGGCTGATTACGTAGTTTTGCTCGGCCTAACGAAGGGCAAGTACGGACTGCCCTCTGAGATCGTCACCCATCCACTCATCGAAGCACTGCTGCCTGAGCGGGAGGCTTTTCCTCATGCAGAGGAACGCCGCTTGTTCTACGTAGCACTGACGCGCGCCAAGCACAGGGTTTACTTGCCCTGTGACATGCGCAAGTGCTCGCCCTTCGTACAGGAGCTGGTCAAAAACGAGTATCCGCTGGATCTGGATGAGTTCGCTACAACCAGCGAACAGCTACATGCTCTAGAAGCGAATTGTCCTGTCTGCAAGGAAGGTCATCTGACAGCTCGCACTAACGGAAAGACGGGTAGAGTATTCATGGGGTGTACTAATTACCCCCGCTGCGGGCATACGGAGAACGGTTGCACTAAGTGCAACGCACCCATGGAAAAGGTAGGCCGATTCCGGCAATGCGTGGATGTTAGTTGCGGCTGGTGGATACCTATTTGCCCTGCTAGCGGAGGCGAGATGAGCTACAAAGGAGAGCACAAGTTCTGGGGGTGCTCCCACTATCGCAGCGACGATCCCGAGTCCTGCCGTCACAAGGAATACGGGCGGATTGGAGAGCCCTCACCCAGAGTGAGACAAACAATATAAGAGCGTTTTGGAGCTCATGTCCCTCTGCAGCCTGTCGAAGTAGCAAGAGTCAAACTGGGGCGTCAATGCGCGATCACCATTGTCAGACATCAAACAGCTGGGCTTAATATGACGATCGCAATCGTTTCCGTCAGAGCATTTAAACGCCTGATTCGAATCTAGCGCTGCTACTGAACACAGCACTTTACGCGACTGGAAACCAACGAAGTCCCGAGCCGCTGTCTCACCATTCGGTGCTTGAAGATGGCGATGGCGTCCCGGGTACCCACTGGAAGTACAAATCACCAAAAAAGTGCCCCGTGGAACTGACCCTGCCTGAACCCAGCGTGTTCATTGACGCTGTCGCATCGCATCGCATCGCATCGTGGTCGTTGAGCTTACGATGGGTTCTCGACTGTAATGTTTAAAGCCTCCACGGCCAAACGGGCCACACGCTCCGTCGGATCCAGAAAACGATCCGCTGGTGCAGACAGCGTGCTTACGGAGCGGGTCGTCTTTCCGCACGTAGTCTGGACACTCGCTTGGATCAGAAGATTTTTCACAGCCTCGGCCATATAAATGGCATTGCTAGTGACAGGCCTCCTGTACTTGGGGCAACTCTCATGTACGATAAGAGCAGGCTGATGCTGCCTGCCGCTCGCATCCGAGAGGAACGGTGAAAGCATTTCTTCACTT
Organism: Nitrincola sp.; assembly: GCF_048264025.1. Lineage (NCBI taxonomy): Bacteria > Pseudomonadati > Pseudomonadota > Gammaproteobacteria > Oceanospirillales > Oceanospirillaceae > Nitrincola > Nitrincola sp. Next base: position 10,275 of record NZ_JBLXDN010000036.1, read on the forward strand.
CCCTATCCTGTCTCATCTCTGAAGGATCGAGGTTAGGCAATGCGAGCACCGGAACTCCTCGGCCACAGGAGAAACGATGCGTTCTATCAAACAAGCCAAACAGATGGCAAAGCGGCTGCGCGACTCGCTCGAGTCACGCAATCAAGCAATAACTCATTCGGCAGCGCTGGAGACAGTAGCCCACCAGCTAGGGTACAAGGACTGGAACACCGCTGCCGCAACTCTTACCAAGGAAAATGCCGAGTCAGCGATTGCGTTTCGCAAGACTATCCCGATTCTGAGGATTTTTGACGAGACAAAGGCCAGAGAGTTTTATCTAGAGTTCTTAGGTTTCCGAGTGGATTTTGAGCACCGATTTGAGGCTGATTTGCCGCTATATCTAGGTATCAGCCGAAACGATCTACACCTCCACCTTTCCGAACATCACGGGGATTCGAGCCCGGGATCGACGGTGTTTGTTCCAATGCAAAATATCGAAATGCTGCGGGACGAATTTCAGAGCAAGCGTTATGGATACGGACGCCCAGAAATTGTTAAGCAAGACTGGGGGCTGATTTTGGAGGTTCATGATCCTTTCGGCAACCGAATCCGGTTCTGTCAAAGTTGATTATTGCAGTTCGACCAGATAGCTTAGTTGGATAAACTTTCGAAGCGGCCATTTTTAATGGCTGCCTTTGACCGGCAGCATATCTCAGTAACACCGTTATCACTTGAGGTAACACTCCTGTGCTCATTACCCACACATCGGAGCTGTTCGTCTCCGAACCGAAAGTCGTCGTCAAGGATCGTCGGGCAGCCAACCACATAAACTCGGCACAACTGACACGAAGTGTGTAGCAGGTTTAGCTGAAGAAAAATAAAGGCCTTGCAGCCAAGGTTTTGCCAAAATGCGAAACCCCCGTTTCGTAGGCCGTAACGAGCGCTGTTTTAAAGATTTACTTACTGCAGTGATACCCACTAGGAGTAGATATGGCCCTGACAGTCGTAGAGAAACGCGAAATATTCCGTGCGATGCATCGTGAAGGGTGCTTTTTGCTTCCCAACCCTTGGGACGCTGGTAGCGCCCGCATTCTTGAGTCGCTAGGCTACAAGGCGCTTGCGACGACCAGCGCTGGATACGCATGGTCTCAAGCTCGGGCTGACGGACAGCTATCACGTTCAGATGCATTGGCTCATATGCGCTACATGGTTGCCAGCAGCGATCTTCCTATCAACGCCGACTTCGAAAGTGGCTTTGCGCATACCACCGATCAGCTGTTTGACAGTGTGAGTATGGCGATAGAAACCGGTGTGGCGGGCCTATCAATTGAAGACTCAACTGGCGACCTAAGCCATCCGGTTAGGGACATTTCGGAGGCCGTGGAGCGCATGCAAGCGGCGCGAGCAGCTATTGATGTAAACGGCGGTGATACCGTATTAGTGGGGCGTGCGGAAAACTACGTCTTAGGACTACCAGATCTGGACGACACCATTAGGCGGTTGATCGCCTACTCAGAAGCCGGCGCTGACTGCCTGTATGCTCCTGGTATCAAAACTCGAGAAGAAATACAGACCGTTGTCAGCGCTGTTGCACCTAAACCAGTAAATGTCTTGATCGGCTGGACTAGTGATTTATCGGTCGATGAACTAGCCGATCTTGGCGTGAGGCGTATCAGTGTGGGTGGAGCTTTAGCACGAGCAGCATGGAACGGTTTCATCACCGCGGCCCGCACTATGAATTTACAGGGGCGGTTCGATGGGTTTAACAATTCGCTATCGAGCATAGAGCTTGAAGAGATGCTTAGTTCACCGAAATACCCCAAGTAGACGGCAACAATTCGGACTTGCAAGACACAACACGCAAGCGTCAATAACTAGCTAAATAAAGCGAGCCAACAGCGCGTCACTATAACAGCCTTGCTGCCTGCTCTCCTTTAGTCGAATATTGGCGAACGTATTGACCGCTTGCTTTGCTGGAATAAAGAGGCGTCATGACTGCCATTCAGGGTGATTGTTCACTGCTGGCCGAGCTAGCACCGCTGTGTCGGATGAATTCAGCGAATATTCGGGGAAGGGAATGCTCTGGCTGACCTTCCCGGATCACTAAGAAGACTGGCTTCATGAGTGCCGGTTCGGCCATTGGGATAGCTGAAAGACTGCCAAAAGCTACCTCCTCTTCAACTGATGACCACATCACTAGGGACATCCCCATTCCTGCCTTCACGTTTTGCTTGACCGCTTCGGTGCTGCCAAGCGAGCGTACAACCTTTGGCATCGACCCGTTATTGGCAAAGAACTGTTGTAACAGGCGTCCAGTACCCGTCCCTGGTTCACCACCAAGTAGTTCTAGCTGACCAACCTCCTTACGCGTCACACTTGCACGAGACGCAAAGGGGTGGCTGGGATGGACTATCAGCACAACTGGCTCCTCCTTCCAACAGAACGAATCGAACCCATGCCGATCATCCCACCATTCCATAAGCGCGACATCAATCTCACCGTCATCTAGCTTCCTAGCAATAGACGGATTGGATTCTATGGTCAGATCGAAACCAGCCGGACTTCCCTCCTCTATGTAACGCCTCATGATTGACGGGAGAAGATAAATGCCAATATTTGAACTTGCGCCTACCCTTAATTTATGTTTATTCAGATTCTCCAAAGCTTGGTTATTAATGCGAATCAAGCTGCGGGCATAAGGTAAAAAAAAAGCGCTGGCTGGGTAGCCTTACAGCCATACCGCGTCCGCTCAAAGAGCGTAACACCAAGCTTTTCTTCCAGCTTCTGGATGTGTTGTGTCACAGTTGGTTGCGCAATGCCCAGTTGACTGGCGGCCTTTTGAAAGTTGCATACTTGGGCAAGCGTCAGAAAAGTGTTCACCCAAACGAGATTCAGCAAGGCACGAGCTCTCCATCGCGGATCATATTTACAGCGTGTGTCGGTCTCTCCCCAGACAGCGCCTGAAGGATATTTTCCGCAGCACAGCGTTCAATCATCCGGCGGACGTCCCGTACGGCCGAACCCAAATGTGGAGTGAACAAAGTGTTAGCGGCTGATAACAATGCCGGATCGATCTGCCGCGGCCGGTCAACGCGCGCCCAGTCTTCCATTTCGAAGACATCAGCTGCGTATCCGCCAAGATGGCCGGATTGGAGAGACGCGAGCACGTGCGACTCATTAACCACTGAGCCACGACACGGATTAACGAGGTAAGCGCCTTTTTTCAGCTGTGCCAGTCGGGTTGCGTCTATCAAATGAAACGTTTCGTGCGTCAATGCGAGTGCCAGCACCAAGATGTCGCACTCGCCAATCAGAGCGTCAAGCGAACGCCATTGCAAGCCAAGGCGTTGCTCAAGAGCTGGGTCAACAGGCGCCTGATCGGAGTAGGTAAGCGCCGCGCCCCAACCGTTTAGACGCTGTGCAATAGCTCTTCCTATTGAGCCCATACCCAAGATGCCGATGCGCGCTCCCTCTATACCTTGCCCATAAAATGTGGGGCGCCATCCCTGATAGCCCTCTCTTCGTATTTTTTCATGAGCGGCGGGAACATTTCGAACAAGGTTAATCATCAGCCCAATGGCGAGTTCGGCGGTAGGAACCGTCAACAAGTCTGGAACAATGGTGAGCCATACCTTGTGTTGTGTGCATGCTTGTACATCAAAGTTATCGTATCCCTTTAGAGCGCATCCGATAACTTTGAGTTGGGGACAAGCATCGACGAATTCTTGATCAACCTTATCTGGCATGAAAGCCATCATGGCGTCGGCATTACGCACCCGATCCAAAACCTCTGCACGAGAAAGAGTGGCATCGTACTGGTTAGTAACAAGTTCGCAATAGGGGCGCAGCAACTCAAGAGTTTCGGGGAATACTCGGTGGGTTAATACGACGGTCGGCTTCATTAGATTCCCTTATTTGAAAGACTGGCGTAGGCGACCGCTAAGGCTGTCTACGATCGTAACCATCATTAAAATCACTAACAGGATAGCGCTAACCTCTTGATACTGCATGATTCGCAGCGAACCCATTAGTTCAAATCCAATCCCGCCCGCACCAACCATACCCATTACTGTGGATGCTCGGAAGTTGTATTCCCATCTATATACGGCTGTGTCTGCAAACTGCGGGAGAACTTGAGGAAGTACCGCATGATAAAGTACCTGCATAGGGCTAGCACCGCTTGCGCGTGCTGCTTCTACAGGTGCCTCATCAACGTGCTCGATTGCTTCGGCAAAGAACTTCCCCACCATGCCAATCGAATGAAGCCCCAGCGCAAGTACACCTGGAAGCGCCCCAAACCCTACGGCAGCTACAAAGATGATCCCCATGATCAGTTCAGGAACTGAGCGCAACCCGTTAAGCACTACCCTGATCGAATGAAATATCATCGGATGAGGCGAGGTGTTGCGCGCAGCCAGAAAGGCCAACGGTACGGAGCACACTACAGCCACAGCTGTGCCTGCGATACTCATGGCCAGTGTATCGACGAGAGGGTTCACCCAGTTTCTGACATTTTCGAAGTTAGGCGGTAGCGATTCGCCCAACAGCGTAGTGATCGCTGGAACGCCATCAAGAAGCATCGTCAGGTCAAGCAGCCCTACGTGCCAACTGGCTATTCCGATGACCGCTATGATTAACAGAGCCTGAATCAGAGTCCGGTTCCAGGCTCTCCTGTGTTCACTCAGTACAGACTGCGCAGATAACGCGGCTTGGTATTTGGTTGTCATCGCCGGCTCACATCTTTGCCAAGTCGAGTTTGAGGAGCTTTCCCATCTCACGAATCACGTCGTAGTCAGCGTCGGTGATCGCCACAAACCCTTCAGCCTTGAAGTTTTTAAGAACCTCTGGATCTTTGAGGCTGATAAATGCGCCCCGTACGCTCTCTTTCAAAGCAGGCGTTAGGTTCGAGCGCATCGCCCATGGGTATTGTGGATACTCTTTGCTGTAACCGACGACCTTGACCTTGTTCGGGTCGATCAACCCTTTGCTGACAACGTGATTAAAAATCACCTCAGACAGCCCCCCTGCGTCAGCATTGCCATTGGCGACATTAACCGCAACTGCATCATGGGTACCCACGAAGTGCTGCTCATAGTCGGCACCTGCGGTCATACCGGCCTCAAGGAGCACTGTCTTAGGGATTAGGTGACTAGAAGTGGAGGCTCGATCACCATAAGCGACCTTCTTGCCTCTTATATCGCTGTAGGTTTCGATATCTGACTCGGCGTTAGCTATCAATACTGATCGGTAGGTAGGCTTGCCATCAGTGAGCATGGCCGCAAATGGCTCAATATCGCTTTTTGTTTTTGCAAGAACATAAGACAGAGGGCCGAAATATGCGAGATCGATCCGGCCGAAACGCATGGCTTCAATCATTGATGAGTAGTCGGTGGTAACGACGAGTTGTACCTTACGGTTCAGCGCTTCCTCGAGGTAATCCTTTAACGGTTGGTTCCGCTTAATAAGCTCCGATGCGTTCTCGTCAGGTAACAAGGCAACCTTGAGCGTATCGGGGTCTGAGTTCGCTGCAATGGCCGGCAGGCAAAAGCTCAGTGTTACGCCGAGGGTCATCAGAACGCGTTTGAGTAAATTCATTGGGTCAACTCCAAGTTGGCCACGCAGCAGGTTATAGCGTGGGGGGTAGAAACCGCTCTTTGATGTGCGCCCAATTGAGCGTGATAGATCCGCGAGTAGTCGCTGTCGGAAAGGCTATTCGGCGGGCCATCGAAAACGATATTGGCATCAGCCAACCCGACGATCCGGTCTGAATAACGTTGCGCATAGTCGATCTGATGTAGTGAAATAATGGCGGTGATTCCGTCTTCCCGGCAGATGGTTCGAAGCAAATCCAGCACCGTTTCCGACGTGGCCGGATCAAGGCTCGCTACCGGCTCGTCAGCAAGTAAAATGCAGGGTTTCTGCGCTAGAGCGCGCGCAATGCCGACACGCTGCTGTTGTCCACCTGAAAGCTGATCAGCCCTGCTCAGGGCTTTATCAGCAAGGCCGACACGCTCTAGGCAATGAAGAGCAAATTCCACGTCATGCCGGGGAAGAGGGAACAAAGTCCGCCAGCCGCTGTGGTGAGCGAGACGACCAGTTAAAACATTCGCCAGCGCGCTATGACGTTCGATTAGATGGTGCTGCTGAAAAACCATGGCCGTCTGGCGCCGATGCGCCCGTAAAGCCTTGACGCTATCGAGGCGACCATGTTGCTTTGAAGTGACAGCACCAGTTGTCGGCGCAACCAAATGATTCAATGCACGCAGAAGAGTCGACTTTCCCGCGCCTGAACGCCCAAGCAGAACGGTAAATTCTCCGCGTCGGAAGTCGATAGATGTAGGTCGGAGCGCCACGACGCCTTTCTGGTATGTAACGCTCAGGTCAGTTACCTGCAAAACCGTTTCACGAGGGCCGAGCTGAGTCATCTGATCATCCTTCGTAATTACAAGGGGCCATTCATCACGTTTCGCGATCAACCTAGGCCTATCAAATGACAGCTCAATTACGCCTTTATGAACTATTTGTTTCGTAGCTGAGGTAGTACCTTCCCTCCGGTTTCGGTAGCCGGTGTCATACATGTCCACATGCGCGGAACCATATCAACTGAAATTCGAGCTTCGGACTTGGCACCTTTTCGTGCAAGCGGCTCTACGAGCTGAAAGTGTCTAAGGAATTTGTCTTACTCAAGCCAGTCGAAGCCGGCCCGGTGGCTGCACATTATTACTAAAGCCCAACGTAAAGCTCAGGCACTTGTCTTGTACTGGCTGCAGACGATGGTTGGTGATATGCAAACTTTCTCGAAAGTTCACACCAGTGCCGACTTAAGCGAAATTCATTCTCTTTAAGATAGTGTTTGACCTTCATTGAGACTTCATGATTGTGACCCAATCGCCTAAGAGCGCATCACGAACTCTTTTTCCCGCCGGAACTGAGTTTTCATTTGTATCTTGGCTTAGACGAGCGAATACAATTGTTCGTGCGCCTTTGGTGGCCCAACCAACGAACCAACCGTATCCGCGTGTTTGATCGGCTTTACCAAATTCGTCTCGAGGAAAAGCTGTCCCGGTTTTGCCATGCACGGCCCAACCTCCAGGTAGATTCACGACCTCTGTCAACCGCATTGTCGTGTCGATTGCGTGCTGAGATATAGGTAACCTTTTATTTACTAGTTTGATAATAAAATCGATTTGCTCAAGCGGAGATATTTTGAGAGAAGAGCTTATCCATGCGCGGTCAATGCCGTTATGTTTACCTGCGTCGCCAGACACGTCAGCATTTCCATAACTAAAAGCTCGAGTGTAATCTGCTAATCGCGGCTCGCCGAGAAAATGAGTGACACGGTGGGAGTACCATACTACCGAATACTTCATCCAATCGCTGGGATTCGTTGGTTGCAACCAGGCAGTTCCGCCCCAATCAGGGTCGCCCCGTTGGTATACTAAGGTTGGTTTTGATTCATCTTTTAGGAATTTTGAGTCATATCCCATCAAGCTTAATGCAATTTTGAAAGTCGAAGCTGGTGTGACACGCTCACTGCAATTGCCGTCTTTCAAAATGAAGGTGTGGTCACGGGCGTCAGCCACCACAGTGCAAATTGTTCCTGCCTGCACCACCGAGCACATAAAAAATAATGCGCAACTTATAAAAACATAACGAAGCACGACAGTTATCCTTTTTTTCCTGAATGGCTGAATTAATAACCATTGACCTGAGAGCCGAGCCTATTTTTCTTTTTTTATGTGGCCATCTAGATAATAATTAGCATTATTACCACCTAGATATATTGGTAGCCTTATGCTTGAAGCGTTCTCGGTAAAACGACGGGGCCAGGCCTACAACTTTGCGAAAGGCCACCCGAAAACTTTCTACAGATGTGAAACCACATCGCTCAGCTATTTGCTCGCCCGTCAGACTTGTGCCTTCAAGAAGATCTCGGGCTTGTGACATGCGCACATGCTGCAACCAAGCTTTCGGTGTCATCCCAGTAGCTTTGGTGAACCGGCGCAAGAAGGTGCGCTCGCTCATTAAAGCCCTAGAAGCCAAACGGCTGACCGACAGCGGCTCATGCAGGTGTTGCCTTGCCCACTCCAGGACTGCTGATAGGTCATCTCGAGACGCTTGGGCGACTGGCTCAAGAATGAATTGTGCCTGCCCTCCCGAGCGCTGTGGAGGCATCACCAATCTGCGTGCGACGGAGTTTGCTATTAGGGAGCCGAAATCGCGTTCGACCAGATGAATGCATGCATCGATACCCGCAGCGCTGCCCGCAGAAGTAATCACCTGGCCGCTATCGACATAAAGCACCGCAGGGTCGACTACGATATCGGGGAACCTTAGCGCAAGCTCATCTGTGTAGCGCCAATGGGTGGTGGCGCGCTTGCCATCCAGCAGACCGGTGGCGGCTATCACAAAAGCACCAGAGCAGATCGATAAGAGGCGGGCTCCGCGAGCATGTGCGGCGCGCAATGCTTGTATTAGCTCTTCGGGTGGCGACGTCTCTCGATTACGCCATCCAGGAACGACGATAGTACGCGCTTCGGCGAGAGCTTCTGGGCCGGCGTCGGCAGTGATCTGACAGCCTCCAAGAGCACGCATCGGCCCCCTGTCGACAGCCACAACAATGTGTCGGTACCAAGGAAAATCGAACTCAGGTCGCGGCAAACCAAAAATCTCTACCGCAATACCAAATTCAAATGTGCACAAATCGTCATAGGCGAGAACGGCAACCAAGCCTGGATCGCTAATCATTTGGCGGAAATTTACCAGTTGATGTCGACTCGGATACTGTAGCGCTGGAATCCCGTTGAATACAGTGGAGCCTTACCAAGTTCACCGAGAATCAATCATGCCCAGCCTTGTTAGCGAAATACCTGCAGCCTCGCCTGCGATAGCACTCTCTCACTTTAGCCGCCGGTTGACCTTTGAAACCGACTGTTCCGATGTTTACCAAAGCCAACTAGCTGGTGAGGTCGATTACGTTCTTGTCGACGTCCGCAGCAGTGATGCGTTTGCTTCGAGCCACGTTCCCGGTGCCATCAATATTCCCTCCCGACAGATAACAGCCGAGCGCATGGCCGATTTCCCAGCACAAACGCTATTTGTTGTGTATTGCGCAGGGCCACACTGCAACGGCACGCATCGCGCTGCCAAGCGCCTTGCAAGTCTGGGGTATCCAGTCAAAGAAATGCTTGGCGGCGTTACCGGCTGGCTCGACGAAGGACTACCATTAAACGGCGCTCAGCCGCTCCCGAACAGCCAAGGCACTGTGTCTTGCCAATGTTGAACCAGCTATACGAGCTACGACTGTTCAGGCCAGCTGGCGTATCGAAGCAACTCCAGAGGTTGTGCGTTGATCGCGACTTTCTTGCGGTTGAATGGATGTGATCTATCGATGCGCTGACTGCACGCCTCAAGCCGCAACTACGCAGAACAGCTCGGTGCTCGACATCCACACATGGTGTAAGGCCGAATTGAGCTCAGGCCAAGGATGTGCGCAGGATTCAGACACGGCACTGGAGACGGGCACCACGTCCAAATTCTACTCTATAAGATGCTTTATATCACCAGATCGGAGACCGCGCCGTGGGGGATGATGTTTTCTATCCTGACGATACGCTCAAGGCGGCACATGATGAATTCGGACGCTGGCTCCTTACTCATAAGGATGGTACTCCCTACTCGCAGGCAAGGCCTGCATCATAGTTACTACGAGCAACAGTGAGATACCACAGCTCTTTAATTAAGAATAACATTTAGCAGCGTCAGCTAACTCACTTGCAATAGTGCCGAGTCGCTTGACTCCACTAAGAAAATGCTCATCGACAGGTTGGCAGCAAGAGAGCCGCAAACAACGGGCAAATCGGCTTCCGTTTGAATACATTTGCCCGGGTACGATCAGGATCTTTTCCTTTAGCGCTTTGTGAAACAACTCATGACTATCCACCGTTTCGGGAAGTTCTACCCAAAGCAAGAAGCCGCCGGTAGGCCTCGTGGCATGCGTACCTTTAGGAAAATATCTGGCAACCGCACCGCGTACTGCTTCGGTCTGAAGTGCGTAACGACGACGTAAACTCCTTAGATGCACATCGTAATCGCCAGACGCAAGAAACAGACCTACCGCCTCAGAGAGAAGCGTCGACTCGGCGACGCTAGACGCGAATTTTATTCGTCTCAAAGCGTTATGAAATCGCCCAGCCTCAAGCCAGCCAATTCGGTAATCAGGCGCAAGCGTCTTTGTATAGCTCGAGCAAACGATCACCCAGCCGCCATGATCAAACGCTTTGACCGTAGGCTGAAGAGGCTCTGAATATTGCAGTTCCGCATAGATGATGTCCTCAATCAGCGGTATCTGGTACGAGTTAACCATTTGAGCTAGGCGCCGCTTGGCGCATACAGACATGCTGAATCCAAGAGGATTATGGACAGTTGGCATCGCAACAATCGCAGCTAATCTATTTTGAACGAGCAGAGATTCAAGTGCGTCGAGTGAAATTCCACCTTCAGGATGAGTGGGAATTTCTAATATGTTCAATCCAAGCCCTTGCATCAGCGGGTAGAGATTGAAAAAGGTCGGTGATTCAACCCCTACCGTATCCCCTGGGCGGGTGACCGCTCTCAACGAAAGCTGTAACGCCTCCATCGCGCCGTGAGTAATTATTACGTTATCCGCAGACAACTCCATACCTAACCGTAAGCCACGTCGAGCAATCTCCTCACGAAGCAAAGACGATCCGGGCGGAAGAGCATAGCGGTCAGTGTGATAGGGTCTTCTCCGCAATAGGCGGCAGGTCAACCGGCTGAGCTTAGCCCCTGGATAAAGTGCCTCGCCGGACGGACAAGCAAGAGCCGTATCTACCACCCCCTCTTGCCCTTGGTGTCGAAGCATCAAGCTGACCAAATCATCGGCGGATTCTGCCTTCTGGAAATCGACTGGCTTCTCCTGCAGCGACCGTTGTAGCGATGGAAGACGGCTCCTCACGAAATAGCCTGACTTGTGGCGAGCTTCTACCAGCCCCATAGCCTCCAGAAGCCTATACGCCGCCGTCACCGTATTGAGCGCGGTTCCGTGCTGTACGGAACACGTCCGAACCGATGGGAGACGCGACCCTGGCGGCAGGAGTCCTTGGTCAATGGCTTCTGCAAACTTGCCGGCCAGAGCACGATACAACACTTTTTCATTTTTCATTTTATGGCGGCGGATCCAGAGCATTCAGAGCGTACTGTGGCACAGATTAGGATCTGTAACCATTCAAACGGCTAGATACTGAGTCTGTTCCCATCCAATCGCGCTTCCTAGTATTCAGGGAAATCCATATGCGAACCACAACAGCATGGTCGAAGCGATTGCACTAGCCGGATATATGGCAGTGATGGCTGTCACGCCAGGCCCGAACAACATTTTATTGGCAGCGTCGGGATTAGCGTTTGGTTTCAGAAGGACGGTGCCCCTTTTGCTGGGGCTAGCGGCAGGGTGCGCTGTGCAATTGTTGATATGCGGAACAATGTTCAGTTGGGCGTCAGCTTGGCTTTTAGATGCGCGCCCAACCTTGGCGGTCGTAGGTTGCAGCTATCTATTTTGGTTGGCGTATCGCCTTACGCGCGCAGGAGCTCCAGGGCAGAGAGAAGCAGCCATACCGGTTAGCGCTGTAACAGCCATACTTGTCCAGTGGGTTAATCCTAAGGGCTGGGTAATGGTGTTGAACGCATGTGTCTTATTTATTCCCAAAGAAGGCGGCCTAACATATGTTGCGTTTATGGTGGTTCTTAGCCCATTAATACAGTTGCCTTGTACTGCTCTTTGGGCCTGGGGCGGAGATAGATTGCGTATCTGGCTTAAGAACGATCAATCACTGCGTGTATTCAATATGTTAATGGCTGCGATGTTAGCTGCAATATCAGGATGGATGCTGGTTGATGAGCTCTTAGCGCCGTGAACCAAACAAATAGTATAAAAGAGATAAGAAAGCCAACTAAGGAACAGGCATGAAAGCAGCAGTGACTCAGGCAAAACCAGCGGGCGCCGTCAGCGTGCTTATAGGGCTTTGCCTCATGCAGTTTTTAAGTTGGGGTGTTTTGTATTACACACTTCCTATAGCAGCGAGTCGAATTGCGGCCGAAAAGGGCTGGCCACTGACTACGTTAGTTATCATTTTTACAGGATGTCTCTTGGTCGCAGCGATTGGAGGGCCTTTAGTAGGCAAACTTCTAGACGCCTTTGGCCCCAGAGCAGTAATGAGTTGCGGAGCCCTTTTAGGTACAGCGGGCGTACTCCTTTCTTCTCGCGCTGAAATACTAGTTCTATTTGCAGCTGGCTGGTGTCTAGTCGGAATCGCTCAAGCTTGCACACTCTATGCATCCGCGTTTGCAGCAGCAGGACAGTGGCTAACTGGCAGCGCTTGGCCACTGACTTTCATCACCTTGGCTGGTGGTTTATCTTCTCCGATATTCGCACCTATCACTGCGTACTTGATAGACACCTATGGATGGAGCACAGCATCAACCGCCATCTCGTTGTTGTACGGGCTCGTCGCAATCCCTGCGTCAGCTCTCCTCCTTAAGCGCAAATGGGAAACTCCTAGCAGAAAGGGTAATGCCCAAAAGAGCTATATCGCGCAAATTGTTAGTTTGCCATCCTTCAAATTAAATCGCGTAGCGTTTGCTATCGCTGCAGCCGGCTTGTACGGCATTACACTCAACCTAGTACCACTGCTTCAAGAGATAGGTTTCGATTATAAAATCGCAGCAGCGATCTTTGGCGCCGTCGGGGCGGGCCAACTAATCGGACGGCTGGCCTTTATTCCGTTCGAATCAATAGGCACAACAAAACAACGAGTGTTGTGGCAATTAGGATTAACCAGCGCTGCGCTTTTTCTAGTTGCGATTATCAGCGGGCCGACGTACGCCGTTGTTATTGTAGCTCTCTTTGCCGGCGCTATGCGGGGCGCACAAACACTATCTATTGCGAAGTTAGTTTCTGATCTTTGGGGGCGAGACGGATATGCGACCGTTTACTCACGATTCTATTATCCGGTTGCCTTGGTAACTGCAGTTAGCCCTGCTGCGGCGCAACTTCTGGCGAACACATTAGGATCATACAGATCTGCAACCCTTTCCCTTGCAGCACTCACACTTCTTGCACTTTTATTTGCGAACCAAACATCGCATTCATAGGAGCTAATCATGACGGAAAACATAAGCGATAAGCGCGCAGTAGTTATCGTAACCGGCGGAACTCGAGGCATCGGAAAATGCATCGTCAAGCGATTGCATGACGATGGTTACGCAATTCTTTTCACGCATTCAAACTCAGACGCATCTGCTATAGAACTGGCAAATGCGCTTCATCGCCCTGACCATCCATGCGTCGGTATGAAGGCAAACGCCACCACCTTGGGGATTGAAAAGTCAATTTTTGACAAAGCAGAGACACTCGGGGATGTAGTAGGTGTCGTTAACAACGCAGGAATCACTGGAACAATTTCTAAACTAGCCGCCTTAGAAGACGAATCATTATCGAAAATCGTAGCAGTAAACCTAGTAGCACCGATTCGGTTGTGTCGGGAGGCTGCACGCCGATGGAACGACCGCTCCAGCAGGTCGTCAATCATTAATATATCGTCGGTTGCCGCCAGAACAGGCTCCCCTAATGAATACGTGGTCTATGCCGCAACCAAGGCAGCAATAGAGACTCTAAGTATAGGTCTGGCGAAGGAACTAGCACCGAGAAATATTCATGTCAACGCTGTATCGCCGGGCACTGTAGATACAGATATTCACACCCTGGCAGGCGAACCTGGCCGTGCGCAGCGAGTTGCAAAAAATATACCGATGGGCAGACCTGGGCGGCCTGAGGAAATTGCGGATGCGGTTGCTTGGCTGATATCCGATCAGGCAACTTACGTGACCGGAACCGTTATCAACGTTGCAGGCGGACTGTGAGGGTGGAATTTTCTACTTTGCTTATTTTTGTACGCCCCTAAAATAGATTGACATGCACGACTCACCTTACTTGTGTCGTACCGCCGTCCCGCAGCAACGCTGGGCTACATTACTGCATCATGAGATTCTGGTGGTTAGTGAATTACGACGGCTCCAAATGCACAGAAAAACGCACTAAAGAGCCCTTATTGGCAATCCACAATGGAATATCTTTAGCAACATAACGTCTGATTGCGCCGTAAACCGACCACCTTGCCAGACCTGAAGTTCGTTACCCATCTTTCAAACCGGAAAGATTTCGGCATTAATTTAGTATTAGCTGGCTTACACCATCTGCATGAATTGTGAGCTATCTATTGGAATGGGTCGCCATGTCTATCAAAGAAGATAAAAAACGTAATCGTTGGGTAATAGTGCTCGCAGCGGGTGCAATTATGGGTGCGTCGCTCGGTATACGACATGTTCAGGGGCTTTTTTTGCAACCAGTGAGTCTTACCGAGGGATGGACTCGTGAATCTTTCGCGTTTGCTTTAGCTCTTCAGAACATTATTTGGGGGTTAGCTCAGCCCTTAGCGGGAATGCTAGCGGATCGCTTCGGCTCCCTTCGTGTAATACTCCTAGGGTCAATAATCTACGCTATTGGTCTTCTACTAATGGCTGCGTCTACCACGTCGAATATGATGATCCTAACCAACGGCATACTGGTAGGCATAGCATTATCTGGAACTGCATTCGGCGCTGTATACGGCGCACTAAGCAGAATATTTGACGGGGAGCATCGAGCTTGGGCGTTAGCAGTAGCAGGTGCGCTGGGTGGTTTGGGACAGTTTTTGATGGTTCCAGCTACGCAAGGCCTTATACAGTTAAGCGACTGGAGAGACACTGCGATGGTGCTGGGAATTCTAATGTTTGCCCTTGCACCGCTTAGCATGCTTCTACGTGACACACCAGCAAAATGCGGTAATGCAATTGACAGTTTGAACAAAGCTCCTTTCCTCATTGCTATAAAGAAGGCCTTCGCTCATTCTGGATTTTGGTTGCTCACGTTTGGCTTCGCAGCATGTGGCTTCCAACTTGCTTTTATTGCGACCCACATACCAGCTTACTTACTTGAACAGGGTCTAACCGTACGGCAGGCCGGTGCGACACTCGCAATAATTGCACTAACCAATATCTTTGGTATCTATTTTTTTGCTCGAGCTGGGGGAATTTGGCCAGCCAAAAGTGTTCTCAGCTGGCTGTACTTTCTTCGTGCTATCGCAATGTTGCTATTTATAACCACTCCTGTCACTCCTTGGACGGCATACGCTTTCTCTGCAGCCATGGGATTTTTATGGCTAGGAACTGTACCGCTTACAAACGGTGTTCTCGCTCAGATATTTGGTGTAAGTCATATAGCTACGCTGTTTGGTTTCGCATTTTTAGGTCACCAATTGGGTGGGTTCTTCGGCGTCTGGCTTGGAGGCCTGTTCTATGACACCTACGGTTCGTACGATGTGCTTTGGCTAGCATCAATTATAATTGGATTATTCGCAGCATGCATGCATTGGCCCATTAATGACCGTCCAATAGCAAAGCACCCAGCGACGGGTAGTCACTCATGAGGCATTACTCGCGAAAATCGTACTTTGCCGTCTTATTGGGCATATTGGGTTTGTATGTTCTTTCTCAGGCATTTCAAGAGTGGCTAAATCCAAGAGTTATATTTGGCCTCATGGATGCCGCTGTTATTTGTTAGAGCTCACAATCATCACATCGCCAGCCCCTACCAATTCCACATTCATCGCTCTCTTGAGGAACTAATTCAGTAATAGTCATTTAACCCAAACACGATCTTGTAGCTATTCAGGTCAGCATATAAAAAGATAACTTCAGCAATAGCCCCATAGTGCATTCCAATGATGCTGGAAAAAATCGATTTTATGAGAAAGATCGTGTTTATTCTATTATTGTTTTTCACTCACAGAGTTTGCGCCTAAATGTATCAATAGGCTTTGCATTGCAGGGGATAGGCTAGCCCAGTCCTGAAAGCAAACACATAAATCCCGACGCGCCCACGCCTCTTCCATTCGTAGTATCTGGTATACATAACGACGTCGATATCGCTTCGCTATCACCAAAGGAATGATGGCTACCCCGATACCATGTGTGACCATTTCACACAGCCCTTCGAACGTTTTCATCCTAACCCGCATGGCTAAGCTGCGACCGGCGGCGAGCGCATGACCGTCTATATGATCCTGCAAGGCGCTTCCTCTAGCCAGGCCCACAAAAGGCTGATCAAGAACATCGCTGAGGCGTACAGATGTGCGATGCGAAAGGTAGTGAGTCGAAGGCACGATCAGGGCGAGATGGTCTCGGGCAACAGCGCGCATATGTAAACCCGCCGAATCGACCGCGCTGGAGACTAACCCGGCTTCTACTAGCCCTGCAGCGACGGCTCGAACAATTTCCTCGCTTGTCCGCTCCATCAGTTCGACATACAAACCCGGCCGATCGGCAAGCCACCCTGCAAGCCTTTTCGGTAAAAATTCGGTTAGTGACGCTGTGTTGGTGAACAAGCGAAGAGTGCCGTTAGCTCCAACAGCGAAACTCCGCAACTCCCCCTTTAGTAACGCTTGCTGATGCAGAATTTCACGCGCACGGTGGGCAAAGGCCTCTCCGGCCTCCGTAGCGACAACGCCACGAGGATGGCGTTTAAGCAAGGTAACGCCGGCAACTGCTTCGATATTGCGTAAGCGCTCACTCGCTGACGCAAGAGCAAGGTTTGCCTGCGCGGCTCCATGAGTAATGCTGCCGGCATCCGTCACACACAAAAACAGGTTTAGATCCGTAAGATCAAATCGCATGTCATCAATCCCTTGTCTAGCCTTCGGGTAAACCGAAGGCTCTGCCGGTAAAACCGCATTGTCTTTCGTCTGTGTAAAGACTCCAATAAGGGCATGAACGATCCCTTATTTTACTTCACCGCGATAACACTCACCTTCCTGGCCGCCGGGCTCGTCAAAGGTGTAACTGGCATGGGCTTACCCACAGTGGCGATGGGTTTATTAGGTACCGTCATGCCTCCGGTTTCAGCCGCTGCGCTGCTTGTCATTCCTTCATTCATAACGAACATTTGGCAACTGTTTTCGGGAGCATCCACGCTAGCCCTGCTGCGCCGCTTGTGGACAATGATGCTAGGTATCGTCCTTGGCTCTATTGCTGGCGTACCTATGCTGGTCAGTGTCGATCCGGAGTGGTCTGGACTTGCTTTAGGGGTAGCACTAGTCGTCTATTCTGGTTACGCACTGGCTGGGCCGGGATTATCGATCTCGCAATCTACAGAGCCGTGGTTATCACCGGCAATAGGCCTAATTACTGGTGCAGTTGCAGGGGCGACAGGAGTTTTTGTTATGCCGGCAGTACCTTATTTGCAGGCGCTCAACCTAGAAAAAACCGAGCTTGTCCAAGCCTTGGGACTGTCATTCACAGTCTCTACCTTAGCGTTGGCTGCAGGTCTGCTGGCACAAGGCGCGTTTCGCTTGGATCAGATTGGTTTGTCAGGAGTTTCCATCGTTCCTGCGCTCATTGGAATGTGGTTGGGTCAAAAACTAAGAGCGCGTATTAGCCCAGCACGGTTCCGCCAGTTTTTCCTTGTAGCCCTTATGGGGCTTGGTCTTGAACTGGTGCTCCGGCCCATATTTTAGTTGACGTATTCAACAGACGGCTTGCCTCACAAGTTCTTCAAGCGGCGCCGAGCTCTTACGCCGCTATGTGCACTGACTAAGCAAGCGCCGAACAATCTAGTTAATCTAGCACGATTATAACCACCTTTCGACGCCGGGAAGGATTAAGGCCATTCTTTAATGCCTAACACGCCGCTGAGAGGCATGACGCTGTTGGAAGATCCGATGGGCCACACCTGTGAAGCTTCTCTTGAAGGTACTGATGTATTAGCTGCTCACCATTCATCAAGCCCTTCCACCTTGATGGATGACATAGGAACAGGCCGCAATCTGTAACCATCAGAATTACAACATTTTGAGTCTGTTTTATCCTTCTCCTCACCTTTTAGTATTCGAGAGGATGGCGTGCCGGCACCACTAGGGTTTAAAAGTCGCACCTCCACAACATTCCTTAAATTGGCTGCGGACTCGTCGAACCCCTGAAATTCCAGACAACAGGAGCAACTATGCGCGAACTTTCCGTATTGCAGTATCTGAAACGCCAGCTGGATGGCACATTGGCAGAAGGCGACACTACACATATGCGTTATCCCACTGCAATTTCGCAGCTGCTGGGATTTCGGATTGTTGAAATCGCTGAAGCATTTGCAATCATAGAACTCGACGCGAATGTTTCGCTTCATGGAAACCAGCAGGGCACTATCCACGGCGGTCTGCTGTGTGAGCTTGCAGACGCTACAATAGGCACAGCGCACTCCACAATCATGGCTAGTGGCGAAAGCTTCACCAGCATTGATTTGAAAGCAACTTTTTTACGTCCGGTTTGGAACTCACGTTTGCGTGCATGTGCTTGGGCAGACCACCGCGGTCGTACTATTTCCCATTATCGATGCGAAGTGCATCGTGAAGATGGAAAGCTTGTCGCGAGTTTTTCAAGTGCAATCATGAATTTACGTGGCGATAACGCACGGGGGCGTTAAACGCAAGCACAGAAGTCAATCTTCGAAGACTTGCGCAAAACACCCTGGTGGGAATCAGAAAAGACATCGAAGGAGAATTGTATGACCGGCCCAGTTGTGTCAATCATTAATGATGGTGTAGCCGAGTTAACCCTATCCCGACCAAAGTTTTTTAATGCTCTAAGCATAGAGCTAATTACTGAACTCGATAAGAAATTGGAAGCTTGCGATCGAGACCCTAACGTTCGCGCCGTACTTATCCGGGGTGATGGGCCCCATTTCGCTGCAGGAGCAGATATACAAGAGCTATCAGCAATTACTCCTGAACAAGCCGAGCATGAAGATTACGCGGGAAGCAGCCGTTATCTAAACATGACGGCGAAACCCACCATAGCCGCCGTACATGGCTATGCTCTTGGAGGAGGCTGCGAGCTAGTCGAGATGTGCGACATAGTCATTGCGGCAGATGACGCCTATTTCGGTCACCCAGAGGTTACCCTAGCAACCATGCCCGGAGCTGGAGGAACACAGCGGCTACCGAGGTTAGTCGGAATGAAAATGGCGATGGACTTGCTATTAAGTGCTAGGAGGCTCTCAGCCTCTGAGGCGCTTGCTGCAGGGCTTGTATCGCGCGTGGTATCCCGCGAGATTCTGCTGGATGAAGCCCGATCATTAGCTAAGAAGATTGCGGATATGCCAGCAAATGCTATCGCATCAGTTAAAGCGGCATGTGCATTAACCTCGGAAGTTTCCCTGCAGGACGGTCTTAAGCTTGAACGCCATCGCTTTTATAAGACGTTGGGGGAAGCTGAGTTTCTAGAGAGAACACGGTCGTTCTTAGCCCGCCGGACAGTTAGGTAAGCAGAATCTCCAGTACTCTTACTTTCGTGCGTAAGCCTATAGCTATCCACGAAGTAGCCTATCTGCTCAGATTTTAGTTACTCGTGACGCGACTTACAGACGGATCGTTTCGACGTACTTAGTCTGCTGGCATGACGGCAGACGAATACATGCGATGACGAGCTCCAAGCGTCGCTGAATCGAGGGCCCTGATGATACAGGATATGCGAATAGGCTAAGCGACGTGGCTTCTATCTGCTAGCGGACGATTGGCGACCCAACTCTCGCTTCACCGCTAGCGATATAGGGTGCATCTCCGCCTCTGATTATCGCAGCGGCGATCGCTAGATTTGCCGCAACAAAAGCCTGGGCAGAATGGATGGCGCCTCCGAGGTTCAACAACAACGTAACGTAATGGCATTGGAGAGCAGCGTCGCTCCGTAACCTGGCAGAATATCACACTGATGACTCCCTATACTCTCGTAGTCTCCGCCATGCCTGTTGGCAATCAAAAGCCAAGTCCCGTATTCTCCGCCTTACAATAGCGATACGCCACTATTAGATTGGTGATCGCCGCCACCTTCCGCCGCGCTCTGCCTGTGGTAGTGAAACTCACTCGGATTAAACTCGATGCTGCTATTTGATTTACTCAAGCAGTGGGAACCTGACTTCACCCCTGCTCAAGCGAAGGTTCACCTAGCGCGATACAACGGCAAGAAGCACCCTCTGGATGTGTTTTTGGAAGGCCGTTTCGACGAGTGGCAGTCATTGCAATCCCAGCGAAGTTTCGAAAAAGATTATGTCGTATCGCTGATCCAGGCGGGACGCCCTACCCGTTGGCTATTTGCTGGACTATTCCGTAGGAAAGGTCGTTCGCATCACACCGAGCCACGAAGCCACTATTTATACGAGTTGGAGCGTATCGAAGCGGCCGAAGAATGGGTCGGTCGCCTCTACCTGAAGAGCACGTACAAGCAACGCCACTCGTATCCACTGGGAAAGACCTTGGCGAAGGATCTTGTCATCTCCGAACTGTTGCCCAAGCGTCTTACCATCGGTGATTTTCCAGGTTTCAAGTCAGTCAATCTGACGAAGGAGCATCTGGACATCGTCGTACGCCAAAACATCCCAACCTGGCGTGCAGCTTTGTCCAGCGTTAAAGGCATTTATCTATTAACAGACGTTGAGACCGGCAAGTTGTATGTTGGCAAGGCAGACGGTGAGAGTGGAATCTGGGGTCGTTGGTGTACCTATGCCGCTACCACGCACGGTGGGAATGTTGCCCTCAAAGAAGAATTCGGCATTGATGCACCTCCAGATCGACAGTACCACCTGCGCTTCTCAATTCTGGAGATCACCGATCTTCATGCCATCGACAAGGAGATTGATGCGCGGGAAAACCATTGGAAACAGATATTGTTGAGCCGAGATTTTGGCTATAACCGCAACTAGCCACCTGCGTTCCTACTGTTACCAGTGACAGCAAGTTAAGAACCCTGTCGAAAAAAACCTCGTTCCAAGGGCATTTGGATAGGGATACCAACAATGGGCCGCATAGGCTAAGGACTGCGACATGCAAGATCTAGATCACGATGATCAGCTTCCTCCACGAGAATTCTTTACTGAGTTCAAGCTCAGGTAATCCGGGCGAATGCACGCTGACAAGAAGATCAGCGTCATGGCACGCCCGCAAGTGAGCTTAACGCTTCGTTGCTTCGCTCTAGTGACGGCTCACGCAAGCTGCCTGCTGCGCTTGTTTAAGAAAGAGGATCCAGGAAAAATCTCGGTAGCGATCCATCGCTGATTTGCCGGTTTTGAAAAGCCTGTTTTCCAGCAGGCTTTTTATTATTGGGGATGCTTGAGCATTGGACATAGGCGAGTTCGAAACACAACTTCGTGCACTCATGGGCGCCCCGTACCATCATCGCCCATTCGTTTGCGACGGCTCTCCTCTTACCTGCCAAGTCTTCATCGTCGGGGTTAATGCCGCCTCGAACATGAAACAAGATTTCTGGGACTTCTGGCGGCCTGGATACGGTTTTGAACGTGCAACCTGGCTGGACGCTTATCTTGCTGCACGCACAAAGGCCAGTCGGACGCGAAAGGCCATGCAAATGATTATGGATCAAGCCAAAACCGAATACGGTGCCGTCAGATTTCTAGAGACCAATATCTTTTCGATACCCACTGCTAGAGAAAGCTTGCTGAGGAGCCACCAGAAGTCGACTGAGATCTTCGACTTCCTGCTAGCTTCGATCAATCCGCAAGTTTTGCTGGTACATGGGGCCAAGCCTGTCAAATATGTACGCGCCTTGGGCCTCAGCGAAAGCACCAATGTCATAGAAAGCCCACACTTGATTTATGTGAGCCACGAACAGGCAAGAGAGCTTGGCAGAATCATTGCCCGAACGATCAGTCGGGAAAACTGACTGAGTCGGCCCGCGAACCCGCCCTGCAGGACTGCCACATTATTTATTAATACAATGCGCGTCGATTCTCCGATGGCCGTTGCACATATGACTCGCTTTCTGATGGCGGCCCTGGCCGCAGTTCTCCTCTCAACTAACACGTTTGCTGCCCCCCCCTCCAACTTCGCTGCAGCTAAGGTGCTAGCCAAGCAGAAGATTTTCTTCGACCAGGCCTCAAGCGCAGAGGGTGAGCTCTACTGCGGCTGCAAATGGACATGGACTGGCAAGTCTGGAGGAAGGATTGACCCGAAGTCTTGCGGTTACGAAACACGCGCACAGCAGAACCGCGCCGCTCGTATTGAGTGGGAGCACATCGTGCCTGCATGGACGTTCGGTCATCAGCGCCAATGCTGGCAGAACGGCGGACGGAAGAACTGCATAGCAGATGATCCGGTGTTCCGAGCAATGGAGGCAGATCTGTTCAACCTGTACCCGTCTGTTGGTGAGGTAAACGGTGACCGCAGCAACTTCAATTACGGCATGGTCACCGGCATAGCGCCACAGTACGGGGCGTGCATGACGCGGGTCGACTTTCAAGAGCGTGCCGCTGAGCCACGAAACGAGGCCAAAGGAATCGTGGCACGGGCGACGTTTTACATGTACGACCGGTATGGGCTTTCCATGTCACGACAACAGCAGCAGCTGCTAATGGCATGGAATCGACAGTATCCCGTAACCACCTGGGAAAAGGAGTGGAACAACCGTACCGCGAAGGTCATGGGCCACTCAAATCCGTTCATCACTGGCGATCGTTCATGGAGTGTTGGGCACAAACCGACCCGCGAGGGACTCGTTAGCGCGATTCCTGCGCGTTCGACAGCAGCTCCTTATAAGAAGGCCGATGTGGGTGTAATCATCGGTAACCGTAACAGCAAGATTTACCACCTGCCCCAGGGCTGTCCTAGCTACGATGATGTATACCCAAAGAACCAAGTACCGTTCGCTACCGAAGCAAAAGCTGTTGCCGGCGGTTACCGGAAAGCAGGCAACTGCCGATAGCTCTGACGAGGGAAAAGCTTGCAAATCGTGCGATGCGAGGGGGCCCAGCGCCAAGCATGTGGGCTAGTAGTAATGGATTCAAATAGTGTGCCGAGAGCAGTTGCACGAAGTGCAACGCACCCATAGAAACGGTCGGGCGATTCCGGCACTGCGTGAATGCGAGCTGCAGCTGGTGGATACCGATCTGCCCTTCAAGCGGGGGCGAGATGAGATATAAGGCAGAGTATAAGTTCTGGGGGTGTTCGGATTACCGCAGCATCGATCCCGATTCGTGTCGCCATAAGGAATATGGGCGGATTGGAGCTCCCCCGCCGAGGGAAAGAAAAGCTACAATGGCCGCTCCGGGATCATCAGCCTAGGCAGCCTCTTATGGCTGCGCTTGTCCGAGTAACTGCCTGCTCCTATGCGACTGAAACTCGACACTTAGCCTGGAGAGCGAGACGCGCTGCTCAGATGTTCGCCTCAAGGCACTGGTCGGTCTTCTCAACGAGCAGCTTGATGAGGCGGATTGCCTTCTCCAGATCATCTCGTTTGACTAAATGAGCAGCAGGTGCACCCGTGTTCTGAACCTTGGATCGATGCACCGCCTGTCCGCGCTTACTAATCATTGCATCAAGCGCCTTTCGATTCCCTGCAGCATCAGTGCTCATACCGACCCAGCTAGTGGTTACATCTACACCGAGGTAATCGAGGAAGAGCTGCTTCGTTTTTGGTGAGTCAGGATTATGAAAACGCTTGAGTTCACTCTCTAGCTTCTCGCTCATAAAATCGCCGCAACGGCTGCCAGCTATTAGTCTCAGCTGAATACCCAGTGCTTCACGTACACGGTCTTCAACGTAGGTTTCCCAGGCGGTCAGAGCCATGACTAGTCCAGCGCGTTTAAGCACCTCTGCGTTGGCAGGAGGGGGCTTGCCATTTAGCGAGTCGAAGTGCTCTAGGAGCTCTTCAGCGTCCTTGATCGAGTACTGAAAAGCCTGCTCTGCTTTTGACATCAACAAATCCCTTTTCGTTGATGAGACACGCTCATCTGCTGTAGTGCTTTCTCTACAAAGCGCCGGGAGCGCTTTTAACGGTTTCCCGTTCGGTAAATTGTATAGCTGAGCGATCATGCTCTACTTTGCGTCTAGCGTTGTGGAGAGCATCATCTGGACTATCGTGAACGATTTCGTTCATATGCATGCCGAGCAGCTATGCCGCCCTCAGTTGCCTGCATTCACTACTGGGCCGAGGTGTTCTGCGTCATCCTCCTGATCATCCGGTACGGTCGAATCAAAGTATTCTTCGTCCATGCTGTCGAACTCGAAATCGCTGTCGATCTCGGCATCCGAGTCGAAATCTACGGCCTGCTCTGCGCCCACCCTGACCTGGAATAAAGCGGGCAGTCGGGCTGTCTCGTCGTAAAAACTGACACCGGCGTCTAGCAGCACTTTAAAGCAGGGGTCGGCTTGAATGAAAGCGAGGTTTGAGTTCCCGAGCCACAGCCGGCGGCCTCCTTCATAGGCCAGCAACCAGTTATTTCCTTTAAGCGCCATTGTCGTAACAGGTAGGCCCGGTAACGTCGCAAGATTCACCTCGCCGTCGACCAATTCTGAGTGATTGAGATCCAGAGCGATGAGTGAGCAAACGGAGTTCTCCATGTGAAGTACCTGAAGGATCAGTGTTGCGTCAAGATGGATCCTGAGTTCTTTGCACAGCCAAAGAAGCCAGGCCGTCTCACTGTGATGATTCGCTGAGGCAGCTGATCCCAACAAATTCCGGCTAAATGCACTTATCGCGCTCATGTTTAGCGGGTATTCGTATCGATGGTAAGTCGCAAGAATTTGGGTTATGACCTGCAGGGTGTTGGGAAATCCATACCCGCATTTGAGAATGTAAGCTTCGACGATCGCCCAATTGGACTTCTTGACGATGGTTGAAGACAGCTGCTTCAGGCCGTACTTGACCAGACTCTCGTCCTTGAACCTTGATTCAAGCGAGAACAACATCTCGAAATAGTGGTGAATGTCGTCTTTCTGCTGCCGCCTTCCCGCCGAGACCGTCAGCTTCTTCAGGCTGTATTTCCAAGACTCCTGGACGAGCTCTCGTACCTCGACGATCTTCGTCTTGGAGGCGTTGATCTGAAGCTCGTAAGCACTGACGCATTTGATGATGATAGCTAGGGCCTTCTCAGCTTCCTCTCGCTTGTTGAAAAAGAAAGTGAAGTCGTCAACATAGCGAAACCCCTTCGGCCATTCACCCAATTCGGCGCGGATGGCCTCATCAATCGACACTCCGATGATCTCCGCGATGATGTGGGAGGTGTCAGGGCCAATGGGTAAGCCAATGGTTTGGCCATCCTGTGTTCCCATGCATCGGCTATCAAGGATGTTCCCAAAAAACTCAGCAGTTTTTTTGGTCTTGTTCGCTTTAGCAACCTGCTTTGTGTGCAAAGCCCACGGGATGGTGTGAGTGTAAACAGTAGGGAAATAGCTCGATATGTCGGTGATTAGTGCGTAACGCGCCCCTGCAGATTGGCACACGCGCGCCTCATATAAGTCGCTGAACTTTGTCAACTCGATCGCTCTGAGGCTGCCGCCAGTGCTGGGGATGCTATGAGATATCTCGCTTTTTTCGTAATGTGCTTGGATCTGAGGCCAATACTCACAGATTTCCTTGGCCAGAGCATAGAAGCTGACGGGATTGGGGATCGAGGTCGTGCGCCTGCTGTAGGAAGATCTCGCGACCGAGAATTTCTCAGCCTGAAATGCACCAACCCCTGGCGCGCCATCCCATACAGCCTTGATCTGCTCAATACTTTCGGCGAGTCGCTTCGTACCAAATCCAATCGGTAGCTGAATCGGGAAATATCCTTTAGTAAGCAGATCCTGTAGCTGCATAACACTCCTTATTGCTGTCTGAAGACTAATAGGTCGAGGACGGCTTTTATCTCGTCTACACCGGGTCGTGGAACCAGTCCGGGACTAGTTTCTTGTCCCTCCACTCCTCCGTCAGCACCACGCCGGGAATCTCACCCCATACACCAACGTCAGCGTGGTCGAGCACGATGATCTGCAACCGGCCCTGGGCTGTATTAACGGCGTCCGCGAACGCTTGGAAGACCTTGCGAACAGCAATGCGGTCTTCATCGTTGAGCTCGTGCTCCTCCTCGACCTGCGCGGCCCGCTTGACTGGAAAATAAACCTGGCTGGGCTGATCGAATACGAGAAAATGCGGCACAGGGTGCTCGACGGTTTTCCTAGACATGAATAGCTTCTGCAGGGCCAGGAGCATTGCGACGTGATACGCGAGCCAGTTGGCGCCGCTGCCAATTTCCCAGAGGAAATCATCACGCCCATCATGGCGTACCTTGATCGCAAGATCAGTGATCGAAAGACCGATCCTCGCGTCCTTCCATTCAGCATCCAGGGACGGTGTGATCTTGGCGCAGTGCTCACTCAGTGAGTTGAGGATCTTGCGCGTGTTGTCGCGTACCACGTCGATTGAAACCAGAGGAGATAGCTCAGCCATCCGATCCTCGACCTCATTCAACTCTTTGGCTAGGCTGTAATCGAACTGGGCTTCCTTGTAGTTCTTAACCGCTTCCTCAAGCCTGCCCAAGTACCTATCAATATCTGCTTCTCTTAGGGCCTGGCCCTTGGCCTGAGCATCAATCAACTCGATGGCCCTGATTTCTTTGCGGATCGCTTCCAACTCTTCAGCGTCTGCGCGTACTGCGATTTTCAGACGCACCAGTTCGCTCTCAACCGACGCAGAAATTGCCGGTGTAGCCCGGGCGTTGTTTTCGATACCAATCAGCGCTTCACACAATGCGTCTAGCTCTCCGGACGTTGAATCCGTTGCGCCGCCCAGTGCATGGGATGAGGCAGCGTCTTTACTGGCCAGGCTTTTCAACCAAGTCGACAGCGACAGGCGTTCCTTCATCGTCTCCAGCGCGGACAGATAGGCGTCCGCGTCCCTTTGGATGCCGCTGAGCTGAATTAATTTTTGACGCCCAGAGAACAGGTTGGCAGCA
>NZ_JBLXDN010000037.1:0-35318 GCF_048264025.1 Nitrincola sp.
TCACTGGGCGTAACTGATGAAGCGCTTAAACAGCTTTCTCAAACTGCCTTAGAGTTCGCCAGTGAATACGGCAAATCTGCCACGGATTTTGTGGCAGCCTCTTACGACATTCAATCCGCTATTGCGGGTTTGGATGGCAACGAACTTTCTCAGTTCACCAAAGCTTCAGGCGTGTTAGCTGCGGCTACTAAAGCCGATACCAGTACTATCACCGCCTACATGGGCACCATGTACGGCATTTTTAAGAACCAAGCGGCTGAAATGGGCAAAGGCGCATGGGTTGAAGAGGTCGCAGGGCAAACCGCTCTGGCCGTGCAAATGTTTAAAACCACAGGTTCAGAGATGAGCAGCGCATTTACCAGTGTTGGCGCGAACGCGACATCCGCTGGTATTGCAATGTCTGAGCAGATGGCGATTCTCGGTACCTTGCAAGCCACTATGAGCGGTAGTGAAGCGGGTACCAAATACAAGTCGTTCCTCGCGGGTGTGGGTAAGGCACAAGACAAGCTCAACCTCTCGTTTACCGATAGCCAAGGCAAAATGCTGCCAATGCTCGATATTCTAGACAAGCTGAAAGGCAAGTTTGGCGACACGCTCGATGTTGCTGAATCTGATGCATTGAAAGCGGCGTTTGGTTCTGATGAAGCCGTCAGCATGATTAAGCTGTTGATGGCAGACACGGACGGACTAGGCAAAAGCATTGAATCACTCGGTCAAGTTCAAGGCATGAGCAAAGCAGAGGAAATGGCCTCTGCTATGACCGACCAATGGGAACGCCTCGAAGCTTCATGGTTTGCGATTCGCGCTGCCGCCTTTGGCATGATTCTGCCTGCCATTAACTCAGTAACAGGTTCGATTGCTGATGGGCTGACATGGCTCACTGCAATGACCAGCGAATATCCGTTGCTTACCGAAATGATGAGTTATGCCGCTATTGGCGCGGTATCGCTTGGTGGTGTGGTTGCTTCACTCTCGCTAGTGATGGGTATTAGCAAAATGATGTCGGCTGGCTGGGCGGTGACTATGGGTACCTTAAACGGAGTGCTCAAGTTGCTGCGCATCAGCACCATTGCGATGACAGCAACCACATGGCTATTCAATGCAGCACTTTGGGCGAACCCTATCACGTGGGTTGTGGCTGGCATTGTTGCTTTGGTGGCTGCGGTCGGTGCAATGATTTACTGGTGGGATGATCTGAAAGCTTCGTTCGGTGACACCGCAGTATTCAAAATGCTTGCAGCAACCATCGACTGGGTAATCGACAAACTCAACATGATTCCGGGCATCGACATCGAGTGGCGTGCCGGTGAAATGCCGCAAACGCCTCAAGCTGACGTCGCAGAGAAAGCCGCTAAGGTTATTCCGCCAATGCCGGACATGCAGGCGCTAGAAGCACAACGGGCGAGCATTCCACAAATGCCACTAATGGATGCGCAAAACTCAGCTATCGAAACTGACACCTCTGTCATTGACTACAAAAAGCCACAAAACGCGCCAAAGCTGAACCCGAACATGGTGCAGAACATGAACAGCACACAAAGCCGTTCTACTACCAACACTCGCCAGTACGGTGATGTCTACATCACCACGCAAGGTGGCTTTACGCCTGACGAGTTAGCGGAATGGGATGAACTCAATGCCGGATAAACAGTATATCGACATCAAAGTGATCGACGGCGGTTGGGATGTTGACGCAGGCGCACAGCCAACCCAGTGCAGTGACTTATACAGCATCGCGCAGGACATCAAACACGCGATAATGGAAAGCGGTCTAGCTCGTAAGTTAGTCGCGGAACGTAACCCAGTGCTACGCGCTGACGTGCTGTTGCAGATAGAGCAAAAAGCCGAACTGGATAACCGCATCATTCCGGGTACCGCTTTAGCAACAGAAAGCGAAGCAGGGAACATCAAGCTAACCGCGCAAGCGTATGACTACGACCAACTGATTCAAACTGAGGTAACCGCATGAGTAAACGACCAACCGCTGACTTTGTGGAAATTCTAGCGGAATCAGGCATTCCGGTTACTGAAGACGCATTAGAAACCAAGCTCAAAACCGAAGTCACAGGCGCAGGCAGTAACCTTTCAAACGACTCTGATATGTCGCCATTCTGGCGTTGGGTTCGTGCGGCAGTAGTAACGCCAACCGTCTGGTTGATTCGTACCTTATTGGCGGGTTACGTCATGCCAAACATGTTTGTTGCTACGGCAGAACGTTGGGCGTTAGAGCTTAAAGCATGGGAATACAACGTCACACCAAAAGGCGCAGTGAAAACTCAAGGCTGGATAACCTTCACCAAAGAAAACGTAGAAGATGAAGTAAGCGTAGCCGCTGGCGAAATTATCCAAACCACCACGATTGATGGCGTGATTTACAAATTATTAGTGATCGAAGATTCGGTCATCGCGGCAGGGTTAGCCACAGGCAAAATACTCTGTGAAGCAGAACAGGCAGGTGACCAATACAACCTAGCAGCCGGTTATTTCAATATTCTGCCGAAAGGCATTGCAGGCATTGTCTCTGCCGTTAACGAACCAGACTGGATAACCACGCTAGGCGCGAATGAAGAAAGTGACGATGAGCTGGCGCTACGACTTCAAAACGCGTTCACCAGTTCAGGTACCTGGCACATTGATGATGTTTACCGTTCTATTATTTCCAGCGTGGCAGGCATTCGCAGTGACAACATCTTCTTTGAGAATACAGGTCATGTAACACCGGGAACCGCAAACGCTTATGTACTGATGGAAGTAGGCGAAACACCGCAAGCCGTTTTAGACCAGTTGAACGAATACATTATGGACGATGGTCACCACGGCCATGGTGACGTGCTCACCTGTTTAGCCATTCCAGATACGCAACATGCTGTGATTGCTGATGTGGTATTCGTCAGCAACCTAACCGACACGCAAAAAGTAGACGAGTTCTTAGAAATTGAAGACCGCATTCGTGCTGCGTTTCGTGAATCTGCCGCTTATCCAGAAATGACTCGAGCACGGCCAGAAAGCCGATTCAGTATTTCTCAGCTAGGTACCGAGATTCACAACAACATGGACAACGTAGAGTCAGTGCGAATCACCGTTGATGGTGTGATCCAAAAAGACATTGTGAGCCTGTTAACTCAGCCACGCATTCAGACACTGACCGTGCAGGAACTGGCCGATGAGTGAAGTTGAACAAAACGCACCGCAGCTAACCCAAACGCCAACACCTTGGTGGCAGGATGGGGCGACCACATCAGAAGTAATTAAAGAACCGTATTACCTAAGCAGTGGCGTGTTCACCTTCTTCAAACTGGTTCGTTCTTGGTTGCTGTTTCCGCTAAACCAATTCAATGCGTTGACGTGTAGTGAAAAATTATTGCGATTGATGGCGTGGGACAGAGACATCACACAGTTTGACGGTGAACCGTTAGAGCTGTTCAGAAAACGAGTGAAGTACGCGGCCATTAACGCCAAAGACGCAGGTAGTGTTTACGGATTCAAACGCATTTTCCAACGCTTGGATATTGGCATAGTGGCGTTCAAAGAACGGGAAAGTGCCATTGATTGGGATGTGTGCACCATCGAGCTAAGTGACAGCTCAATTTCTCAAAACAGTAAGTTAGTACAAACGTTAATAGAACAGTACGGGCGTACCTGCCGACGCTACCGTTTTCAGGTGACATATCCCAATGAAATTCATATTAACCATGGTGAGTTTTCACATAATTTCACGATGTTCAATGCCGAAATTAAAGAGGGCGTAAGTGTGGAATTTACCCCTCAACCCATTGAACACCAACAGCAGTTATTTATCGCCACATTAGGGGGTAACTTATGAGCCTGACGGCCATTCCATTAGAGTTTGAAAAGTATCTGCAAAATCAGATCAGTGTCGGTGATGGGCCGGACATGAACGAAATGATTTTTGCCTACATTCCAGACCTAGATTTAGCTCAGCCGATTGACCGCGAACAAGGCTTACCGGACATTTCGCTTTGGGTACATCAACAAGATATCGACCAAGTGGGTAAGTTAGGTGATAACGCTTTGGTGTACTCGGTAGTGATTCCGGGTTCAGTGGCTTCCTTTACCTTTAACGCCATTTACCTGCGTGATAAGAACGTACCAAGTTCTTGTGGCATGGTTGTCCATAAGGTTGAAGAAACCAAAGAAGACGGCATGACCAGTACCAAGTCACTGATGCAACAATACAATGGTGCCGCGCAAATCGCAGGTATTAACGTGGATGCAGCTACTTGGCAAATCAACTATCAAGCCCGTTTGTTCGGTATTGAAGATGATATGCGCCTAGCCAACCTAGACAACTATGGTCACACCGCCTTTGTGGATGGTTTCGATATCACCCAACAAGCCGACCCAACCAAGTACGCGATTTCTGCGGGTATTGCTTATGTTGGCGGTTTACGTGCCGTTCTCGATGCTGAAGTGATTCAAACCATCAACACCAAACCAAACGGCTTATATCTCGATGTCGTCCGAACGGGTACCGTGTTATCTGAGTGGCAGAATGTGGTGACTGTTCGTTTATCTGAGGTTGAACTTAGTGACTATGTGGACGCTAATCAGCAACAGCACTATGTGGCGAAACTAGCAGGCATTAACGCTGACGGCTCGATTACAGACTGGCGCGTGAAAGGTGGCTTAGGTGAACATGAAGCGGCAAGTGATCCACATCCTCAGTACTTGAAATCACAAGCTCATTTATCGGCAAGTGACCCTCATGGGCAGTACCTAACTCGTGCAGACTGGCTAAAACACATGCTCTTCAAAGGCATGCCGATGTCTGCCGTTGGGCCAGACCCTGACCCTGATATTTGGTTACCCGCAGGTCGAGTGGAACTACTGAGAGCTGATTACCCAACAGTATTCGAAATCGTCAGCGCATCAGCATTATTCACCGACCAAGCCACCATAGATGCGGACCCAAGAGCCTACGCAGGACATTGGGGAACAGGTGACGGTGCAACCTCATTCACCACCGATGACTGGGCGCTGATGATGAACATCAAAGTAGCTGGCGGTTATGGTGCTGCGGGTTCCACGAAAGAAGACCATATTCAGAATATCACAGGTACTGTAGGTGCTAGAGATTCTGTTGCATCAGCTACAGGAGCTTTTGAGGCAGTTGTATGGGCTAGTGACGTTGATGCAAATGCTATAGGGTCAGGGTATGGTTTTAATTTCGATGCGTCTAGAGTCGCAAGAACAGACACCTACACAGACACAATGGGCATCTTCCTTGACCACTACCGTGTAATTCCGAAAGGAGTATTCAGCTATGCTTAAACATCACATTAGCCCGGTTTCTGGCGAATATGTCCAATCTCAAAAACTGGCTGAGAAAGTTGGATTCACCACATCGCAGCCATTACCAGAAGTTGAACTGGCAGAAAATGAATACTTCGCCATGCTCGATGCTGACGGCAAAGTTCAATACTGGCCTGATGATACTGGGTGCGCATGGCAAGTAAAAACACGCTTTGAAAAAGTAACCGCATACAGCAAAGAAACCAAAGAGCCTAAACAGTTCGACGATAAAACACTGGTGACGGATGACTACACACTCACCCAACCACCACACCAATACGTCACATGGAGCGAAGAATTAGGCGATTGGCAAGTTGACACTCAAGCCAAATACGAAGCTGAAGTCCAGCAAGTAACCAACACTCGTGAAAGCCTCTATGTGCAGATAGTTGATCGCCTGAACAACGAAGCCAAAATGATTCGACGTATTGAAGGTGATGAAGCCAAAGCCGCTGAATATGAAGCACAAGCCGATGCCGCTTATTTGCAGATTCGCGCCGATAACCCTTGGCCTGAAGTGCCAGAGGCTTAGTGTATGTGGACACAATCACCACTCACTTGGCCTGATACAGCCCAAACCATTCAAACCAGTGCCGAGGCTGTAACAAGCCAAGTCGGCACAGCAATGAGTGAAGCGGAAGGTAGACTAACTGCTTTAGAAGGTGACGCCAGTTTCGGGCGTCACTCTTTAAGTTCAGAGGCTGAAGCACTGCTGGGGCTGCGTGATGACTTAAATGATTTACTGGTTAGCGGTACTGTTCTCAGCGCAACGCCTTACCAATTTCAGGTAGGCGAAAAGCTGGATTCTGGCAGTTATTTAAGTCCGACCAATGCAGTGAAAACCTTGGTGGCTAAACTGCGTGACCTTGCGGACACCCATAGGCCCAAAGGTCAGTTAAACGTGGTGGCTATTATGCTCACAGCGCAAAGCATGAATGAGTTTTCGGCCAAGCTGCAACAAATAACCTCAGTGATGACATTGCCGGATTGGCAACAGGTAGCAAGGCAGACAAAAGCACTCAGAACCAATGACTATGACAAACTGCATCAGCCAGCTGCTATTGTTCAGCCTCGCTTTAAACCTTCGGCAACACTGAATGCGCAGCCAATGGGTGACTACTTTGACCAGCAAAACTCGCAATTAGTCACTCTTGAATCACTCGCCAGTGACAGTACTAACGTGATCGGTAAATTACAGGCATTAGCGGCTAAACGTTCAAACATGTTGGCGGATGTGTCTCAAGCCATCAATGCACTAAAAGCTGTGCAGGGAAGCGTGTATTCCGCGCAGTTCTCCGGCAGCGCTGAAAGTGTGGCGACTCAGTTAGCCAACGCAAGTGTGCCGAATAATCACCAATTCACTATTGCAAGTTTGCTTATCAGTAACGAGCCGCTTACCTATTGGGAGGAATTACTGTGTTCGCCTTAGACGGTCAAACCTTTAACCTAAAAAACATCCAAGTGGGTTTCTCCCGTGAATTTAAAGCGCAAGACCAAAGCGGAATGTCATCAGCGACCGACGATTCAGAACAAGGTGAAAAAGCCGCTGAGTTAGATATCTCTGGTGTGATCTCATTTTACGACCTTGCACTACTTGCTACATTGCAAAACATGAGCACAGCCAAAGACGAAAGCGGTGACCGCATGGCTTATCGAGTCGTCAACGATGTCGTTAACGCCTTCAAAGTCAAAACCGTTAAGTTCACGGGTAGATTCTCCGTCACGCCACAAGAAAACCAAATGGCGTGGAATGTCTCGTTCAAACTCAAAGAACACAACAGCGTGGCCGAGCAAAAAGAACAGCGCCAAAAAGACCAAACCAAGCCAGAGCAGCGTGAAAACACTCGCCTGAAACAAGCCTTACAAGCCAATGAGGAGGCGGCATCGTGAAACTGACTAAACGCCTTTTCATCAACAATCAGGAATACAACCTCGCCAGCCACAAAGTAAGCCTAAAGCTGTCGCTGGGTGGTAAAGCCTTATTCGTGATTAACACCAGTGAGCCACCGAAACGCTTTGATTTGGTGAGTTTTGAGATTGGTTATGAGCAACAGAGCAAACCGTTTTTTGAAGGCTTTATCGACAAGGTAGAGCCTGCCGCTAACGGCGCTTATAAACTCACAGTGAAAGAACTGGCGGGAGCGTTGGCGAACCCGTTACCGATAAGCATTGAACACCCAACAATGGGTGATATTTTTGCGATAGTCAGTACCAAAACAGGTTTAGAGTTCAACTTGCCCGATGCTGAATACACCACTCGCGTAATCCCTAATTTTGTCAGTCAGGGTGATGGCTATCAGTGCCTAGCGAAAATAGGTAAAGCGTTCGAAATCGCGGATTTTGTCTGGTACCAAGATACCGACCAAACCATCTTTGCAGGCTCATACCAAGACAGCCGATTCAATGACAAGCCAATGACCATTCCGCACGAATTCACATCACGTCAGAATGGTAACAGTGTCACGTTCGTACCGTTCCCGATGCTTCGCCCCGGTCGAGTGGCATTTGATAAACGCATTACACGCCTAGATCTGATTGGCGATGAAATGACAGCTTATTGGAACGACAACACCCAATCAGCCAAACAGCGTGAAATGGCCGATATGCTGCCAGAAGTGGCGGCAGGCTATCACTTGCCAATATTCGGACGAGTAGAAGCCGTGCGTGACAATGCAACCGCAGGGAAAACGGCTGACCCGTTTCGCCCACGTTACGCCATTGATGTTCAGGTTCTCGATGAAGACATGCTGCCAGACATCACCATTCCGGTTTATCGCTCCATTCCTCTGCCGGTTAACATGAGCGGCCATGAATCGGGTTTATTGGCGTACCCATTGGAAGGCACAGTAGTTGAAATCGCTTTTGCTTATGGTCGAAGTGATCGCCCAATTATTCGAGGCATCTACGGTCGTGATTACGCACTACCAACCATTGCCCCAGGTGAACAGCTTCAACAGCAACGCGAAGAAGTAAGCCGACGCATTGATGCCGCTGGCAACATCACCGATAAAACAGACCAAACCTTTACCACTCAGTCACATCAACGGATTGAGAAAGCCGCGAAATACATTGCGGAACTAGGTAGCCATACCCTTGATGTGAAAGGGCATAGCTCTGAGAACATCATAGGCAAAAAGGTTATTGAAGCGTTAGGCGCAGTAGAAATACTGGCAGGTGACAACCTAGAACTTGGCAGCTTAGGCAACATGCACATAGCAACTGCAGGGGAACTGGTCTCTGTGATCGGTAAACTGCGCAATATCGTTATTGCTCAAGATGACAAACTGAAAGTGATGGGCAATCGACTAGAGACAATGGAAAAGGACTGGGAAGCCAGCGCCAAGAACATGCGCTTCACCGCAGACTTAATCACAATGAACGGCGGCAAAGGCGTAGTGCAGGGCGATTGTATCTGCGCATTCACTGGCCTACCGCATTCCGACCTATCAACCACAGTTAAGGCAGGTAAATAATGGCCCTAAGTAAATCATCACTGAAAGACAGAATCATCACCGAACTAAAAGGGCAAGGCTTCACCACCACAGGCAGCCACGCCAAAGCCGACGAACTAGCCACAGCAATAGCAAATGCCGTAGTTGATGAGATACAAGCCAACGCCAAAGCCAACGTTGCAAGTGGCAGTTCCGCAGGAAGTTGGCCGATTCAGTAGCCACATAAACCACACCAAAGCGCAGCCACACGGCTGCGTTTCTTTTTGCACGTCACCCACTACCCAAAGCACTAACACCACGCCATGAGCAAACCAGAGCGGTAGGCTCACGTAATCGAGCCTTTTACCCACGGAATCCGCGCTCCTCTACACCCGCCTGCGAGGTTTTTTGATCACTTTTTTCGCAATTTTCTTTCCGCGAAATTTATCCTACGGACGAAAAGACCAAACAAAGCGCCAAGCCTTAAGCTATAAGGGGCTTAGCGAATGACTGAAACCATAGAAAACGCCTTAAATCAGCCTAAATAAAATTTCGAAAATTGAAATTATTTGCAAAGAATTGCAAAAACAATGATCTGAAAAGATCGCGCGTGTGGTTGTAACTCTTTGAATTTAAATGATTGAGCTGTTTTACGTGACGTTTTAGAAAGATCTCGCGTGATTTTTAATGATCTGATTTGGTAAAGCGCAAGCCAATCACAGCAAGGCTTCAAAGTGAATTCGCACTTAAAAACCTTTTTGCAATTTGTTTCGTGGTGATCGGTAGTGTTGTGAGCCCGAACAGGAGCAAATGAGCCAGACAAAATCCGTGATTTTTCAGGATGAAATTAGTGTCGCCACAAGTGACTTTAAATCAAATGTGTCGCCACTTTGTCGCCATTAACATGGTTAATTTATTATAAGTATTTGATAGTAAATGGGTGTGCAGTTATACAAATATTAAGGGGCTTTTCTTTTGCCTGTTGTTTAGTATAACGGGCAAAAGCCTTTCTAAAGTCCTTTCTTAAATTTCAAATTTAAATTAACTACCTGTTATTAAATGAAATTATCTTTTTGTTTCTGAGCTGTATGCACAATGGAACGTGACTAATCCAAACCTGTGAAACTACAAAATATTGCTTATATAGGTGTATGTTAGTGAGGTTTGATGATGGATGTCGCCATTTTGCCGCCACTAGTTTTCTAGCGGATTGAGATGTACTGCTTGTATTAAATGGTCTGGTGAGAAGTGCGCGTAAACCATCGTTTGTTCTATTTTTTGATGGCCTAGAATGCGCTGCAGAATGAGGATGTCGCCACGGTTCATCATAAAGTGAGTGGCGAAAGTATGCCGCAGAACGTGGGTTGCTTGCCCTTTTGGAACATAGC
Source organism: Nitrincola sp. (assembly GCF_048264025.1). Lineage (NCBI taxonomy): Bacteria > Pseudomonadati > Pseudomonadota > Gammaproteobacteria > Oceanospirillales > Oceanospirillaceae > Nitrincola > Nitrincola sp. The sequence goes on from NZ_JBLXDN010000037.1 coordinate 10,133, forward strand.
TAGGTAATGCTTTTTTGATGTAGTGGTGTGCGGATGCGTACGTAGTACTAAACACGTCACGGTCGTTAACAGCCATATCCATAATTTCGCGGTACAGGTTTTCTGAGATTGGTACCGAGCGAATACGCTTACCCTTAGTTTCAATAAACGTCAGCTTGTACTTAGAAACCTGAGAGCACTTAAGTGATAGCGCTTCACTGATACGAGCCCCAGTGGCTAAACATATTTTCGCAATCAGAATAATCTGAGGAATGGAAACCGATACTTTCCCGTCATCAAACTGCTTAATCGTATTAAGAAATTCAGGAATGTCTTGTTTGTGTAAGTAAGCAAGTGAACGCTGATCGGTTTTAATGTTGTCGATTTCATCCAGTGGGTTAGGGTGGTTCCACTGCTTGTACTTTTTAAGCCGGTTAAACATGCCACGCAGTAAAGCGAGTTGGTTGTTTTGAGTAACAGGTGATAGAGACTGAACACCATGTTTAGAAACATGGCTTTGCCTGCTTGCTCTGAATTCCAAGTAGTGACGCGCAGTAAAAGTAGAAGCGATAGGGTCGCCGAGTTCCTTGATAGTCAGGGCTGTTTTTCTGTGAATGGTTTTGCCTGACTTTATCGTGTGGCCGTGTACTTGCCACCATACTTCAAGTAGTTCACTCAAACGACGGTGATCTGGTTTATCACCTAACCACGGCTTGTCGTCTACCTCTCGCATGGTGAATTGTTCAAAGGCAACCGCTTCACCTTTAGTGGCGAAGCGTTTACGAACACGCTTACCAGTGCGGCCTTGTGGATAGCACTCACAAAGCCAAGGTTTTTTGTGTCCATCTTTGAGATTTCGTACGCTCATCGTTTTTCTCAGTTGTTGAATAAGCTAGTCTATTCTTTATAATGTCGCCTTTCCAAATAGGAGGTAGCAACTTGTTGTTAAATGATGCTGATATCAGACCTAACTTAATTAATTTTCTTAATTCAAAAGCTTCTGAACCACGAAAAATAATTGAAGAGCTTCATGTTCATCGAGGCAATGCTATTGCAGATGTGGTTAGTATTCACAACGAAGCTCATTGCTATGAAATTAAAGGCGATAATGACAAGATTGATCGAATCCTAAAACAAGGTGCTTTTTACAATAAGGTGTTTAATAAAATCACTCTTGTAACCACCGAGAAAAAACTTGAAGAAGCGCTCAACAAAGCCCCAGAATTTTGGGGAATTATTGTAGCTTATCGAAAGTCAGACACTGTAAGGTTTCGATATGTTCGCAAAGCTACTAATAATCAAGAATTCGATAAAGTATTAGCGCTATCAACTCTTTGGAAAAGTGAACTTACTGACATGAGCAGTAAGTTAGAACTTAACATTTCAGATAAAATAGGGAAGAGAGAGTTTGCTAGTGAGCTTGCTGATAAGCTAAGTAAATTTGAAATTAGCCGATCAATTGCAAACCTACTAGCAACTAGGGAACTTCCTGTATCTTAGTAATCGTTCAACATGTATGTTATGTGAGCATTGATAAGATGCTTGTTCATAAATGCAGGTTGAGCGTTATTTCCAATTTTCTTCGATTTTTTAACGATATACTCATCGCCTTTAGAGTAGTTCTCGCCTCGGAAAAATCCTTTACCTACAAGTTCTAAGCAAAGCGTATCGTATTGACCTGCGCCATCTGGGTGAGACTCTATTGCATTGCCGCGTAGAAAATGCTGATAGGTGTCATAGCTATAAACTACTTTTGGGGTCATGACTTTGCGCAATGCGGCTGGAGGAATATCCACGTCAGAATAGTCTGGTGTTATCACTGTGTAATCACCTAACTCAATATTTTTGATTTCTAGCATGCTTGTCACAGCGTTGTAGATGGCACACTCAATTCTATCGATTGTATTGCGTTGGCCTGATGCAACATTGTCGATGTAATTGACCGAAATAGACGAACCAGTCAAAATGATTTTTTCAAACTTATAATCTTGGCAAATATCATATATAAATTTGGCTATAAGGTTGCTTAGCTCTACTGCGTTCTCTTCCACACAAACACGACAATCAATAATCAAGTGCACCTTGCTATAAGGTTTCGAATCGCCGACATAAAATTCATTCATGATATCAGCTATGTCATCTTCAGATAGAACATAGCTTTTGAAATCCTCTTTAGTTAATCGGAGAGCGAATGTGTCACTACCAATTAATGGGTCATGCAGAGAACTAATTCGGTCAGGTGTTCTGTCGAGCCCTACTACTGGAATAAAGTTTATACTTTGGAATGTATCTATAAAGAAGTTATATACGATATCGCCATTAATGCGATGACTATCATCTAAGTCAAAATCATCAATATAGAATCGAGGGCAACCTTGAAAATTTAACTCGTATTTTCTTAGACCTTTGGTGATCGTATTCTCGATATCTTGGTCAGTAATATCTTTCTTAGTCGCTAAATCAAAGAATGGTGTAATGCCTGCGAGTTCAACTCTTTCCAGTAGCTTTAACGCGCCGAACTCACTCCCTTTGAATTTTAAAAATGGTGTGTATTTATTCATTTTCTATTAGCTCCCTAACATCGACGTTATTAACATACTGCGCAAGAATATGTTCTGCTTTTAGTTCTTTTTGTAAACGCCCAGCCACAACAATCGGATGGACATTATGTTTTTTAGCAAATGCTTCGACTTCCACTTGATTGAAGTTTTTTCTGGCAGGGCAAGTCCTCCAGATGTGTCTAGGGATTAATGAGTTTCCGGCCAGTTTATCGGCTTCCTGTTCTGTGATGTTGTCCCTTTTTGATTCAAAATCATCAATAATGTAATCATCAAGCTTGTCATAATGCAGGCATATATGAGAAAGCTCGTGCATCAAAGTGAACCAAAACATATCTAATCGCTTGTATCGCAAGCTTATTCCAATTACTGGGTGACCAGATCTAAGTTTGAATGCAACACCGTCTGTTTTTAATCCTTTAATCGATGATTCGATAACTAATACGATACCTTTATCAGCAAGGAGTTGTGGTAACAACAGGATGTTTCTTGGTTCAACATTAAGCGTTGCTATTTCAGCAAGTTCCTCTTTGGTTATGCCTTTGAATTCAGAGAGCTGGTTAATCGAAACAAATAGATTTGCTAGTTGTTTGACATTACTTAACCAAAGGTTGACCAAAGCTGTATTAACCTGATCAGCTTTCCTAAAGAAAGAGTTATTAGACTCTTGATGTCCTATCTCTTGAAAAAGCTTGAGCCTGACTAAGTCTTTATCTTTCTTCAGTTTGGGCGGGAGTTTATCCAAATGCTCTTTGCTTTTATGAAATGCGCTTAAAATACTTTCAGCTGAACTAGACGGGTTCGCATTAACTATTAATGAGTCAAATTTACTATTAGGCATTTTTAAGCCTCCAGAAATTTAGCAAGTTGAATTTTACCCATTTCATAATAAGCCAATGAGTCTTTGTCTTTAGCAGAAATAGCTTGCATCCCTATTTTTGTATAAAAACTTTGTGCTTTAGGAAGAGAATGTAGCGAAAAGCCTTCGGTAAGTCCTAACGTGTCTTTAGCGAAGTGAATAACTTCTTTAATAAGAATTGGCCCAATGCCCTTGAATCTCTGTTCTGCTACTAGATTTGGCCTATTCCACGGGGCAACCGCTAAGTATTCAATGTAGAAGATAGGGGCTGAAGTTAAGGCACCATTCTCTGGATGGTAAATCAGACAGGCTGCTTGTGGTTCTCCATTAATGGTAACGAAGAACCACTCAAACTGAGATGAATAGTAATGCGCATGTTTTGCTAACCAGTTCCAGTGGATATCTTCTAAGCTACTATCGCTAATTAGCTGATGTTTTTCGTCCTCGCTAATTGGTCGAGAATCGATGTTTTGGAGGATTTTTAAGTTGAATTGTCCCCAAGAAGTATTGCATTGCCAAGCAAGACTGTCTGACCACCCTCGCGATATATCATATTGGTGGGCTTGGCCTGATTTGTCCTTGTGCAAACCAGACTTAATTACATTACCACCCATAAGATTATTGTTCTGGCTTTGCTCAATTATTCGCCGAATATCATTAATAGTCATTTGACTCATACACAACCTAGCCTCTATCTAAATTATTATTGTCTTTTTAAGATCTATTTAGCTTATTTTTTAAAATGTAGTTCGATTGCTAATTAATATCTCTATGAAGTTTTAACACACTTCACTTTGTACTGTTGTATCACGTTATTAATGATCTCACGCTGTTCGCTAACCGCTGTTGCATCGACAGTGCCTTTGGAATAAGCGTAGGTTTGGTCTACGAAGATTTTTGCACGCATCATTACGTCGTTATATGCGTCGCGAGTAATTTCTAATTCAGGGTTCATCATGTCTTGGGGTGACAATTGGTTTGCATCAATGATTTTTTCAATTTGAGGATTAAATGTTTTAGATCTCCATTGAGCAATAGTTTTGTAGTCAGCATTTGCGTTGTGGAGTTTTATTGCCTCAATTACCAGAGGAACGCTTGGTCCAAGTATCGAATAAGCAGACTCGCAGTCTGAGGTGGCTGAATAAGCAGGTGATGCTAATAATCCTGCAAGAAGCAAATAAACTTTTCTCATATAACCATTCCCTAGCCAATTTTTATTATTTAAGTTTTGTTTCTAAAACAACCTTCCCGATAACCTCAATATCACTTTCCTGAACTTCAATAGTCTGTCCGTCGAAAGCAATAGCCAGTTTGCCGGGTAGGCGTTGAACTTGGTTGATGGAGTAGCGGCCGTCGATGGCAATCAGGTAATTGCCATTCATTGCGTCGTTCTCTTTCTTATCGACAAGCACAACACTTTGGTTGGTTTCAATTTCAATTAGGTCTGCTTTCTCTAAACCAAAGCCATTTATACGGCGAACTGGATACGGCACTTCGCCAGTGTCTAGAAGCTTTCCATTTGTCAGGCAAAAGCTTTTGAGAATTACTGAATCATGCTGAGAAATTACCAAACGCTCAGCGCTATGATAATTCGCTGCACTTTCAGAGATATTACCGCTTGCAGTTCCCTTTCTGTCTTCTGGCTTTAGTGCCATCTCTTCAATTGGTATTCCCATTGCCAAATGAAGTCTGACCATCAATTCATGTGACGTTCTGTCATGCATGTTCCAAGTGCTAAAAGTCGACTTAGGCACATCCAGTATCTTAGATAGTTCCAAAAAATCCCGACAACCTAAAACTTCTTTGAGTTTTGAAGTGAATTCACTTCCCTTTAGGTAGTCGTATGCTGGTATTTGATTTTGTTCAGCCATGTGATTCCTGAAAGATAATTAGACTCAAATCTCAAAAATTAACAATCAAAGCTCATTTGATCGTTTACAAAAACTCATTTGGGATTTATAGTCATCACATCTCAAGATTACTGCGAATAATCATGAGTACAGTGAAATGTTATTAAATCAACTAAGTAGGATATCACTATGCTGTCATATAGCCCAGCTCTACCAGTGCCGTTTGTGACGTATGAAGAGTACTCACGTGCCACTGGAATGCCTATTGATACAATTCGAGATTACGCCCGTAAAGGCAAAATCATCATCAAAAAGAAGACCGCACCAAAAGAAAAACCACTCGTTAACTTAATTGCTATGAATGAGCTAGCTGCTCGTGAAGCTTTAGAAGTGTTGGGTTGATGCCATGCGCCTTTCCTCCCTGTTACCGACTAAATCCTTTTGCCCGATGTGGCTGCATGTGTTCGCACTTGCAGTCATTTTCGTGCCGCCGTTTTTAACTTATATCGCATAGGAGATTGTTAAACATGGATGCAAACATCGCTATGTGCGAATTACGCGAACGCAAACAGCAATCTTACAACGCTGTTTGTAGTGATTTCGCTGTTAACCACAACATGGAAGAACTCGCTCAGCGCATCGGCATAAAAGGCACCATGTTGCGAAACAAACTCAACCCAGCGCAGCCGCATGTATTAAGCCCAGTAGAACTGGCTTTGCTGTGCAAAGAATCAAACGACTACACCATCATCAACACATTGTTGGGTGATCTTGGTTTGGTCACGGCATCGGTACCAGTAGAGGAACAGGCGAAAAGCTTAGTTGAACGTATCCTTGAACACTCGAACCTCACAGGTCAACTTTCTGGCAGCGTGTTAGAGCTCAATCAAGAGCGCCGTTATCCACGCAGCCAAAAACGCAAAACACTCGCCATTGCCCAAGCCGCAGTTGGCAACCTCGTTTTACTCATTTCCGATTTAGAAAACCGCACTACAGGCATGTCACCACTGCTAAGCATGGGTGTCGATTTTGTCATGAACGGTGCACCAGTTCCCGGTTTAGCTTAGGAGAAATAACTATGTCAGTTGCTATCCAAACTTCAAAACCAGCATGTCACAAGGCTTGTCCTGATATGCCATTTCACAGCTTGAACGCAGAGCAAAAAGCCAAAGGGTTAGCTGCATTGCAAAAGGTACGCAGTGACTTGAAAGAAAGTCAGTTAAAGCGTTTGCGTGAACAGCACAAAGCACTCACAGCCGAAGCAAACCACGAAGACACAAGCCAGCAGAGAAAGATGCGTATTGAATTTGAGCTGGCACGAATCAACACCCAAGCCAAGCGCGTTAATCAGCGCTGGTCTTAACACCAAATATACCTAGCCAAGCCGTTTGCCCTCTCGATTTCTTCGGATTGAGGGAGGGCTTTTTTTACCCAAATTAAGCGTAGGAGCTTTGATTATGGAAGAGCAAAAACACATACAACACGAGCAAGTATCGAAAGTTAGCGACGTTGTATTAGCAGAACAGTATCGAAATGAAGCCAGAGAACTACTGGCTGAAACTCGTCAAACAATGGCTAAAATTCAGCGTTTCAATGACCTTTCAATGAGCAATCAACGTCAGTTGATACTGGCAATGAGTAACTTATTACCACGCCCAATCGTTGCTGACTTTGATGTCAATTTTGAAGATGAAAGCGAAGCAATGAAAGACTTCGCTCAAGACATGGTAACCACTATAAAGCAGCGTGAAATCTTTGACGTTATCCACGCTATCAATGTACTGGCGCTATCAAACAGTGATGTGATTCAGGTGTTTATTGATATTAACGGTAATGTACAAACGGTTCGAGTTTGGGCGGTTGATATTGACACTGACTGGAGTGATAAAGCGCCGAAACCTGACAGACTATTAAGTGAATCGGTCTGGTTGGAGCACAAATACGAACACGAACCTAGCCCTCTAGAAAAACTCCTTTCCATAGAAAGCCAATTAACCGAACTCATCATTGAAGCCCGTGAACAAGCCGAAGCAAATGCGGAGGTGACTCATGGGTAAGTGCAATTGTTTTGACGAAACATTGGAAGCCATGAAAGCGCATATTATCGAAAAGCTTCCAGAAGGTGTTGTTGACTTTGAAGCTAGCTGGGAAGGTCACTCTTTCATTTTAAGTGATAGAGACCATGTGCCAGTTAACCCTCAAATTAACTACACCTATCGCAAGATAAAGAAAGACAAAACACCAGCGGCAAACCTTTCGAAAGGGCAAGTGAAGGTGTTCTGTTCTTACTGCCCGTTCTGCGGTCGTGAAATTGGGGAGGACTCGAAATGAGCACTATCACCATTTACCGCAAAGACCTCGAATACGGCTTACGTTCGGAAGGTTTCACTACGCGCAAAATTGAACAGTTCACTCGCGTATTTAATCCGGTTGAATCAAGCCAAGGCTTGATGCTGGAGCTTGATTCAACTCGCGCCATGTTGGTGAACGTGAACGGCACTGAGCAGGCGCTATCACTGGAAGACTTCATCAAAGCGTGGTGGGTTTACTGGGTTGTAGTGTTCAACCAAACCACCGACGCCGCTTCACATCATCAAGCCGTTGGTGCCATTCGTGCGCTGTTCTTCGTATCGGCATGTGTTCGCAGTTACAACCTCAACCAAACCATGAAGCAATGGTGGCAAGAATGCGCACCTCTACACGGTAGCAAATCTTTGGAGGCTATTTGATATGGCTTCATTAAGCGAACTTATCAAAGAAATCGGTGATGAGAACGTCACCGTTCAAGCACTTCACTCATGCATGGAATCAGCTCAATACAACAAAGGGCTTACAACCATCAAATTCAAAACGGACGGACTTGGGGCTACTGACTTAGTCAATGACAAGAAAACAGCGTTGATAGTTTGGATGGACGCTGACCGATTCAACGAAGCACTCGCAAAGTTTAAGGGGTAAACGATGAGCACATTAGTTATTTCACCAAGCATTAAAGGTTTATTAGACGCAGTTATTGAAAGCGGAATTGAACAACAGGAAGCGCTAGCGGTAGCTCATGCAAAACAACGTGAACATAAGTCAGCACAGAACCAAATGTCTGATTTTCTGCATGAAGAAGCCTCAAAGAGTGATGAAGTTGCTGACTACTTCTTCTCTGAAGCTGGCGTTCTTTACCGTGGGAAATTGTTCCAGTTTGACGATGAAGGAGCGCTCATTGTGAGTGATGGCCCAACTTTGGTGGAGTGCGAACCATGCAATACACAGCAGTAGAACTAAACCCTGAGGGGGTGGTTATTCGTCATTCGAATACTCAAGAGGTCGCCAACGTAATGGTTGGTGACTTTGATTCAATGCAGGACGCAGTAAACCAAGCCTGCCGTGATCTTGATTGTGTCGTTATGCATCCGCTCGGTAGCGGGATGATTAGCAAAGGCCGCGACAAAGGCGGCTACATGTTGGTGACAACTCAGGAGTTGGGGGAAGTATGAATAGTGAAATGCAAAAAGCAGTTGAAGCACTGCGCGAAGCGATTCAAGAGGCTGAACAGTTTGGTTTGGTTAGAACTGAAGATGGCTCTGTTATCACAGGTGCAGTAGCAACTGAGCATGGAGTCATGCTTGTTGAGGATGGTGACGAATGAAACTTAACAAACAAGAACAGAAAGCCATTGATGACATGCAAAAAGTCTTGGACACATTGAAGAAACCAAAAGGTGATGTGTGTTTATCAAGTGGTGATATTGCCAATATCCAGCGTGTTTTAGGTATCGACTTATGGAAAGCGACGTTAGCTAGTAAGGAAGTTAAAGAAACAGTTCGCAATAAAGAGCTTCCTCGACTGTTTATTTCATTCCGCACAGGCGGCGGTGCGCACGCAGCAGAAAAGCATTGTTTCTTCCCGTTTCAGGTGAAGACTAAAGCATGACCTACTACCAAGCAGTAAAACCATTAAAGCAACCTTGGAAAGTCCCTCATTCACCTATTGATGAGGGGCTTGCCTGTATTGCTCATGGCTATAAACCTGCGTTGGTTGAACCTGATGATCAGAACTTCATTGAAAGGGACTTATACCTCCTAAACCCTCATGACCATCAGTGGCGAACAGAGAACCAGTTCTTCAGTGACCTGCCTATCTACCTGATGAAATATTTTGCTAATCGTTATAAGCAAATATTCAAATCCAAAGGTAGAAACGCAGCGAACACCTATCTGCGTGACAAAATGGAGCCTGCTACAAAGCGGGCAAAACTCGTTCTAGCGCAATACAAAAAATTGCCAACCACACACAAGGTTTATTTGCTCAGCGAAGGGGATGCCGACACTGAGCAAAGCAACTTTCAACAGCGTTTTGATTTTGACCAACCAACAAGCCGCAAACCGCCAGTCACAAAAATACTGGCAGAGTTAGAGCAATCAGAACTTAAAGAGATGGCATTCACCATCTCTAAAATTGTCGATCGTTTCTACCAAATCGAAAGCAGTAAATACCATGCAGAAACAACGTTAGGCACTGAAATGGCCGTGGTGTTTACCTATGAACAAATGGCTGAATTTGTTGCTAACTCATTTGGTATCAAGCCGCCTCGCAAATACAAACATCAGTCTGAGCTTTCTGCCCTGCAAGACATATCAAAACTGATTAGTGACAAATGGTGGTTTAATCGCCTCACTAAAATACGCAAAATTATGCGTGAGCACTTAGCCATTGCTATGGGGCAGGTATCGTCAAAAGCATCACCGTACGCTTCTTATGATTGTGTTCGTGAACACAAAGAACAGCTAAAACGTAACTGGGAATTCATCAAGCAGTGTGAATTGTTTGACGAAGAAACACAGGAAACAACAGACCTTGCAGATATGGTGTTGCGTAGTGTTTCTAATCCTGCGATTCGTCGTCATGAACTAATGGTTCGCTGCCGTGGTTGCGAAGACATTGGGAACGAGCTGGGTTTGCAAGGTTTGTTTCTTACCCTGACAACTCCTTCTAAATATCACAACAGCTATCAAAGAGGCGGTTTCGTTCCACACTGGAACGGAGCAAGCCCGCGTGATGCTCAAATCTACCTGAATAATGTCTGGCAAAAAATCCGCGCCAAATTGGGGCGCTTGGAACTGCGTTGGTTTGGTGTTCGCGTTGCTGAACCACATCATGACGGCACGCCACACTGGCACCTGTTGATTTGGGTGAAACCTGAAGAACAAGCCGCAATAACAAAAATCTTTGTTGAATACGCAACCGAAGAAGACAAGCACGAGCTTTTCAATAAAGAAGGGAAGTTTGATCACACGCCACGTTGTGACATTGAAGAAATCGACCCAGAGAAAGGCACTGCGACAGGCTACATCGCTAAGTACATTTCAAAGAACATCGACGGTTACGCAATGGATGAAGATTTGGCGGATGAAACCGTCGAAATCAATCCAGAAACAGGCAAGGAAGAAGGCCGAAAAGCAAAAGACATGGCGAAGCACGTTAGCGCATGGAAAAGCCGCTGGAACATCCGCCAGTTTCAGTTCTTTGGTGGTGCTCCTGTTACCACGTACCGCGAACTGCGCCGCTTTGCTAATCAGAACAAAAAAGCCTTTATGGAATACCTGTTCATGCAGGAGCGTGCTGACCTTCTCCAAATCTATTTTACGTTGCACCGCGATATTACGGGTCCTATCAAACCAAGCCATTTAATCACCAACCAAGAGTTGGTGATGTTCATCGGCAATAGATACCAATCTGAAGAGTTGGCGCAGATGGTTGGTGAGAGCTACGAATCATCAATGAAAAGCGATGATGCGAGCATTACCGACACACTAAAAGCTGCCGACCAAGGTAACTGGCAAGGTTACATCATGGGTCAAGGTGGTCCATTCGTTAAGCGTGACGAATTGCTGATCGTCAATTCATACGAAGTACTTCCATTCGCTTCACCTCACGGGGAAGACGTTCGCAAGATTAAGGGCTTTACCACACCAGATGAAACCGTAGAAACCCGCACTAGGGTCTGGACGATTCAGAAGAAAGGTACGGGGCAAGACCAAGCTGAAGCGGGGGCTCTTGCTCTTTCAGGCACCGCAGGTGCCCCTTGGAGTTCTGTCAATAACTGTACGCACCCACCGGGCGAACAAGTTACCAGTGATAACGAAAGACCTTTAGATCCATTAGTGGAATACGAGATAAGCAGGCTGATAACTGACCATGATTTCACCGAAAACATACGTCAGCATCTACTTCAAGGTCACTGGGTAAGGGTTACAGAAGAGAAAAGCGTCAAGTTAAACCTTGGCGATGGACAACGACGCCCAGACCAAATCGTTTACCGCAACGAATACAAGCCAGATTTAAGTTGGTTAGGTGAAACAACCGAGCCAGAACCGGAGCAAATCCCATTAACTGAAGAGAACTACCAACAACCAGAGCTTTCACATTTTGAATATGTGGATAGCTGGCCGTTGGTGTAAGGAGAGCAAATGATTGACATAACAGATACATACAAATCCGTGATCGACATGAACACGGCTTACACCAATAGCCTGTTGAAAGATGGGCACGATAAATACTACGAGCCGAGAGAGTTTGTTTATCAGTTTGGCACGGTCAACATCAACGTTGGTCGTCAAGTTGGTACGTCAACTTTCATCATGCGTCAGGCTACCGAGAATGACCTTATCCTTGTTCCAACTGAACAGGTAGAAGAGATGTATGCAGAATCTGAAGCTTTGGTGGTGTGTAGCGAAAATATGGCTCTTTTAAGGAAAACCATTGAATCGAAAGTATTCGAGAAAATTTACGTAGATTCTCCAGCGTACTGTCATCCAGTGATTAAAGGCATGGCTTTGGAGCTAATCAAGAAACATACCCAACAAATAATCATGCTTGGAATGCACTAAGGAGCACACCATGAAATCAATAAACTGGAATCAAATGTCAGGACTTGGGCTTATTGAACGAATCAATCGTGAAATATTGCATCCGCTTGGGCTAGCTGTGTCGAGAGACGTTGAAACCGGAACAAGTACCAAGGTGTTAGTTGCTGATGATGGCATTTGGGAATATCCATCAGATATGCAAACAACCATAATTAGTGATGATGAAGTCAAAGCAAAGTTGATGAATATGCCTAACGGTGAACCGAAAATAAATGCCGATGGATGGGTTTCAGTGCTAGAACGTTTGCCACCTAAAGAAAATAGTAAGGCATCAACGTCTGATTTTGTTGATGTGTTCGATGGTGAAGAACGCTGGCCAGATTGTTACTACTGCTTCTATAACGAAGAGTTTATTTGGAACGATACTGGAGAGGCTATTCCGGTTAATGCCACGCATTGGAAGGCTATTAAGTTGCCAAGAGTTGAGGGATAACCATGCCAGAAGAAAAAATAAACATAGTTGCGGTAGATGCAGCAACTAAAGAGCTTCGCTCTAACTTATCGCAGCAAACTGACTTATCTGAGTTTGAGAAAATGCTAGCCGCAAAGAACTTGGTTTCAGAACTGGAAAATCAAATATCAATTCGAATGCAAAGTGCAGCACTCTATAGCATGTTAGCAAAGTTTAAATAACGTTCTTTATCTATTAAAAGACCGCTGAAAGGCGGTTTTTGTTGCATTTAAAAACGTGAATCACGTTACAAATATGAGTTTCACATATATGTGTATACTCTTTAACGTATTGAATGTTAAGTATAATTAACTTATTTACGGTGCCGCCGTATTTTAGGGTGAAATTATACGTTGACACTAAAGTCAAAGTTCCAGATATTTAGTTAACCCTCCTTTTGAACCTCCCCACGCGATAAGTTTTTTTAAAGCATAATTGCGCCTAAACTTCATTCGAATTTAGCAAACGCTGATCCTATTACTGGTTCAGGAGGAATCTAAATTGAATTTGGTAAGGTGCTCTAAATCGTAAACGGGAGACAGCTATGAACACCAAACTGAACAATGATCAACATCGCGAAAATTCCCTCACTGTAAATAACGCACTTTTATACTGTTTAAATATACAGTATTCTTGCAATTGTGTTGGTGAGGGTATTGATATGTCAGAACAAAAACAACGATTTAAACACGCTCTTGATGTTGTCTTGGATGGGGTTTCGCTCAGTACGAGCACGAACAGACGTGGGGAAGTAGGCGTTTATCTTTTAGGGCTGCTGATTAAAGACAACCCTCATTTGGTGGAAGCGAGTGACGTGAAAACCATTCAATCCATTATTGAAATGGCAGACGAACAAGAAAGCCCTGCGTTTCGTTTATAGCATGCTAAGTTGGTGTTTAAGTTGTTGTCGCTGCTCTGGCGGCAACGCCTTCACCAAATCAAAAGCCAACTGGCTAGTTGTTTTCGCAGACGGGCTAAGGGAATGGCTGAACGAAAGGTTCATAACAAAGGAATGACCGCATTCTGGGTCAGTACATGAACAATACAAATCGGCATGGCTGTTCGACAGCCTGTTCGACTTCTGAATATTACTTTTACATCCGCATTCAGGGCATATCACGCGCATAAACAAAAAACCTAGCTAATTGACTGACTTACTAATCATACGTCAACTAGCTGTGTTTTTGTACAGTTTGAATTGATTTCAAGGTAACAAGATTATGGAAATGGCTACACCAGATGAAATAGAAGAATTGCGGTGGATGATGTCACCGTTTGACTCAAGTATTGCTGCTGTGAACTTGAAGCGAATTGAAGAAACATATGATCTCTTCATTGGTCATGAAAGAGGAATCGTTCACCCAAGGTTAATATTTGAGTACCTTAAAGAAAGCAAACCCATGCCTAAACATGGGTATGAATCGGTTAAGAAGTTACTGACTGTCAGTTAACTCTATATCAAACTTCAAATGCAGTGACTTCGGAATCTCCGGGTCACTGTTGATCGCATCTGCAAAGCGCTTACACACCGGAATCACTTCGTAGCGGTCATAGACACTGCTCACTTTTATGGGGTCTGGTGTGTTTGCTCCCTGCATTGGAATCATGCCGCCCATACCTGCTGGGAAACGGTGACCGACAAAAATATCCTGCGCGGTAATATTCTTGATACGCTCAAACTCATCCTTAGTGGCAATGTCACCAACAGGAATCAATTGAATCCCTTTTTCGGCACCGTTTGGAATGTTTACGAACATACTGCGGAAATTACCAATACCTTTAGAACTGGCGATCTTCTCTTTCAGTGCTTCTTCGTCGTCTTCACTCAGGTTCGGGTCAGTCGCATAGAAAATAAATCCCATGTGTGCACCGTTTAAGTAGTAGCGACGACGGAACAAGGTAGCATCAGTATTCAATAAGCTGCTTTGAATACTGCCTAAGTAATCAGGTAACCCATACACCTGTTGTTGTGGGTCATACTGGGGAACAAATATCACATCATTCTTTTTGAAATTTTTTTGCTGATATTCTGGCAGCAGTTGGGCGAAATCCCCGTTTTTGCGTTTACGCATGTGCACCATCGGCAAGGGCTCAAGAGCAATCACTTGCTTTAAGTAATTACGAATCTTCACGAACGCCGCCATTCCTAAACCAAAATAGTCCCACGCGAAATTGTTCATCTTAAACATGGGAAGATTTCCACCCTGAATAAAACGGCCAGCCACATAGTTGGCGCGAGCTTTCAATAGTGAACCGTGATAGCCGTTGGCGTTGGCAATGTCTGCCAAGCCTTTGAGTGAAATAGGCGGCTCCCAGTAATCGTCAGCATCGTTATAAGCCAGTTCACAATAGCGAGTCATCCAACTATTGGAATCAACAGGCTCTGCGTGAGAGTCAAAGCTATAGACCGATTTGTTACTCGTTTCTTCGGTTTCTGTTTGTACAAGTTGTTCTGTCATGCTGCTAACGCCCATGTTGATTTTCGTTTGGTTGCGTGGTCTAAAGGCTCATTAATGAGAGCGTGGGATAATGCCCAGAAGTCATCGGCATGGCCAACCACTTCGCTGCGGTCAGCTTTAAAGGTCATCATATTGCCGCTGTTGGTTGGTATTCGTTTGATCGCCATGAATGACATTGCGGTTTCTTTCATGCCTGCATCAAACTGCAAGCGTCCACCGTCTATTACATCAATCATCTTCATCACTAAGCGGTTTTTGTTTTCGTTGGAATAATGAATGGCGACCGTTTCCCGTGGGTGCTTGTTATGCAGTAAGTCATAAACACCTGCACCTATGCCGGTGATATCAATCCCCAAGTAAGTCACGTTAAAGCGTTCAAACACTTTGCTGATTTCCGCAGCCTGGTGAGTAAAGCTCAAACCGCGCCAGGAATGTTTCTCAAGCACTCGGAATTTCTCAGCCGCCACAATGGGCGGTGCAACCACCATAAGCACTGCGTTATCGCGAGAG
Organism: Nitrincola sp.; assembly: GCF_048264025.1. Lineage (NCBI taxonomy): Bacteria > Pseudomonadati > Pseudomonadota > Gammaproteobacteria > Oceanospirillales > Oceanospirillaceae > Nitrincola > Nitrincola sp. The sequence continues at coordinate 25,719 of NZ_JBLXDN010000037.1, forward strand.
CGTGAAGGGTCGTAGCCCAGCCACACTTCACGGCTGCCAAATGGTCGCGCATCGTTAGCTTTGAAGTCCTGCCAAATGCCAGAATCAACCATGCATTTTTGAATTTTGCTGAACTCGAATATCGAGCTGGCACCGTCAACAAATTCACACATGAATAAGTTCTTGAAATCTCGTTCGCTGTTTTCTTCTCGTAACTCATCAAGGTCAACAAGGTCAAATCCCAATTTAACGGCATCAGGCATAGTAATGACATAACGCCATTGTTTATCTGGGCATACTCGACCACCATCACGCAGTTCATTGAAAGTCGGAAACTCAATATTTTTACGGGTAGGTCTATCTTCCTTCCACTCGTCTCCAGTCCAGAACTTATATGCTTGATGAGTCTTGGAAGAAGGAGTAGAGAAATAGGTTAAGCGCCAGTGTTTGTGGGTCGCTATACCTCTGGAAACCTTCTTAACTTCATCGAATTTTCCAATCCAGAAATATTCATCTGTATAGAGGTCGCCGCTATAGGACTGAGCTGTTTTACCGTTTGTAGATAAAAAGCGAAGGGTTGCACCATTAGACAGGGTGATCGGGTTACCAGTCAGCTCTATATCAAAAAACTCTTTGGCTATGCGAATGATATAAGTGCGAAAAACTTCTGCTTGAGAACGTGATGCTGATAAGAAAATTTTGTCTCGACCGTTAAGAACGGCATCTTCGAAAGCTTCGCCGCTGAAGTAATAAGTAGCACCAATTTGACGAGACTTAAGAATATTGCGAATACGTTGATGAAGATTTTCGCGCATTGTGTGTTGAAAGGCATACAGCGAGTCATGCCAACGTTTGAAATCATCTTCAGTTAGCTCACTTATATCGTTTTTCTTTTTTCTGCCCCGCTTTTTACCATCACCTCGTTCATTGCTTTGGTGATGACCACTTCGATCTTGTGTTGATGAAGCTCGTTCAAGCTTGGCTTTGATTTCCGCATCGGCTCTTCGAAGCTTAACCTGCTGTTCGATAAGCTGGTTCATTTCTTTGAGCTGCTGATCGCTTTTCTCGTCTTTATCGATAAGAACTGCCAAACGCTTATTTATCATTTGCTCTACTGAAAGCTCATCAAGCAAAAGTGCCCAACCAAAACTATCAGCCCAGTTATAGATAACACGTGAGCCACTAATTTTTAGTTGGGTTGCAATGTCTTTAGGAGGCACGCCGCGAAGGTATAGTTTTTTCGCCGCCTCTTTTATTTCGTCTGAATATGCCATGCCTGAATCATACGCCCTCAAAACACACTGATTCGCCTACTAAAATTCCTGAAAATTCCGTTTTTCGCTCTATCCGAATTCACCCGAACACAAGTGGCTGAAAGGTCTTTTTTATCGGCGTATGGTTGCCACAAATCAATAGAAAACCGCATTAAGTGAGAGCCTTAAACCATGTCGAAAACCAGTGATTGGGTCATCGTTGCCACAGAAGGAAGCACCGTAGACGGGCGCAAAATTACTAAGTCGTGGATAAACGACATGGCAGCACTGTATTCAAAAGACGAATACACAGCCCTCATTTGGCCGGAACACTACCGCAGTTCTTGGGCACCATTTGAAGGTAAGAACTGGGGTGTGGTTGAAGAACTCAAAGCGGAAGTAAAAGACGACAAGCTACGTCTGTTTGCCAAAATTACGCCAAACCAATATTTGATGGATGCAAACAAAGACGGCCAGAAGCTCTTTACCTCTATTGAACCAAATCCCGATTACAAGGGAGAGGGGCGTTGCTATTTAGAGGGTCTAGCTGTGACTGACTCCCCAGCATCCACAGGTACAACGCAACTCAAATTCTCTCGCGGTAATGGAGTAGAAGTCTCCTTTGAAGCAGACGGACTAGAAGAAATCGACCTGTCCGACTGTTTCTCACTCTCAGACAAATTCTTTTCATACTGCAAAGCCTTTTTTACAGGTGGTGAACAGCCACAAGAACCAACTGATTCTCAGCCAGAGGACGAAGAACCAATGAACCAAGAACAGTTCAATCAAGTGATGACCGCTATTGGTGGCATCAGTACTAAGCAGGGTGAGCTAGAAGAGAAGTTCAACACTTTCTCCACTCAGCAAAAACCTGAAGCAGGCGGTGAAGACACACCGGAAGGAAAAACCTCTGGCGGTCAGGAAACTGGCATCTCGGCAGAGCAATTCAGCCAACTAACTGAACAGCTTAAAGGCATGGCCACTAAGCAAGATGAGTTAGCAACACAATTCAACCAGTTAAAACAACAAGGTCCTGATGATCAGGGTCCTGCTGAAACTGGCGGCACAACCACCGTGGAGGTGATCTAATGTTTAAGATGAGCGCATTAGCTGCATCGTGTCTTTTAACGTATAGCAACCAAGTGGTTGAAAATGCAGGTGCTCAGCTAGGAGCATTGCAGTTCAACTTAACACCTCCGATGGAGACAAAACTCCGTCAGGCAATTATGCAGTCAGATGCTTTCCTAAGCATGATCGCTTTGCTACCAGTTCAACAAATTACAGGTCAAGTGGTCGATGTTGGTGACGATGGTTTATCAACAGGTCGTGCTGCTGAACGCTTCAGTGTTGAAGTCGGACAAGACGGCAACACCTACACATTGGTGAAAACCGATTCTGGTGCTCACATCAAATGGGAAACCATGACTCAATGGGCGAATTCTGGCTCAAAAGATGAGTGGATGAAACTCATGAAAGGTGCGGTTTCACGTCGCTTTGCATTGGATATGCTGCGCATTGGTTTCAATGGTACGTCAGTTGCAGTTGTGACTGACCCAGTAGCTAACCCATTGGGTCAAGACGTTAACAAAGGTTGGCTAACCATTGTTAAAGAGAAGAAAGACGCCCAAGTTATTGCTGCACTTAATCTTGATGCAACGGGTGCCGCCGAGAACTCGTACAAGAATCTAGATTCATTGGTTCAAGACCTTATCAACACAACCATTGCGCCACAGCATCGTGAAGACCCTGATTTGGTGGTGTTGGTTGGTCATAACTTAGTGGCCGCAGAGCAACACCGTTTACTAGAATCTGCCAATGTTCCTAGCGAGCACAAAGCTGCTCAGTCATTGGCTAAGACAATTGCGGGTCGCAAAGCCTATACGCCTTCGTTTTTCCCATCAAACAGCATTTGGGTAACGACAACCAAAAACCTGCAAATCCTGACTCAGGAAGGTACTCAATGGCGTCGTCAGCAAAATAACGAAGACAAACTTCGTTTCGAAAATAACCACATCCGTATGGAAGGTTATGCGGTCGGCAATATGGATAAGTTCGCTGCTGTAGAAACAGTGACAGTAGTTGAACCAGTAGCGGGTTAAGGGGTAATTCATGGCTAGTCCAATCGCTCGTCAAAGAGCAGCTTTACTCGCAGCAGCTTCGTTAGGCAGTACAGCAGTGGCGCAAGTCGCCACCGCTGCAACCGTCGACAGCTTACACATTCGCTTGGTCGAATTCGAACAGGACAAACTCAAGTTAAAAGAGTTGGTTCAAAGAGCTGAGAAGGTCAACCACAAGCGTGATGTACTCATCCCGAAATACAAGCCAGTAGCTGAAGCCTACTTAGAAGCAGGTGAAAGCTACCAGAACCCGATTTTCACTGATTTGATTATCTGGTTGTTTGATGTGGGTGACTTAGAAACTGCGGTGAATTGGTTATTCAAAGCGATTGAATTGAACTTGCCTACCCCTGAAAACTTCAAACGTGAAAGTTGGGCTGTTGTCTGTGCTGACGCCGTTCTTGAATGGGCAGAAGCACAGCAAGGGAATGGACTTTCTGTTGAACCGTACTTCTCTCAGGTTCTGGAAAAAATCGCCACTGTCTGGAAGTTACCAGAGCAGTTAGAAGCTAAGTGGTACAAGTTCGCTGGTTATTCTCTCTTGCTAAATGACAAAAATGAACCGCAACCAAGCCAGGTCGGTGACATTGAAATTCTGGAAAAAGCAAAAGACTTGCTGAACAAAGCCAAAGAAAAGCACGAAAAAATCGGTGTAAAAACCAAGATTAACGATATTGAACAGCGTATTCGCGCTATTCAAGACGGTCGATTGTAACGACTCCTACGCCGCCGCGCTCGGCTGGCGAGGTTGCAATAACCTGCGTGGTTAATTGCTATACCGTCGACCCAGTGGCTAGAGCGCACCTATTTAAAAGGGTAATGCATGTTCAACGGCAAAGATGACAGTTATCAAGACACCGTGATCACAAACGATGGCTTCTGGCCTGATGTGAATGCCGGTGATTTTGAACGCCTACGTGGCACGCCTGCCGCGCAAGATGATGACCGAATCGCCTTTGCTGTTGTGAACGCCATTGCCTCAGTAAATAAGCAGCTAACCAAGCTGAAATCTGGGTACCAAACACAAGGTATTGCCAAAGCGGAAGACATTGAAGCACTCCCGAAAATCGGCGGCAAAAACCACATTGTAATCCAGTACCAAAGTGCAGTGTTTGCAAGAGCGAAAGCTGACCTGTTACCTGATTTCGCCACCGTGCACCAAAAGAAAGAGGGTGACCATTTAGCTGAAAGGTCATTGGAAACCAAAAACGAATTACTGGCTGAGAGCGAGCGCATTGTCCGCAACATGCTTGGCAAAGGTCGCGCAACGGTGGAGCTGATATGAGCTATCGCGTTGGTTACAAAATGCAGGCTTTACGCACGTTTATCGAACAGTGCGTAGGTAAGCAAATCGCGCAAAAGCTCGATGCAGAGATGGGCAATATCGAGCTGATTCTTTCGCCTCGCAATATGGGGCGCGGGATGGATATCGCTTACCAACGTTATACGGCTGAATTTCTTATCGACCGATTGCCGTTCAAGAAATACGACCCTGCGGTGTTGTTTGCCAATGTGGCTGCATGGTTGATGGATAACGACCAAGACCGCGAAGAACAGCTAGGCGAACTGAAAGACCCAGAAGTTGAAGTGGTTGTGGAAGACGAACAGAACGCCGAAGTGCTGATTCAAATCGTCTTTGAAGAGCCTATCAAAGTGGTGGAAGACGAAAGCGGCAACATCTACTGGCGCGGTAAGCAGTGGAAGATTGAAGAGTACGAAATCTGGGTGGCTGAGAACCTGCGTGATGTGGTGATCAAAAATGCTGAAGATTGAAGCGGATGAACGCAGTTATCTGAGGCTGAAAGAGCAACTGGCTCTGTTGAATCTGGATAAGAAAACACGCCAGAAGATGCTCAAGCGAATCGGTACTCAGATAGCCAAAACTACCCGTAAGAACATTCGAGCGCAACGTGACCCCGATGGTCGCCAATGGTCAAGGCGCAAGAAAGGTCGCAAGAAAATGCTTAGAGGGTTTACCCAAAAGCTCAAGCACTTTCAGCGCGACAGTAACAGAACTCTCTATGTTGGTTGGCCGAGTGCCCGAGGCAAAGTGGCCTATGAGCATCAACATGGATTAGCACAAAAAAGCGGTTTATCTGCCCGTAAGCGACAGGCGAAGAAAGACAAAGAACCTAAGCAGACAGACCCAGCAACCAAAGAACAAGCGCGTGCACTGCGTGATCTCGATTTTCGCTTGAAGCCTCAAGGGCGACAAAAGCGAGGCAAAAAGCCAACGCTGGCATGGATTAAAGAAAACATGACAGTGGGTGAAGCGGCAAAAACCATTCAGGAACTGGAAAACAAAACGCCAGCTCGTGATTGGGAAGTGGGAAGACCAGAACGCCGATTGATCGGAGTGAGCCCTAAGCGGCTGGCAATGATGATTAAACGGGAACTCAAGCGAAACAGGAGCAAATAACATGGCATGGCCTACCGTTATTATCAAAATCTTAAACCTGATGAACGGCCCGATTGCAGGCGTGGAATACCACTTCCTATATGTCATTCATGGCGTAGTGGAAGGCACAACCCGTAACCTCATCGTCGTTGATTCAACAACCGACCTAGAAGACAAACTCACAGGCGCAAGCGCGGAAGGTTTAGCCATTGTTCAAGCCGCTCAGTTAAACGGCAAGAGCGAATGGACGGCTGGCGTGATGATCCTAGATGAAGCCGATAACTGGCAAGATGCCATCAAACTAGCGAATGAAACGTCCAGCTTTGAGTTCTTCGTACTTGGTTTTGATGCCGACAAAGCCATTATCGAGGCTGCAATTGCACTTCGTACCACACTGAAAAGCTCATTAGGGCGTGAAGTGGGCGCACTGTGCCAACTGCCAATCATCAACAACGACCCAGACCAAGGTCAAACATGGGAAGAATGGCAAGCCGCGACCGTTGCACTGGTGAATGGTATTGCAAGCGAATATGTCTCTGTTGTGGCAAACGTTCACAAGGATGGAGATACGCTCGGCAAGTACGCAGGGCGTTTAGCAAACCAAGAAGTATCACTGGCGGATTCACCTGCGCGTGTGCAAACGGGTAGCGTTCTTGGTAGTACCGAGTTGATGACCGATAAGGACGGCAAAGCGTTAGAACTTGCAACGCTGAAGCTACTGAACTCAAACCGACTTTCAGTGCCGATGTGGTACCCAGATTACGCAGGGCAGTACTGGACAACGGGCAGCACGCTTGATGTCGCAGGCGGTGACTATCAAGACATTCGTCATATTCGTGTTGCGATGAAAGCCGCGCGTAAAGTGCGAATTCGCGGTATTGCTCGAATCGCTGACCGCACCTTTAACTCAACGCCATCCAGCACCGCAGCAGCGAAGCTTTACTTCACTAAAGACTTGCGCGAAATGGCGTTAACAGGTGTGCCAGGTGAAATCTATCCGCCGGAAGATGAAGACATCGACATCAAATGGGTGAATAGCACCGATGTAGAAATCTACATGAGCGTTCAGCCTTATGAGTGTCCGGTCAAAATCACCATCGCTATTTCCATTAAACAAGGAGCTACATCATGAGCCGTTTCTCAGGTCGCAGCTTTGATACCACGCTGTTTGGTGAATTTGTTCACGTCAAAAGCGCTACAGCAACCATTAACGATGAATCAGCAGCAGCGTTTACTCGTGGAGTAACCGATGGCTACACAGATGGCAAAGTGGCTTGTGATGTTGAAGTCGAACTTGACCTAAAACAGTTTAAGAAAGTCCATACCGCTGCCAAGAAAGCAGGTAGCTATCGAGGCATCAAGCCAGACGACATGATGTTCTACGCCGATAACGGTGAAGACGAAGACAAAGTGGAACTGTTTGGCGTCAAGTTCGTACTTGCAGATATCTTGAATATTGATCCAGAAAGTTCCGACAAAACCACTCGCAAACTGAAAGGTTTCGTCACCAGTCCGCTGTTCGTGAATATCAACGGTGTGCCGTATCTATCGAAAGAAGATACACGCGGTCTGATTAATTAAGGGGCGCAATGGACTTTTGTGATGATGCAAGCGCGACGGAAACCAAATTCCAGCAAATGGCTATGGCTAACCACTTGGCAGGGGCAAAGCCCTCTGCCAACACCGAAAGCCAAACACACTGCTTGGAATGTGGGGAAGAAATCCCACAAGGTCGCAGAGACGTAATAGAGGGGTGCCAATACTGCACCGCTTGTCAGGCAGAACGGGAGTGAAGAGTGAACGAGTGGTACGACAAAATCACCAATTACATTGTTTATCTCATGTCCGGTGCAGGCTTTTTCTTGGGCATGTTAACCATTGAGCAGTGGGTTTCTATCGTTATCGGTTTAGCTGCTTTGGCTGCAAACATTTGGCACAAACGAGCGATGCAGAACATCGCCAAAGAGAAAGGGATTTATATCAATGAAGATGGCTAAACGAATAATTTGCAGCGTTGCAGCCGTGATCGGTTTGGTCACAGGTGGCGCTGCACTTTATGGCGAGCAGTTAACTCAGCCAGTGGGTGAAGTCGTCATTCAGCAGCAAAACCTAGGTGAGCTGCGCATCAGCCCTAAAGGGTTGGGAATTACAGGCAACGCAGAAGGTTGTCAGTTAAATCCATACACCTGTCCGGCTGGTTTAGTCACCAATGGCATTGGTAACACCGTTGATGTTCCTGACCAAGTGGTGACGCTTGAACAAGTCGCCATTGATTGGGTGAAGAACTTACAACAAGCCGAACAGTGTATTAGCAAAGTGGAAGCTGCGGCCAATAAGCCCATGACACAAGGGCAGTTCGATGCGCTGACCTCCTTTGCCTTTAACACTGGGTGTGATCGGTTTATGCGAAACGCTGACCGTTCATCAACACGAATTTACCGCTATGCACTGCAAGGGAATTACCAAGCCGCCTGTAATGAATTGCCTTACTGGGTGTATGGCGGCGGTAAGAAATTGGCAGGCTTAGTGACAAGGCGAGGGCATGAATATGCTCGCTGCATGGAAGTGGATTAAGTGGGGCGCACTGGCGGCGCTGTTGTTCACTGTTTGGGTGTTGTGGTTAAAGCTTGATGCTAGCCAATTAGAGCAAAAAGCACTGAGTGACCAACTCACCAAAGCCAAAGCGGATAACAAAACCAACTTAACCACCATTGAATTTTTAAAGGGTGAAAGCGAACAGGCCAACAACCTGTTAGTTCAGAGACAACGGGAACACATAGCCGCAGAGGGAAAACTCAATGCAGACATGGCAGCACTTAAAGCAGAACTGGCAAATGTTCAGTGTTTTATCCCTAGCTCTGTTACTGACCGCTTGCGCGAACCCTACTGAAACCGTTGCAACGCAGGTGATCGTAAAACTGCCACCTGCAGGAATGTTAGTACCGTGCTTTAAACCACAAGTGAAAGGCACATGGCCGGAAGTGGTCAGCGAAGACATTCCCAAGTTAAAAACCGCACTGACAGAGTGCGACAACCAAATTGAAGACTATTTGAAATGGCGTGCAAAGCACGAACAACCAGAGAGAGAAACACCATGAGCACTAAACCAGCATTCACGAACAAACCTGTAGAGCTAACCATTGCAGGCATTGACTTTAAATTCACTCCGACCGTAGCCGATGCCAATAACTACATGAACGGTATGTCATTGGATAACAAAGTAGAGCCTGCACGTACCTACTTAGAGCGCACCGTCGATAAAGACCAAAAAGATGCGTTAGTCGAATTGTTGAATACCGTGCCGGGTTTGGTTACTGAACTGCATCAAATCGTTCATAACAAATCGAAAGGTGGCATCACCATTACGCTAAAAAACTAAAAGAGCGGGTAGAGCGCATTGACCAGAACGGACTGGAACAAGCGCTCACGTTGCGGCGGTACTTCCTCCCAAATGAGGATGACGAACCGCAAAGCCTAGCCCGCGCTCTTTGGCTGGATGAGCACATAAAGAAACGTGAAGAAATCGCCATCATGACTGCAATCTCAAGGCTGTTTAAGAAATGAATGAAAAACTGCTGATGACTATAGGCCTGATTGATCAGGTCACCAAACCACTGCAAGGCATTTCGAAAGAAATGCACAGCGCTATGGATACAGGCAAAAGCGGCCTGCAAGACATGGCGACAGGTGGTGCAGGTTTGGTCGCGGCAGGTTTTGCTATTCAAAACGCTTTGATGCCAGCTATTGAGATGGATCGGAAAATCGGTGAAGTGAAATCACTGGGCGTAACTGATGAAGCGCTTAAACAGCTTTCTCAAACTGCCTTAGAGTTCGCCAGTGAATACGGCAAATC
>NZ_JBLXDN010000038.1:0-35264 GCF_048264025.1 Nitrincola sp.
CACAAAATTTGCGCCAGCAGCCACCAAGCGCTGTACTAAGTGTGGTGGCACTATGAAGCGGGTGAAAAAGTAATGCATGAATAGAAAGCAGTGCTCCTGGGAGCACTGCTTTTTACTTACTGTCTTTGTCCTGTTGCTGCTGTGTCTTTTTGTCATTGGGTCTGTCTCTGTAGACCGTAGCAACGATCCTCCGCTGTTCCTCTTGCTCTTGTCTGTCTTTGTCCATCTTCAGTCTTGCTTTGTGTAAATGTCGTAGTGTAAGCCTTGGCCTGCGGGCATCGTTGTAATCTGTGTATGTGGGCTGTAGGGCGTCGTCTAGTTCCCGCTTGGGGGCAAATTCGTGGTATCGCATGATGTCTCCTTTCTTTGTATTTATCTCCCCAAAAACATAATCAAATACATAGAAGATTATGTTCTGCGCTAATGTGCTGATTTACAGCGTATAAAAGCGTTCACTTTTCTGGTCGCTCAACCGAAACATAAGGAAATACAATAAACAAAACAGAAGGTTATGTTATGGGAGGGACACATGAAGCAAGCGAAGACACTGACTGCAAAGGAGTTCAAAAGGGCGCTGGCAGTCGCAAAGGCGGGTAGGCATGCCGAACGGAATGCACTGGCGCTGTGCTTGTCCTACTACGCAGGGCTGCGGGTCAAGGAGATAGCTGCACTGACTGTTGGTGATGTGTATGACACCAGCGGTAACGTCAAAGAGGTCGTTACCCTGTCAGCAAGCCAAACAAAGGGTCGTAAGGGCAGGGTAGTGGTAGTCAGCAAGAAACTGGCTATGGTGCTGGCTGATTACGCTAGGGCACAGAGAAAATTGCTTGCTCATGTACATCGTCCGCTGCTTCGTTCCCAAAAAGGCTCAGCGTTTTCTGGTAACTCGTTGTGCCAAGTGTTCTCTAAATTGTACTCACAGGCTGCCATTGACGGTGCTAGTAGTCATAGCGGGCGCAGAACGTTCATTACGAATCTTGCGCATAAAGGTGTATCTGCAAAGGTACTAATGACTTTGGCAGGTCATCAGCACATGAGTACCACCCAGCGTTACATTGATGTGAATGATGCAATGTTGAAGGCAGCTGTGGAGCTGGTGTGACGTTATACGGTGAGGCTTGAAGGACTGCTTTGGCGCCAACAGCGGTCATTGGATCTACCACACAGGACTTTGCCGCCGGTTTGCAGGGCAGATCCGCCCCTTGTGTTGATGAACAAGCACCTAAGGGCGTTGAGACTGACCTAATCTACTGATATATTGGGAAAATGCTCTAAAAAACTCACTGCTACGGCTTACGGATATGCTGCAAGAGTGTCCCGAGTGAAAGGCGGTGATTTGCCGCATAAAAAGCTGTTAGGTATTTAGGAGAGTTCAGTGGATTGGATTCCAGCAATTTCTACAACTTCATTGTTAGCTGTATGTGTTTGGCTAGGTAGAAATCTTATCGCGACGCGATTAACCAAATCAGTTCAAAGCGAATACGATATAAAACTAGCCAGAATTAAATCCGAATTTACCAAAGAGCAAGAGTTGCTAAAGTCGGATTTAAAGTCCAAAGAGCTACAATTAGAATCTTTAAAGGGATTGGCGCTTGGCGGTTTGTCTACTAGGCAGGCTGCATACTTTGCAAAGCAGGTTGACGCTATTGAGGTTCTGTGGAACCAAGTAATAGACTTATTGCCTGCTAAGTCTGCGGCACAATCCATGGCAATAGTGAAGTTTGATGAAGTACTAAAGTTAAGCGAAACTGATCAGCGCGTTAGGGATATGTTTGAATCTATCGGTTCTCATGTTGACCCTTCCAAAATCAATGTCACTGAAGCTCATAAAGTGAGACCTTTTTTATCACCAGTGCCTTGGGCATACTTTAGTGCTTACAGTGCTATCGTAACTCATGCAGTTCTTAAAATGCACATGCTGAAAAAAGGTCTCAACTTACCAGATGTTGCCGATGGTCATTACTTGAAAAACTTGGTGGCAAAGGCACTGCCACATAGAAAAGATTATATTGAGCAAGTGGTAACTGGAGATTATTATCATTTACTAGAAGAGCTAGAAAGTTTCATGCTGTTGAGCTTTGATAACACATTAAAAGGCAAAGAAGATACCGAAGCAGCATTAAAGCAAGCTTCTGAGATCATAAAAGCAGCAGAGAAATTAACTAATTCTGATCAAGAGCAAAAAAATACCTAAAAAGTTATTCAGAAGGACGCGAAACGTTTGGCTTGCGCTTCCGCCTTCTGATTTTAGTCAGCCATTTATGCAATCATTAGTAATGGCGTTATGCATTCGTGCAGCAAGGAGCAATATCATGAAAAAACTAATCTTAACTGTCGTACTCGCTGGTTTTTTTTCATCAGTCGAAGCAAATGAAATGTATCGTGCTCCATCATCTGGAGACAGCGGTACATATTTCATTATCACCAGTGAAAAAGGAAACGATGGAATACTCACTGTTCTATCAAGTCGTATCGGCAAGAGAAATGCGTATACCGATTTCACTAAGCTCAACGTAAATTGTGAAACCAAGCAATATTTTGAATTAGGTGGCAATAGCGAAGACGGCGCAAAGAAATCTCCATCAAAACCTCTTAATCAGTGGTCTAACTCCAAATGGGTGTCACTGGTGCCTGGTTCCAGTAAATCTGATTTGGTTCGATATGTTTGCAACAAGCACAAATAATCAAATGCATAAAAGCCATTACAGTTCGGGACTTTCAACAAGTTGTCTTCCCTCACTAAGTTCGCTATTTTAGCCAACTATTAAAAACCCCTGAATGGGGCGCTATTCGAATAGAGGTAGCCAATGAGTTTCCTGATATATTTGGATCAAAACACTTTAAGTAATTTACGTCAACGAAAAATTGAAGAATCTCAAAGCGATCTATTTAGGCTGATGAAGTATGCCTTAAAATCTGAGCAAGTAACGGTTGTATACTCTCACGTGACCTTAGATGAAATTCTTCAAATATCAAAGGAAGAGTATCAACAAGAGCATATCGATATATTGACAGAGCTAGAAGCCAAGTATATAGAGCCCTTGGCGCGTACATTGAATAGCCACTCACCAGAACAGATTTGGCGTGCTCACATAGAAAACAAGCAATCAAATATTGAGCTTGGCATAACAAACTTAATGGAGGTTAGTCAGTTAACTTCTCGTAAAATGTCAGGCTTGCCCATTGATGAAAGCTTTGCTGAGATTAACGAAAAAATTAAGTCTGGCCTAGACACTTTGATTGCTAAATGTGAAGCGCAATTGGCATCTATTGATATAAAAAATCTAGATGAACCTTTGAAAGGTTACTTTGTGTATATGCAAAGTCAAATGGACGAGCTGAGAGCAAAAAAGGCTTCGCTATACGCGCCAGACATTGCTAATATTCAACAAATCGGACCGCAACCTTTCAGAGATATGCCGGAAGTCAAAGCCTTAGAAATCAAAACTATTCAGGCTGAAAATGTTGTGAATGCAATCGAAGAAACGTTTAACGTAGAGAATACTAGCTTTAACATTACTGATTATTTCGCGGACACACCTGAAAACGCTGTTGCGCGAGCATATAGCTTAATGAACTGGGCTGGCTATTACGCAGACGATTTTACGAAAACGAAAAAGGGTAAAGATCGCTTCAATGCTTCGAATAATGATATGCAACATGCAGTATCAGCTTTAGGCGTAAACTTTTTAGTTTCAGATGACAAAAATTTTGTCAAGAAAGCCAAGGCATGTTACGCATACGTGGAATGTTCAACGGTAGTATGCGAGCCAAAAGAATTCATAGATAAATATTGCAAATTCGCATAACAAACCGCTAGGAGTGCATTAGCAATGCGTGACATTTTAGCCTTGCGTTACGTTTAGTGTATAAGGTTGTTTGCAAAGGCTTATGTATCGTTTTGCTCACACCTTAACAGGGCGTACTTTTCAAGCCCTAATGACTGCTTTGTGGCGGCAGAAGTCCCTGCAGCTGAGTCAGTCAGGTCTGCCTGGCGCCCAACGCTCGGTTCGGCGCCAATTCCGGTCATTGACGTTTACCACGCGCGGCGTTGCTGCCTTAATACTGAGCAGATGCCTTTCGTGCTGATAAGTAAGCTTCCAAGGCCATTGAGCACGATCTAGTCTACTGATATATTGGGGAAATATACTCGTAATTTCACTGCCACGGCTTGGGGTTATGCGGCAAGAGTGCCTCAAGAGGAAGGCGGCGATTTGCCGCATTAGGCTAAAGGGTAATCTATGAAGTGTGTATACTGCTGTAATGAGATTAAAGAGGGGGAGTTTGCGCGTGAACACGTTCCTCCAAAGTCTTTTTTTAAGAAAGGCATCTCTAGTTTGATCACTATTCCCGCTTGTCGAGGTTGCAATAATAAAAAGTCCTCAGATGATGAGTTCGTTCTGAATATATTTTCTATGTCGGACCTAATTTCTATCAATCCTGAACATCAGTTCCACATCGATAAAGTGTTAAGGGCAGTTAAGCGCCCACAGAAAGTTGGTTTTATGAATGACGTTCTGAGTTCTGCTCATACGGCTATAACCCCTGAGTGATCGAAGAACGCATTTACTTTTGACGAGAACAAAGTTTCAGATTGGGTGGGGCTAAATGCTCAGGGCTTATTGGTTCATGAGAAACACGTAGAACATTGTAATTACAAGCATTCCACAATCATGTTGAACCTACTTAAGGTTGAGTTTCCTGAAGAGAAGCAGTTACTTGAGTTGACACTTTCATTTGCTAAATCAACCCCAAGTAAACTTGTCGGCTCTTCAGAGTTTGAATATTGGATTCAATCCCAAGATGGTGGTTATGTTGTTATACAATGCTTTTATCAGGAATTGTTCTTTTTAACGATGGTTGAGCGATGAAAGATTTAGTCTAACAAGTTGTTTAAGAGTGTTTTGAAGTTAACCAGCTTGAGTGGACTCCAGTGAAAGGAGTGTGGCGACAAAAGCTACAGAGATTGGTTCGGACGATCATGCCGCTTCGGTGTCGCAACCGATTGTTCGTTGCCCAACATAAAGGTCAGTATTTTGATCCCCGTGCGGCGCCTGAGATAGTTCTAATGTCAGTGTTGTCGCGACTCTACTCAAAGTTTGGTTTTCGTCAGTTCATTTTCGAATTTATTAATTGATAGTATGTGGTTTATGAGAATCACGACTAAGCATTATCACGGTGAAGGTTTAATGAATACGGAAATCAGCCAAAAATGGACTCGGGTACAAGCCGCTATGAAGCGAAGTATGGATTGGATCAAACGTAGCCTGGCTTCTGTAAGGAAGAGTGTGCGGCAAAGACCGTGGCTTGTTATACCGACTGTTCTCGCTTTGGTTTACCTCTGGTTCATGGTGATCGCTCCTTGGACGAGCGGAATCGATAATCTTTTCAGCGTTTGGTACCACTGGCAGACCTTCAATGCGGCGATGATCGCGTTGCTGGCCAGTATAATTGCCCTGTATGCGGCGCGATACCAAGAGAAAGAAAAACGACTTAGAGAGCTTTTAGCATCCAGAGCAGTACTTCCTGAAGCGTGTAGCAGATTAGCGTCAACACTCAAAGAAATCGCCTTAATCTATAATGGGGCATACGCACGTTGTGTTGAGCCAATTGATCGTAATCTGGATCTTATATCGACAAAAGAACTACCAGAGACCTCAGAGTGGGTGATCACTACAATCAGGGATTGCATCAAAGTGGCAGACGACAGAGCCATCAAGTTGATGTCGGATGTTTTTGCAAAGTTTCAAGTTACACAGGCTCGTTTGCGGAGTTACAGCAAGGAGAAAGTAACAGGTATGAGCAAAGTGAACCTAGACACTGAAATCGTTGAAGTTACGAAGCTGTATACGCTGGTTATGCACACTCTGGAGTATGCACGCGGAAACGATATTCCTTGTGAACTCTTCACTAAAAGGGAGTTGATAAATTCAATGCTTAATTTGAACTTCGACGAAATACAGCACGCAAATAGTTATCGGCGCATTCAGGAGATGCCCATCCCAGATGGGAGTACCGCTGTAACTAGTTAAGCCCAAAATTTTTTGACCTGATATTGAAAAGTTTTGTCCGGGACCATTAATTGGCGTGAAATACTTAACTGACTATACTGGACTCCGGCCTCAAGAACCAACGACCTCTATGTGGCGTCAGGCGACATCTAGTTATCCGTAGAAAAGCTTACTTCGTGCCTTGGGTCGGCTCGGAACTAGTTACGGACATTGGAGTTCACCACGGGCGGCGCTGCCGTCTTTTGTACTGACAAGTAATCAATCACTTGCATTGAACTATCCATAATATACTGATATATAATAAAAATCACTTCAGGCTCTCACTGCTGCAGCGCATAGACAAGCGGTAAGTGTATCTCGAGTGGAAGGCAGCGAGTTGTTGCATGAAAATAGCTGTTTAGTTACATGGAGGTCTAAGTGCTTTTTTCCATAGATACCGGTGAATACATCGACTACATTCCGCATGAGAGTGATTTCAAGCTTTGGAGGAGTCGGCTTACCGACGATGAATATCAAGCGATCGTAAACGAGCTCGAACAGTTGATTTCAGGCAATGAAGTTCACACCTCTAGCTGGATACCTGGAAACGACTGGTCTGGCACTGTTTATGACCCCATCTATCAGAAATCTTGCGACCAGAATCCTGAGCTATCTGGAATGTGCTTTGGTCTCTTTTTGTGGGTTACGATACAGAATCGCGACGACGTATGGGGGTTTGGTCGATATGAGAAGAACGGGACTCCAATTAGTGGAATGACCTATTTTCGGCTAGACAGGCCGCCGATTCGTCATTGATGGCAACTTAACAAATCAAAGCAGGCGAGGGTGTCTTAGATCATAATCTATAACTAGATAGCACTGCCTAATCATTGAGACTAAGATTCAAGGTGTTCTTTCGCCGTCGATTTAGCGAAGGAAGAATGTAAGTGAAACAGCGGGCTTCAATAGCCTTAGGGCACATTTAGTACCCTAAGGCTTTTAACGCTTAACTCATTTGTTTGTCGAGTTCTTCAAGTATTTCCTTAGGGCTGTGCCGGTTGCTACACTTGAAAATTAGGCTGATAAACTCGAGTCTGCAACATATATTATTTGTAGCACTGGGCACCTTTGGTAGTTCGTATTGGATTCTAACTGTAAGGAATAAGTCTTTAAACTCTAAGTAAAACTCGATTTCGAAATGCAGGAATAAATCATCCTCGCCGTAAATGTCATGAGCAATTTCCTTTAGATCAACACTTGAGTATTTTAGTTTACAAAACGACATTAGCTTTTCGAATTCGTCAGTGATCCTACCGTAGGCCACATCATACGGCTGTTTTATTGCGAGATATTGTGCTCTAAGAATGTCAAAGGTCGTATCTGAACTGTTTAAGTCTCCGCAGATTGATTTTTGAATTGAATTAATGAGGTCATCGGTGATTAGGGGGATAAAACTTACATAACGAACAGAGCTTTTATTACAATCAAAGTCAAAGCTGGCGTTGCTTGCACCGGATGGAACGTACTGAAGATTGAATTGGTAATTGTGTATAGACATAATGTTTGTCCTTTTCTAGGTCAAGCGGAATTGCTTGATGGGACACATAATGACAAACACGTGGAAGGGCGTCTTAGCCAGCTTTTATATGTGCGTGATACAAAAACTGGCTAAGACGTTGAGATAGGTAATCGCTAGTGGTTATCTAATCCCTTTCAATACATTGTGCTTTATCTGAGAAATGCACCCTTTTCCTTGTGCTATTAGCTTGTCGATATTGCGAAGGGCATCGTTAAAATCAACCCGCTTGATGTCATCGGTGCTGTAGTCTTCAGGTGACGTCGGGTTGTCTACAACAGCAAAGTCACTCAGTCTCTTGCCGCATAGTCCGTAGAAGTCGTAGGTGGCCTTAAATCTGCGCCAACACGGCTTTTCGGATGTGATGATGTGCAAGTAGATGCTGAAGGTGTCGTGGCTACCTTCACCATACCCTTCAATCTCAGTAAGCAATGCAGCATCAATCCATCGTTCATACTGCTCTAGCTTTGCGTTGGTCTTCCCTTTAGTGATTTTCGGTAAGAATATGCTTTTAGCAATGAGTTCGTTTGCTTTAGACATGATGCTGACTAGCTCATCTTTGTATCTATGCGCCAGGACATCTAGGTTCTTGTCGTTGGCCACCTTTAGGTACAAGGTGTTGGCGTGAGGAGTATCGGCGCCCTGATGAGCTATCTGGATGTTCGAAATGGGGTCTAGAGTCAGTTTAGATTTTGTGTCGTTTATCCATTGTTCGAAGTAGTCTGCGTAGTAGTCGTAGTCTTCATCCAGTATCAGCTGTGACAGGTCGCCCCAGTATTGGGTGATTGTGGCTAGCTCTGCTATGTCATTGGTCGCTTCGCTATCGCATTGGCTTAGGTAATCGCTGTAGTCTCGGCTTGCAGTTAGTGCTCGAAAGTACAGGTAGTGCCATTGATAGTTGTTGTTGATGACGAAGTCGGTCATCTTCGTAAAGTCTAAAGCACTTTGCATGTCTACTTCCTTGACTGAATGTATCTATGACTCAATGACATCGTTATGTATTTGAATGTCGTTGTCTAGTGCATAGGTGATAGTGATTGTTGGTAATTGTTTGCTGTGTGACAGGTACACTAAAGCAACAAGCCCACCGTTCATGAGCTTGTTGCGTCCTACGCCAGCGACAGAGCTACTATCTACTCGCTTCTTGTGCGTAAGAGGTTAGTGTATGTTTGTGTTGGTTACGTCTAGGACGTCTGTGTTTGTGGAGGTCACTTTTTTTGAAATGTAATTTGCCCAGCCAGCACTAGTGATGGGCTGAATATCGATTTTGCAAAATTCGCCATAGACTGCTCGTTGCCAACTGTATTTTATCAGTGCCGCAAACTTATCGGGGCTCATGTCCGCAGGCTTGTGCAGGGCTAGATGATAATGAAAGCGTTGGCTGATTCCATCACCCTCAAGCATAGAGACGATAGGCGCACTTTTAGTTTTGTCTACTTTTTCTTTACGTTTGAAATTCTTGTAGCCCAACCCACTGTTATAGAAGCTTCGGAATCGGTTACAGCACGACTTGGCCATAGCCTCGGTTACAGCCTGTTTAGTAGGAAAAGTAAGCGTTATGGCGTAGTTGAATTCAGTACAACTTTCTTCGATCCAGTCGATGACCGCCTGGCGGTTTTTGTTCATTGGGTGTGCCCTCATTTTATAGTTATTTATCATTTAGCTAATCCATTAGCTCTGAATTTTTGTTGTACTCAGGTTGGGCTCATGGGGAGGGCGCATTTGAAGCGAAGTTGGAACGCCCATAAAACGAAGAATATCGCTATAGCATTAGTGTATTAGGGGTAAATACGTATACACGGGTAGTGGGACCCGAGGAGGTATATGGAAATTAATGACGTTTATACAGAACTGAAGGCACTTGGCCTTTGCAAGTCCGCGCATCGGTTCAGCGAGGAATTCATGGGAATGCACAAAAGCTACTACAGCGTCTTACAAGCAAAGCAGCGGCAACCTAGTGCCACTGCACTATGCAGGCTGGAGTATGCGCTTAGCGTGCTGGCTAGGCAGCTTAGCTTGGAGTCTGGTTTTGCATCTTACAATCAGATGCAGCGTGTGCGGGGTTTGCAGGAGCATGTAAGGCTGATGATTGCCGCTGAATGCGCAAATAAAGTCGATAAGATACAATATTTTTCAGATCGAGCATGGTTAGGAGGAGCTGATAGTAAGTAGGAGCATGCTGTTATTTTCGCTTAGTGCTAGGGAAGTGATCGAATGAATCCCCTTACTTCAGAGATACTAGCTTTACTTCCATCTTCTCTATACCAAACTATCGATTTGACTCCTTCCGCGTGAGAAAAGTAAACCAGTTTTTGGTCAGAGTGAGTATCTTTCAAGCAAACAACGCGAAATTCTTTCTCTATGTCTTTATAGTTGTCTTCGTGATAATTTGGTGATTCAGAACCGTAAACAGCCAGGGTGAAGAACACACCTCCGGCGTCAATTTTTATCACGTCTTTAATTTTGATTCCAACAAGTCGGAAGCTAGTCCGTGAATTGTCGTGAAATCTGTATGTGCTGGGAATCTGTTGAGCGCATGACAAGGATAGTTCGAACAAAGCTTCTTTTGACCATGAGTTGGCCTTTGAAAAGTTAGCATAAAAAATTGTAGCAATTAAAAAAACAAAGAGCATCTGATTTTTTTCATACTAGGAGTGTTTCTTACTGTTTATTTTTTGAAACTTAGAAGAGTAATAGTTGCTTAATATTACCATATGATGTCCTATTCACTCAATTTTTAAGTCTTTACTTAGTAGGCGCCGTCCTTGGCTTACCCTAATGATAACGTCCTTAGTACTGCGCTTGTCAATAAGGTGGTTGTCAATTAGCGAATTAATCGTGTTAATTCATTATTAATCTTTTCTCGTTGTGATGTGTGCGATAACAGAGGGCCTGGTGATGCTTAGCTCGAATGAAGATAAAGTGGCTTAATAATGGCTGTTTTGGTTGGTATTATGGTTTCGAAGGCGATTTGAATTGCTTATCAGCTTGGCCGTAAATTTGATTCACATTTTATACACCTAGCGTGGTGTACAGTTACAATGTCCTCAAGTTTATGTGGGGTCTATTACATTGTGAAAATGGAATGAATTATAGGAGTTGGGCTATGGTTAAGTTAGCAAGAGTCCTTGCGTGTTTAGTTCTTTGCTTTCTGATCGCTGGTTGTAGTGATGGTTTTGGAAATGATGAGTTTAACGGTGGTGACAGTACCATTAGAGATTACTCACTCCTGTTTTCGCCGCTTCCTGAGCCCATATATCCTGAGGAGAACCCGTTTAGCTTAGCTAAGTTTAGACTAGGTGAGCTTTTGTTTTGGGATCCTATTTTGTCAGCTAATTTAGATATCGCTTGTGCAACTTGTCATCACCCGGACTTCGGATGGGCAGATGGCCGAAGCTTTTCGATAGGTACAGGCGGACATGGTTTGGGGCCTGGCCGCTTTGGTGATATTTCCGGAAGCATCAACGCACCAACGGTAGCGAACGTGGCATTTACGGGGTTAACTATAGATCTAGATATTAATGGGTTTAGATCTGGAGGTTATTTTTGGAATTTACGAGCTAACACTTTGGAAGAACAAGCCCTGGGTCCTATTAAGAATCCGGTAGAAATGAAAGGGTCTTTGTTTGATGAAGATGAAATTATAGGTGTCATAATTGATAGGCTACAATCAAATAATGAATATCAAGCATTATTTTATGAGGCATTTGGTTTAGGTAACTCCATTACTATTGAAAATTTAACTAAGGCCCTCGCTACTTTCCAACGCGGTTTAGTTGGTAATGATAGTCGTTTTGATCTTTTTTTGAAAGGTGAATATTCAGCTTTAAGTGAAATAGAGGTGATAGGACTAAATCAGTTTATTGATACTGGGTGTGTGGACTGCCATAATGGTCCAATGTTATCGAATAATATGCTTGATGAAAGCAAGGTTGTTTTTCCTGAACTGGGTGCAGTAAGAACACCCACGCTAAGAAATATCAGTAATACCGCACCGTATATGCAGGATGGCTCACGGAGCACTTTGAGTCATGCAATAGCTGTATACGAGGATAGGCAGGATCTTGGAATTCGAGGCCCTGAAGAGGGGTTTGAAGTTATCAGTGTGTTTTTAAGAAGCCTTGATTCTGTTGTGTACTCAAATATTCCAAATGAAGTACCTAGTGGTTTACCAGTAGGCGGTGATATATAGAAGAGTATTATGTTTGTTTAGATTTAGACTGAAAATCACAACGTAGATATATTGGTAATGGTTTATATAGTGATGACTGAACTTAGAGATAAACTAACTGAATTATGTGATGAAGTAAAAGCAGAAGGCATTTTATTTTGCTTTGACATGCAGAGTTTAAGTTCTAGCTTAGCATACCTAGAAAGCGAAGGCCGGCTTTATAACGCATTATTTAATAGAAGGATGATTTTAACAACAGATCTTATTTCAACGAACTTTTGGCAGAGACAGGTGGTGCATATGACTACGCATAAAGGGTTTCGTCAAAGATTTTATGCTCAAAGTGATTTCTGGTTTTACAAAAAAAATGAGGTAAGTAGATTGGAACCTAGTGTAGTTCATAGCTACTTATTGCCGATACCTGCAACTAAAGTAGCATGTCGATTTATGTTGTTATACGACACTAGAGAGAAGTGGTTGGAGTCTAACATGGCAGATATTGAATCAAGATTATATCTTTGGATGGCAAATCTCAATATTGGTGATTATAATAATTTGAATGTATTTTTAGATTATAAAATTATAAGTAAAGTATCGCATATGGTGTTGCAGTGTTTAGCTGCAGGTCAATCAAGAAATAAAATTGCCAAAGAGATGCGATTGACTTTAAGGGGGGTTGATTATCACGTATCTCTACTTAAGCAGTCACTGAGGGCTAAAAATACTGCAAACCTAATCTTTTCCGCTAGTTTATTGAGGTTGATTTGAAGTTTCTAAAAGCAGTCCGTGCAATAAGCTAGTTAGACGACTGCCTGTTGGTTGTTATTCTAAGAAGAACTAATTCATGGATGGTGTAAATTTCTGTAGTTGTCTATTTTTATTGATTGAGAACCCACCAAATATTATATTTTTCTAAAACACTTAGATAGTCTAAGTTTACCGTATCTACGAGAGCAGCAAGTGCATTCAAGAATGCTGGTGTATAGTATTGTCTCCCAAAAGTTTCTATTCACTCTATATATTAATAATTCGCACAATTTGGGATTATATGATACGATATAATTCTTGTTATCACTTTTTGTAATAGACTTGGTGGTTACTATTTTCATGAAAATCCCATTGCGTCGCAGCTAAACTTTGATGTTTATGCATCTGATGGCTTTTGTTTTAAACATATTACATGAAATTTCTTCTGACCTGTAAATATTCGTATATTCTTCTTTAAAATCTTCTTTCTCACTGATTAAATTGTTTACTGCTGCCGGAATTATAAAAGAGCCTCCTGAAATCTTTATTATTTCCGAGTTCTCTAAGCTATTTTTTACTTGTAGATTGAAGTTTGACATAGAAAATGCGAATTTATTATGAAGAATGCTTTTGTCTATGATGCATTTCCCTAAAAGATTTATCATTTTCTCTCCTGTCGGTATATCGTTTAGTTCCCAACTAACTAATGCATCGTTTTCATATATTTTGTATGTTAGCTCTGATGTGTATCTATGTTCATTGATGAAATATGACTCTGTTCTATGCGCAATATAATCATAATTATTGTATCTGTTAATATTTTCGTATATAGTCTTAGCAGTATAAAACGTGCTTATGGCAAACAAGATTAGTGTTGTTGCAAAAAATTTAAACCAGGTCATTGTGATATCTCGCAAGTCTTATTTTCTATCAATGATGTTATAGTCTCTACACTATCTGTTATTACAGACTGTACTTTTGCGTCTATAACACAATCTACAATATATATTCCAGATTTATAAGATAAAAAGAATACCTTTCCTAGCGGGAAGAAATTCTTTAAATCCGCTTGTTTTATTTCGGTTGGATCAACATTGAATAGGTTGTTCATTTCAGGCTGATGGTGATTGTACATAGCCAAGTCTATAAAAAAGTATGCATTTCCTTTTTGAAACAAAACGAACTCACCCGAATCTATGGCACCATGATAATTTGCTAAATATATAGTTTCAACAAATAGTAAAAAAAGGAGCGCTAAAGATACAGCTTTGAGCGTGTTTTTTTCAACTCTTACTGTGCTTAAGTTTTTGATATAATCATTAGCTGTGAACTCTTTAATTGGGTTGCAGGTAATAATTTTTGCTGCTTTGTTTAGTTTATAACAACTTTCATTATTTACGTCCTTGATAGTAGAAATGATTTCTATGTCCTGCGTTGAAGATATTTCACTTAAACTGGTTCTAAGCTTGTTAATGGCAACGAGCACGGAAGATTTTGATATAGCCTTTCCCCTCCATGCATTTGATTGGATCTCTGAGATCGACACTGGTGATCCATTATGTTCAATAAGAAGCTTTAGAACGTTAAGTTCCGGAGTTGTTAGCTTTTTTTCACCTAGGTCACTTACAGCAGTGCGCTCGTTGAGCAATAGCTTCAAAATCACCCCTTAGTACAAGTCGCGAGAAAGCAATACGTGCTATACATACGTCATAAATCCCAATCGAACAAGATACACAACATTTGTGTTTTCAGCAATAGTCATTGTAATGCTGATTAAATGCAAATTTTATATCAATTAAATTCATCGGGTGAGCATAGAAGTAGCCTTGTCCATAGATCTGTACTGAACCGTTGTTAGCAAATCTTAAGTGGCGATCCATTTGTTCTGATTCAACACCTTCAAATATAAGACCGCTATTTGCGTATTTTGACAGAACATTTACAAGTTCTTGCGTTGTTTTAATATCAAAGGAATTATAATGTAAGTACTCTTTATCAATTTTTATAATATCCCAGTTTATTACGCCTAGAGTAGTTTTTTGGTTTACCGAGCTTCCAATGTAATCGTCAAGCCAAATATTTACTCCGAATCTTTGGAGAAGGTGTATATTTAGCTGTAGCTTTTTGTTATGTATGTCCGTATCAATAACTGTAACTTCTAATGCTAAGGGAACATATAGGTTACAAATCATATAATCAACAAAATCATCGTCAAGTAAGCAAGACAATTTTATGTTTATTGATACAGTAAGGCCTAAAATATCCTTGGATATCTCATTTATAAATTTTTGTTGACTTTTTGCAATTTCTTTTATAGTGTCACTATCCAACCCATCAAACAGTGTTTCGATAGACTTTATTCTCTTGTCGAACCCGTCAATATTTTTTGAGATTAGAGATAAACACTCTAAATACTTAGTCATTGGTTGTTTGAATCTATCCACAGTGAAGATAGGTTGAAGCATGTACTCAAAATGAATCTCATCATTGTTGATGAGCAATGAATAATTGTATGTAGGGCTTGCGTGTTTCGCTTCGCTGTTTTTATCCACATAAATTTTTAGCATTTTCCACCTCGTTCCAAATCTTTGTTTGCAGCAGACAATTTTACAAAATGTCGCGTTAAATTATGACGGTATAATGATAAATGCAATGATCGCGCCCCTTTTAACAGCAAAGAGTACACCGTGTTTATCTCACGGTGAATAATAATGGTAGCACCGAGGTAACAGTGTTCAAGGCTTTGGGCGGAATTAATGTGGATTAATTTTAAAGATTTAAAAATTAACTTAGATTAAGTCTTTGTTGTGACATTTGTCACACATTAATCATCTATAGCAGTTCGATTAATTATTGGATTAAGTGATTACTTTTACTGAAAATGATACTGATCTTTGACTCTATTGTAGTTAACAATATTCGACTTCTCTGTTCAGCGCCTTTTATCAAGCAGTTTTGGTGATATAAGCTTTTGCTATATGTTTATATATGTAGTTTTAGGACCTGAATCTATTGATTGGAAAGTGGCTTCTAGAATTTTTGTATTAAATGATTTCTATCTATCGCAGATTTCAATGCATCCGTATCCTAGTTTTACTAACCCATTTGACTTTAGTTTGTTTAGCTGGATTCCGACCGCTTCTTTTGTAACTCCGAGAAGTCCAGCAAGCTCTTTTTGAGTGATTTTGACTTCTTGTGTTTTTTGCCAGAGACATAGTTGGCGAAGCATCATTAGTGTCCTGTCATACAGACTTTCAAATACAGCGGACTCTGCTAAGTTGTAATAGTGTTCTGCATAGTAAGCCAGTTGATTACAACAAGAAAGATATAACGGCGGATTTATGTTTAGTAGTTCAAGAATGTTTTTAAATTCTATTCTGGACACTATCGCATCGTTAGTTGCAATAGCATCATTAGGTCGCTTGCCTGATCCAAAACAACCAATTAGTCCGAACCATTCACCGGCTGTCAGATCTTTAACAATAAACTCTTTCCCATCTTTGTTTATGTTGCATATTCGAATAGTTCCGTGGTCAATCCTATATATGTGTTTTGCGCAATCTCCTCTTCGATGTACATAACTGCCTTTATTATGCTTAATCACCTCAAAGATATCGCCTGATAATTTATTTAGCTCCGAAATTAATGATTTTGACATGCCTACTTCTGACTCTTTTTCCATGATAACAATCCAGATTGTAGTTTTCCGACTTCCAATCTATTATAACTTAATCTCCAAATCAAGGAGGCAATATGAAAACCATAGCATTTTTACTTAGTCTTTTTATCGTAATCTTCAGCTCATACACGTACTCTGCAGCTTTTCCTTCAAAAAAATTTCTTCCAGTTGAATCAGCCGAAGAAATTGCAAAGAGTGCCATCCATGTATGTAATCAAAATAACTTGCCAGTATCTGTATCGATAGTGAATGACCAAGGAAGGTTACTCTACTTCTATAGAGGAGAAGGCACTGGAAGCAATACCGTAAAAACTAGCTTTAGGAAAGCCTATACTGCCGCAACGCTCAAAACAGCGACTTCTGATTTGATAATGGCTGTAGAGACAAAGGGTCTATCTCAGCTAGGAAAAATGGAAGACGATATTTTATTGTTAACGGGAGGCGTACCTATTAGAGATGGTTCTCACGTTGTTGGTGCTATTGGAGTTTCTGGTGCGCCAAGCCCGCAGGCCGATGAAAATTGCGCTGTAGCCGCAATTGACGGCTTTATGAAATAGATTGCATGCCTACAGATTAAATGGCCATATAATTCTGTAACTGAGGCAACTTCTGGTGGTTACTGTTATCAGCCTTTAGTTGCCATTTTCATTTGGCATTCCTTTATATAACTTCATCATACAGGAGCAATAATGCCATAAGGTACTAATTCTTCATTAGAAAGGTCGTCCATCAGGCTTGCAGAAAGTAACATTGAGGTTACGCAGATAATCTTGGAGGACAACGAAATGCCT
This sequence comes from Nitrincola sp., assembly GCF_048264025.1. Lineage (NCBI taxonomy): Bacteria > Pseudomonadati > Pseudomonadota > Gammaproteobacteria > Oceanospirillales > Oceanospirillaceae > Nitrincola > Nitrincola sp. Next base: position 16,955 of record NZ_JBLXDN010000038.1, read on the forward strand.
GATACACACCTTAGTCAGCTGACACTTTCCACTAGCCAGCAAAAAGTACCTGCCAATCTCATCGAGCAGCGTCGAGCCAAGTTGATCACCCGTTTGAACGAGCAAAAGCGATTAGCTACATGCTTGGTGGAAGGTAAGCCGTTTGAAGCATATAAGGAAAAGCTTGAAACCGATGAACAGGGACACAAGCGTAAAGTGCGTGTACCCAAGCGAGTTATCCCCTGGTTCTACGAAGTAAAAGGCAACTACTTTTTGGAAGTGCGCTATGGCACCAAGCCACTTGAGCTAAGCAAAGGTAACCACGCCGTGACCGTTGGTGAACAGTCAAAGTTGGTTGAAGTAATAGATGTGGTGGTTAACGCCGTTGAAGCTGGTGAGCTTGATGCGCAACTGAGCGCGGTGTCAAAGCCAAAGAGGAAAGGGTGAGGACAAAAATAGCGGGGTAGGGCAGTGCGAAAATGTATATACTATTCGACGCTAGGGCAACCCAGAGAGATGAAGCCGATGCGGCTGCCACTGCCCTGGCCCATGGCCGGAGCCACCTTGGTGGCGTGGGTGGTGTTAGGCTGCTCAGCCTTGGGCTGATCGTCGCCGGGAACGAAGGTTTCGACGGTCATAGAGTCCTTATCTGTTCACTGCTGGAATTAAGAGCGCGGATTATACCTGAACCGGGCCGCAAGTACAGGTCAGAAAATCATCAGTTCCCATTTGCTTAAACGGTATCCGGGGCGCACTATGGAAGTAGGCGAGAGTGGAGCAGACTGCGGCTTGCTCTACCTTTTCAGGGAGATAACGGACGCCGGGAGGGCGCTTTATGACAATGACCCTGACCTTTCTGGGCGCAGCCGGTGAAGTGACTGGCTCCTGCCATCTGCTGACCCTGGGTGAACACCGGGTCCTGCTCGATTGCGGTCTGATTCAGGGAAGCCGCCAGGCGGAAGCCCGCAACCGCGAACCGTTTCCATTCGAACCTGGCACCATCGATGCGGTGATCCTCAGTCATGCCCACATCGACCATTCCGGTCGGCTGCCCCTGCTGGTGAAGCAGGGGTTTCAGGGGCCAGTGTTTACCCACAATGCCACCGCCGAACTGTGCGACATCATGCTCAGGGATGCGGCCATGCTGCAGCGCCGGGACGCCGAACGCCTTAACAAGAAGCTGGAGGCTCGAGGAGAGCCGCTGGTGGAGCCGCTGTTTACCGAGGAGGATGTGGATGCCCTGATGGCCCTGATGGTGCCTCTGGAATATGGCCAGAGCCGGAAGGTGCTTCCTGAGCTTCGCTTCGAGCTGGCGGATGCCGGCCACATTCTGGGATCTGCCATAGTGCAGTTGTGGCTGGAGGGGCAGGGCTGGCAGCGCAAGCTGGTGTACAGCGGCGATCTAGGGCGTAAGGGGATGCCGGTGATTCAGGACCCCGCCTACATCGATACCGCGGATCTGGTGGTGATGGAGAGCACCTATGGGGACAGGCTTCACCGCAGCCTGCCGGACACCCTCGAAGAGCTCAAGGGGATCTTTGCCCGCGCCATAGAAACCGCCAGAGGCAACATCCTCATTCCCGCGTTCTCAGTGGGCAGGGCCCAGGAGCTCCTCTACCTGTTGCACCTCCATGCCAAGGAGTGGGATCTCGGTCGTTGGCGCGTGTATCTGGACAGCCCCATGGCCACCGAGGCTACCCGGGTCTATGTGCGCCATTTCCATCTGTGTGACGACGAGTTCAAGGCCTTTACCCGCCAACACCCTGGCCGCCATCCTCTGCTGTCCAACATCGAGTTTGTTCAGACCACCGAGGAATCGATGGAACTGAATGAGGTGGACAGGGGGATGATCGTCATCGCAGGCAGCGGCATGTGCAATGGTGGCCGCATTCGCTGCCACATGGAGCACAATCTCTGGCGTGAGGAGGCGGATGTGATCATCTGCGGCTATCAGGCCAAGGGGACGCCAGGCCGTGCCCTGGTGGATGGTGCTCAGAGCCTGAATATCGGAGGAAAGCCGGTGGAGGTCAGGGCTCGGCTGCATACGGTTGGCGGCCTGTCGGCCCATGCGGACCGGGATGAGATGACCGACTGGTACCGGCATATCCAAGGTGCGCCTCCAGTGGTCTTGGTGCATGGTGAAACAGAGGCTCAGCAAAGTTTTGCCGAACACCTGTCCCAGTACAGCCGCCATCTGGTGGTGGCCCAGCGCTTTGATTGCCTGGATCTGACCGCGCTTCCGGAGCTGGTGTGGCTGAGGAGCGAACTCTGAGGCGAAATTTTCATCAAATGAACCTCGTTTCGATAATCCCGATTAAAGCCCCGACCGTCACAGGTCGATAACAGGATCATGGGGGAGTATTGCTCTCTGTGATCGTGAAGCATGGCTAATTTCATGCAGATAACTGTACTATTTTTACAAATGCGCTTCGCAGAACTCCCCTCTAGATTGATAATGCTCCCAAAAGCTGTGCAGTTTATGTGATCGGAATTACTGAAACGTAAATCCCATAAACTTTAGTATTGCTCGACGGCAGCGCAAAAAAACACAATCAAGCGCCAAATGTTAACGCCTATTGTAAAGGCGGAATGAGGGGTCACATGAGAGAAGTAGAGTTCAGAACCATAGACAGGTTGTTTATCAAACTGACGCTGAACGAGAAGTTTTGGGTGCTGTTCCTGATGGCCGCTTTGGCGGTGATGGGAGTGGCGACCAAGGGTTATCTTGACGTCAGTCGACTGGCGGAGCAGAAGAGCCTGGCGCAGGCCCAGGGGCAACTGGCTTCGGCGGTGAAGGTGGTGAACACGCTCAAGGGCGATGCCAGAGAGCAGGCTGCCAGTGCATTGGGTCTGAAGCTCAATGGTCTGGGTGGTGAGCCGCGCCGCCAGGGTGAGCGCATCATTGTCAGCGCCCCCCTGGCCAGCGGTGGTCACGCTGAGCTGTCCATGGCCGTGCCCGCCGATGAGGCCCAATTGAAATCCGAAGCACTGACCCGGGTGGGGCTCGCTTCTCTGTTGCTCATTCCCATTGCCCTGTTCAGTTACTGGCTGGCCACCTTCCTTGGCGGCGCCCTGTGGGTCAAGCACCAGGCGATTCAGCGCATCGCCGATGGGGATCTGACCTCTCGCCTCGGCTTTCACGTGGGCCGGGAGGAGTTCGGCATCATCGGTCACCAACTGGACCGCACCATGGATACTCTGAGTGAATTGGTGAGCACGGTACAGAACAGCTCCGCGACCCTGAACCAGAGCGCCTCCGTGTTCAGTGATGACAGTCGCAACAGTCAGGAGCAGATCGCCTCCCAGTACAGCTCACTGGACTCTGTGGCCACCGCCATGGAGGAGATGAGCGCCACCGCCAAGGACATATCCAACCTGGCGCAGCAAACTTCCACTCAGCTGGAGCAGGATGGTCACAAGGTGGCTCAGAGTAACGAGAAGGTGCAAAACGCCATCGTTGAGACCACTGAGCTGGCGGATAAGACCGACGCAGCCTCGGTGACGGTGAATAACCTCACCGCCAAGGCCACCGAGATCAATGAGGTGATCACCACCATCAACGCCATCAGTGAGCAGACCAACCTGCTGGCACTGAACGCGGCCATCGAGGCGGCCCGTGCCGGTGAGCAGGGCCGGGGCTTTGCGGTGGTGGCCGATGAAGTGCGCACTCTGGCCAGTCGCACCCAGCAGGCTACCGTGGAAATTCAGGCGATGATCGACAACCTGCAAACCGAGACCCGCGGTATCGCGGACATCACCTCCCACACCCTGAAGCAGGCCCACCACAGCCGTGAGCTGATCAGTGAGATTGGCCAGGATGTGAATGCCATTGCCGACTCCGCCCGAGGGGTGATGGAGATGAGTGCCCAGATCGTGGCTGCGGTGGAGCAGCAGACGGCGGCGGCCAATGACATCGCTTCCGAGCTGTACGACATTCGCGGTCAGTCCAACGCCATCCGCACCAGCGCCGAGCAGTCTGCGGTGAGCGTGAACGAGCTGGCGGAGAGCTCTCTGCAGTTGGGTGAGATCCTGAAGAAGTATCGCACTCAGCAGTAAGCCCAAGTTTGCTATCCAGGGGAGCTCAGGCTCCCCTTTTTTTATGCTTGTATCCAGCCACTTCAGGGGCTACTCTGCGGGCATCTGAGTCAAGTGAGAAAGTGATATGACCATCTGGGTCGATGCCGACGCCTGTCCTGTCGTCATTAAAGAGATTCTGTTCCGCGCCGCGGACCGTACCCAAACACCTCTGGTGCTGGTGGCCAACCGGGGCATGCGTACCCCCCCTTCAGCCTGGATACGGGTCCAGGTGGTGCCAGCAGGCTTCGACGTGGCGGACAATGAAATCGTCAAGCAGGTGCAGCCGGGGGAGATGGTGATCACCAGTGATATCCCGCTGGCGGCGGAGGTGATCGAGAAGGGCGCCGAAGCGCTCAGTCCCAGGGGGGAGGAGTTCAACGCCGGCAACATCCGCGGTCGCCTCAACATGCGTGACTTCATGGACACCATGCGTGCCAGCGGTGTGCAGACCGGTGGGCCACCGCCCCTGAGTCAGCAGGAACGTCAGTCCTTTGCCAATGCCCTGGATCGTTATCTGGCAAAGCTCAAGTAAAAAAGAACCCGGCCAATTGGCCGGGTTCTTGGTTTTAGCGCCTTAGCTTACCAACCGCACTGACGGCCGGCGGCCTGATTCTGTTGATCCAACCAGGTGTGCAGCGGCTCGAAGTAGTTGAGGATGGCATCGCCACTCATCTTCTCGGTGCCGGTGACCATGGCCAGGGCCTGAGGCCAGGGTTGGGACAGGCCGGACTCAAGCATGGTGTTCAGCTTGGCACCCGCTTCTTTGTTGCCATAGATGGAGCAGCGGTGAATGTCGCCCTCGTAGCCTGCGGTGTCACACAAGGACTGGTGGAACTGGAACTGCAGGATGTGCGCCAGGAAGTAGCGGGTGTAGGGTACGTTGCCCGGTACATGGTATTTGGCGCCCGGGTCGAAGTCAGCTTCGGTGCGCGCCACCGGACTGGCCACGCCTTGATACTTGGCGCGCAGCTCCCACCAGGCCTGGTTGTAGTTCTCCGGGGTGATCTCGCCGGAGAACACCTTCCAGCGCCACTGGTCGATCATCAGGCCGAAGGGGAGGAAGGCCACCTTGTCCAGGGCCTGACGCAGCAGCAGGCCGATGTCGGCATCGGCGCTGGGCACCTCTTCCAACAGGCCAATCTGTTTCAGATAGCTCGGGGTGATGGAGAGGGCGATGGTGTCGCCAATGGCCTCGTGGAAACCGTCGTTGGCGCTGTCCTTAAACAGGAAGGGCTGATTCTTGTAGGCGCGCTGGTAGATGTTGTGGCCCAGCTCATGGTGAATCACCACGAAGTCTTCGGCGTTCTTCTGGATGCACATCTTGATGCGGATGTCGTCTTCGTTATCCAGGTCCCAGGCACTGGCGTGGCACACCACGTCGCGGTCCTGGGGCTCGACAAACAGAGAGCGCTCCCAGAAGGTCTGAGGCAGGGGTTCAAAGCCCAGGGAGGTGAAGAACTGCTCCGCCTGCTCCACCATCTTGATCTCGTCGTAGTCGTGTTGGGCCAACAGGGCGGTCAGGTCAAAGCCGGGATCCGCCTGTTCCGGGGCCACCAGATCATAGATGTTGCCCCACTGCTGAGACCAGAGGTTGCCCAGCAGGTGGGCGGGAATCATGCCGTCCTGGGGGACGACGTCGGTGCCGTACTCTTCACCCAGTTCTCCGCGCACGTAGCAGTGTAGGGCGTCATACAGAGGCTTCACCTCACCCCAGAGGCTATCCAGCTCCTTGGGGAACTGGGCGGCGGGCATGTCGTATTTGGAGCGCCACAGCTCCCCGACATCCTGGTAACCCAACTGTTTGGCGCCCTCGTTGGCCAGCTCGACCTGGCGGGTAAACAGGGGGCGCATCGGCTTGGAAATCTCGCGCCAGCCCTGCCACACCTCCAGCAGCTGCTCAGGGTCTCTGGAAGTAGCCATCAATGAGGAGATCTGTGGCTGACCCAGACAGTCGCCGTTGGCCATGCAGTAGCGGCCTTTGCCATAAAGGCCGCCGAGCTCAGCGTTGAGTTTGGCCAACTCTTCGCTTTTGGCCGGGCTGTCGGGGGAGGGCAACACTATGGTGCGCTTGAGCACTTCCAGTTTACGCAGCTCCTCCTGGGTCAGGTCTCGGGTGTCTGCCTTGGCGGCCAGGCTGGCGTACTCCACCGCCTTGTCGTTGAAACGGCGCTCGGCGTCGGAGGCCAGGGCGGCGGTGTCTTCGGTGATGAAGTTGCTGTAGATCCAGGCGGCGCGGCCGGATTCCTCAATCAGGTTGGAGAGATCCGCTTCGGCGCTGGCAATGAATTCGCTGGTGCTGGGCTGGGTTGCCTGGTTCGCGTCGGCCTTGTCGTTGGGTTTTTCGGCCGGAGCGCAGGCGGTGAGCAGCGCAAGTGCCACGGCGGACAGGGCCGTGGGAGATCGCATAAGAGCCATAGAGCTTTCCTTTGCTTGTGGTTGTTGTTGATCTGTGCGGCATTCTAGTATGCCAGCCCAGGTGTGAAAAGCGACAATGCACCATGACCCCAATTCGCAAGGGATTTACTGCTAACGCTTGGAAAAGGCGGGATTATTCCTAAGTTCAAACAGTTTGCCTTTGGCTGCTTTGACATTACCCAAGCCGCAGAGTAAGTTAAAACAAGTGTTTTAATCAGGAAGACGCACACATGTCTAATAAGCAAGGTACAAAATCTCGTATCTTGGACGCTGCGGAAAGATTGTTTGCAGAGCGGGGGTTTGCGGATACCTCCCTGCGACTGATCACCAGCAAGGCGGAGGTGAATCTCGCCTCGGTCAATTACCATTTCGGTTCCAAGAAGGAGCTGATTCAGGCAGTACTGGCGCGCTACCTGGATCAGTTCATGCCCGCTTGTGAAGAGGCCCTGGGCGAGTTGGATGGCCAGTCAGAGCTGAGCGTGTCCGCCATCTTCGAAAGCCTGGTTCAGCCACTGCTATCGTTGGACCAATTGCGTCACCGCGGGTCGACCATATTCCTTCAGCTGCTGGGGCGTGGCTACATCGAGAGCCAGGGCCATCTGCGTTGGTTCGTCACCACCCACTACGGCAAACCCCTGGAATTGATCGTCAAACTGATACACCAGGTGGATAAGGATATCGACGACGCAGAGCTGTTCTGGCGCCTGCACTTTACCCTGGGCACCATGGTGTTCACCATGGCCTCGCTGGATGCTTTGAATGACATCGCCCAGGCCGATTTTGATCAGCAAAACGACGTGGAGTCGGTGATCAAGAGATTGATCCCCTACGTGGCCGCAGGCGTGGTCGCCCCGGCTCCCCATCTGTCAAGGACACAGATTAAGGAAGTATCATGACGCTGTTTATTCTGGTAATCATCGCCCTGCTGGTGCTGTTTGGCGTGACGGACATTCGCCGACAGTTTATCACCAAGCCGGTGTTTTCCTTCTTTAGAAAGGTTTTGCCCCCACTTTCCCAGACCGAGCGGGAAGCGATGGAAGCAGGCACCGTGTGGTGGGATGGCGAGCTGTTCTCCGGTCGTCCTGACTGGCAGCAGCTGCACAATATGCCCGCCTCCGAACTGACCGGTGAGGAGAGAGCCTTCCTGGATAACCAGGTAAACACCCTGCTGAAGATGCTGGACGATCACCAGACGGTTCAGGACGATAAGGACCTGTCTAAAGAGGTGTGGGATTACCTGAAGCAGGAGCGCTTCTTCTCGATGATCATCCCCCGGGCCTACGGTGGCCTGGACTTCTCTGCGCTGGCGGCGTCCACCATAGTGGCGCAGATCGCCTCCCGCAGCCTGACCGCCGCCATCACAGTGATGGTGCCCAACTCCCTGGGGCCGGGCGAACTGTTGGCTCATTACGGTACCGAAGAGCAGAAACAGCGCTGGCTGCCTGGCCTGGCCGAAGGCACAGAGGTTCCCTGTTTTGCCCTGACCGGCCCTGAAGCCGGCTCCGATGCTGGCGCCATTCCCGACAGCGGCGTGGTGTGCATGGGCGAGTATGAAGGCAAGGAGGTGTTGGGCCTCAAGCTGAACTGGGATAAGCGCTACATCACCCTGGCGCCTGTGGCCACGGTACTGGGTCTGGCATTCAAGATGCGCGACCCGGATGGCCTGCTGGGGGATAACAAGGAGATTGGCATCACCTGCGCGCTGATCCCCGCCGACCACCCAGGCGTGGAGCTGGGCAATCGTCACAACCCGCTGAACATGGCCTTTATGAACGGCACCACCCGAGGCAAGGATGTGTTTATCCCGATGGAGTGGATCATCGGCGGCCCGGATTACGCTGGTCGTGGTTGGCGCATGCTGGTGGAGTGTCTCTCCGCCGGTCGTGGCATCTCGCTGCCTGCTCTGGCCACCTCGGCTGCCCATATGGCCACCCGTACCACGTCAGCTTACTGTGGCGTACGCCAGCAGTTTGGGGTGAACATCGGCCAGTTCGAAGGGGTCCAGGAGGCGTTGGCGCGCATCGTCGGCAACACCTATCTGCTTGAGGCGGCTCGTAAGATGACTGTCGGTGCCATCGACATGAAGCAGAAGCCTTCGGTGGTGACCGCCATTGCCAAGTACCACATGACCGAGTTGGGTCGCTCCATCATCAACGACGCCATGGACATTCATGGCGGCAAGGGAATTCAGCTGGGTCCCAAGAACTACCTGGGTCACCAGTATATGGCTCAGCCGGTTTCCATTACCGTTGAGGGGGCCAACATCCTCACCCGCAACCTGATGATCTTCGGCCAGGGTGCCACCCGCTGTCACCCCTATGTGCTGTCCGAGATGGAAGCGGTGGCGATGGAGGACAAGGACCAGGCACTGAAGGTGTTTGACGGTCTGCTGCTCTCCCACATGATTCACGGTGCCCGCAATGCCCTGGTGTCTCTGGGCAGTGCCCTTACCGGCTCCCGCTTCAACAATGCACCTGTAGCCGGGGACACGGCTCAGCACTACCGCAACCTGGGTCGCCTCAGTGCCAACCTGGCGCTGATGTCGGATCTGGCCATGGCCACCCTCGGTGGCAGTCTGAAGCAGAAGGAGATGATCTCCGCTCGTCTGGGTGATGTGCTCAGCCAGCTGTACCTGGCCTCTGCGGTACTGCGTCACTACGAAGCGGAAGGGCGCCAGCAGGGGGACCTGCCTCTGGTGCACTATTCGGTGGCGCGTTGCACCCACCTGGCCGCCAAGGCGATGGAGGAGGTGATTCGCAACTTCCCAAGTCTGCCGGCACGCTGGCTGGCCAAGGTGATGATCTTCCCTATCGGCAACCATTTCCATATGCCCTCTGATGAGTTGGCGCAGCAGGTGTGCGACACCGTGGCCCAGCCTGGGGTGCTGCGTGAGCGGTTGACTCACCTGTGTCCTGTCCCTGAGGGGCTGGAAGACGGCATCAGCGAAGTGGAGTCTGCCTTCCTGGCCCTGCATAAGCAGCAGCCCCAGATGAAGAAGATCAAGCAGGCGATGCGTCAGGGTACCCTGGTCAAGCAGGCGATCACCCCGGAGGTGATTGAGCAGGCCAAGGAGGAGGAGGTGATTACCGACTCCGAAGCCAGTGAGCTTATGCTGGCCTGGACGCTGCGCACCGCAGCCATCCATGTGGATGAGTTCGCCACCCTCTAGGGGCAGCGATGGAAAAGGGCCGGCATATAGCCGGCCTTTTTTGTGCCTTCATCTGAAGTGATTGACGTGTCCAGGCGTTTGCAGAAAAGAGGGGCATTGGGTCTTGCGACCTGATAGGGCATGGCCGGTGTCTCTGCTCAGAGTCAGTTGTCTCAGGTGTCGTCGCTGCTTCAAGAGCTGGGCTGGAGAAGGGCGGTTGAGATGGGGCGTGTACTTTTTGGGGGCAGAGTGGTTTCTGAACTGGAAATAAAAAAGGGTTGGCCAAAGCCAACCCTTAATCATCTGTTCAGTGGAGATTACTCGACTACAACAACCTTGGTGGTGTTAGTGCCGCCGATGGTCTCCATCATGTCACCCTTGGTAACCAGAACCATGTCGCCGCTGTTCAGCAAGCCAGCTTCTTTTATCTCGCTGATGGCTGCCGCCACCATGTGACCAGGAGTGTGCTCGGTGGAGTCGAAGCGTACAGGGTACACGCCACGGTACAGGGCCATGCGGGCCAGGGTCGCATCGTGACGAGACAGGGCAATGATAGGCAGGCCGGAGGTGATGCGGCTCATGATCATCGGGGTGTTGCCGGACTCGGTCAGGGCAACGATGGCCTTAACGCCTTCCAGGTGGTTGGCGGCGTACATGGTGGCCAGAGCGATGGTCTCTTCAACGGTCTTGAAGCGCTCATCCAGGCGGTGACCGGAAACCTGAACACGAGGGTTCTTTTCGGCGCCGATACACACGCTGGCCATCGCCTTGACGGTCTCTTCAGGGAAGTCACCGGCGGCGGTTTCGGCAGACAGCATCACAGCGTCGGTACCGTCGAGAACGGCGTTAGCCACGTCCATGACTTCGGCACGGGTTGGCATTGGGGCAGTGATCATGGACTCCATCATCTGGGTCGCGGTGATCACAACGCGGTTCAGCTGACGGCAGCGGGCGATCAGCTTCTTCTGTACGCCCATCAGTTCGGCATCACCGATCTCAACACCCAGGTCACCACGGGCAACCATTACGGCGTCGGAGGCCAGGATAACGTCATCCATGGCTTCGTCGGTGGCAACGGCTTCGGCGCGCTCTACCTTGGATACGATGTGCGCATTGCAGCCCGCTTCGCGAGCCAGTTCGCGAGCGTAGTGCAGATCTTCACCGGTGCGTGGGAAGGACACGGCCAGGTAGTCCACGCCAATCTTGGCAGCGGTCTTGATGTCAGCTTTGTCTTTCTCGGTCAGGGCTGCTGCGGAGAGGCCGCCACCCTGCTTGTTGATGCCTTTGTTGTTGGACAGAGGGCCAGCGACGGTCACGGTGGTGATAACGCGGTTGCCTTCTACCTTCTCAACGCGCAGCTGAACACGGCCGTCATCCAGCAGCAGGATGTCGCCGGTGTCCACGTCCTGTGGCAGGGTCTTGTAGTCCAGGCCTACCTGATGCTCGTCACCTTCACCTTTGCCGAGATCGCTGTCCAGCACGAAGGTGTGGCCCAGGGGCAGGTGTACCTTGCCATCTTTAAAGGTGGACACTCGAATCTTGGGACCCTGCAGGTCACCCAGGATGGCCACATGGCGGTTGTGCTTGGCAGCAAGCTCGCGTACCTCGTTAGCGCGCGCGATGTGATCCTCGGGGCTGCCGTGGGAAAAGTTCATCCGTACGACGTTGGCGCCGGCTAGGATGATCTTCTCCAGGTTGCCGTCGCGATCAGTCGCTGGACCCAACGTGGTTACGATCTTAGTTCTTCTGAGCATAGGTAACTCCATCAGAATACTGGCTCTAAAGTTTAAGTAGATGAAACTCCCGACCTTATGGTTGAAAGTTCAACATGAAAGAAAATTACGTAAATTATAAATGTTGCCGCATGACAAAAATGTGACCTGGCGCAAGGTCGACAAGCCTAAGGAAGCAATTTGTTGAGGTCAAGTGTAGTCGTTGTGACAAAGAAAATGCCGCTGAGTGGGATTCACAGCGGCATTTTGGGGAGAGGGGCTTACAAATTCGAGGGTTTTTCGAAACGGGATTCGCGTATCGCTTCTTTGACGCGCTTCAAATTCTCGCGGAAGCGGGGGCCTCGGCGCAGGGTGAAACCGGTGGCTAAAACATCAATCACCGTCAGGTGAGCCAGGCGGGACGCCATGGGGATAAACATGTCGGTGTCCTCGGGCACCTCCACGCTGACTGCCAGCGTGCTCTCACGGGCCAGGGGGCTGTCCTTGGCGGTGATGGAGATCACCTGGGCGTTGCTTTCGCGAGCCAGGCGCGCCACCTCCACCAGGGCCTTGGTACGACCGGTGTGGGAGAACAGCACCAGCACTGAGCCGGCACTGGCGTTGATGCAGCTCATACGCATCATCAGCACATCGTCGAAGCAGCTGACCGGCACATTGAACCGGAAGAACTTGTTCTGGGCGTCGTGGGCCACGGAGGAGGAGGCCCCCAGGCCGAAGAAGGAGATGTGCTGCGCCTGGGTGAGGATGTCCACCGCACGATTGATCGCCATGGGATCAATGGATTGGCGGGCAACGTCCAGGGCTGCCATGGAAGATTCAAAGATCTTGTTGGTGTAGGAGTCCGGGCCGTCGTCCTCGTCCACATGACGGGAAACGTATGGGGTGCCGTTGGCCAGGCTCTGTGCCAAATGTAACTTGAAGTCCGGGAATCCCTTGGTGTCGAGGCGTCGGCAGAAACGGTTCACCGTAGGTTCACTTACGTCTGCCATCTTAGCCAAAGTGGCTATGCTGGCGTGTATAGCGGTCTGGGGTGAGGTTAAGATGACTTCCGCTACCTTTCGCTCGGACTTACTGAAGTTACTGAGGTTCGTCTGTATTTTTTCTAGTGTATTCATAAGAATAATCGCCCAGTTAACCGAGAGTACAACTGCGGCTCTTTGCCTGAACACGCCTATAATTGCCAATAAAGCACTGTATACTGAGGCGTTGCTCTCAGGTTGTGAGATGCAGTTAGGATAAGTTTACAAACAGTGTTGTAATTTATCTAGCTTTTGAGTGACCGCTAAGGTTGCGTCGGCGAAAAAAATTCTCTTTAATGTAGTTAATTTACGAAAATGTGACGCCACGGACGTGGCAACATCCTTCTATATAGGAGTTGGATAGTGACTCACTTTACCGGCTCGGTAGCCAAGCCCTGCGATTTCGTGCTCTTCGGCACCGTTGGCGATCTGGCTCGCCGCAAATTGATCCCCTCCCTGTACCAGCTGGACAAGGCTGGTCTGCTTCACAGCGGCACCCGGATCTTTGGTGTGGCCCGACGTGAAATGACTCAGGACGATTACCAGCAGGTGATTCGCACCTCCCTCAGCGAGTTCCTCAAAGAGGAGGTGGAGACCGACACCCTGGAGCGGCTGCTGGCCCGCTGCACTTACGTTGCCATGGACTTCACTCAGCCTGAAGGGTATGAGCAGTTCCACGCCCTGCTGAAGACTCAGCCGGACAACGTCATGGTGAACTACTTTGCCACCCCACCTTCTATCTACGGTGACATCTGTCGTTGCCTGAAGTCCGCCGGCCTAATCGAGCCTGCCACCCGTGTGGTGCTGGAGAAGCCCATTGGCCACGACCTGGCATCCTCCATGGTGATCAACAATCAGGTGGCGGAGTTCTTCCAGGAGAATCAGATCTACCGCATTGACCACTACCTGGGTAAAGAGACAGTTCAGAACCTGGTGGCCCTGCGCTTCGCCAACTCCCTGTTTGCCTCCAAGTGGGATAACCGGACCATCGACCATGTGCAGATCACCGTGGCCGAAGAGGTGGGCATCGAAGGTCGCTGGGACTACTTCGACAAAGCGGGCCAGATGCGTGACATGATCCAGAACCACCTGCTGCAGGTGCTGTCTCTGGTGGCCATGGATCCGCCGGTGAACCTGGATGCGGACTCCATCCGCGACGAGAAGGTCAAGGTCCTCAAGTCTCTGCGTCCCATCGACAGTAATAACGTATTCGAGAAGACGGTCCGGGGTCAGTACTCCGCCGGCTTCCTCAAAGGCAGCCCGGTGCCCGGTTATCTTGAGGAGGAGGGGGCCAACCTGGACTCAGACACAGAGACCTTTGCCGCCCTGCGTGTGGACATCGACAACTGGCGCTGGTCCGGCGTGCCTTTCTACCTGCGTACCGGCAAGAGGATGCCCTATAAGTGCTCCGAAATCGTGGTGAATTTCAAGAATCCGCCACACAACCTGTACCGGGACAGCTACCGTCAGCTGCCACCCAACAAGCTGACTATCCGTCTGCAACCCCATGAAGGGGTCGAGATCCAGATGATGAACAAGGTACCGGGCCTGGATGAGACCCAGCGTCTGCAGACCACCAAGCTGGACCTCTCCTTCTCTGACACCTTCAAGAACGAGCGGGTGGCCGACGCCTACGAGCGTTTGCTGCTGGAGTGCATGCTGGGTAACCAGTCTCTGTTTGTTCGTCGTGACGAAGTAGAGCAGGCGTGGAAGTGGTGTGATTCCATCCTCGCGGCCTGGGCGGGCTCCCACGAGCCACCCAAGGCGTACCCGGCGGGAACCTGGGGACCTGTGGCCTCGGTGGCCCTGATTACTCGCGACGGCCGCTCCTGGGATGAGTAGGAAAGATCATATGATTACTTTGCCCGTATACAAAGAGTTTGATACCGCACAGGGTCTGGCCGAGACTCTGGCGGTGAAGATCGCTTCCCGACTACAGGATGCCATCGACGCCAGGGGCAGCGCCTCTCTGGTGGTGTCCGGAGGAAGCACCCCCCTGAAGTTGTTTGCCCAGCTGTCCCGACAGCTGATCGATTGGCAGGATGTGTTTATCACCCTGGCCGATGAGCGCTGGGTGGCGCCAGAGCATGCCGATTCCAACGAGCGTCTGGTGCGGGAACACCTGCTGGTACGCCGCGCAGCCAAAGCCAAATTCCGCAGCCTGAAGAACATCTACTCCGTGGTGGATGAAGGCGTGGGGATGACCGAAGAGGTGCTCTCCAACCTGCCGCGTCCCTTTGATGTGGTGGTATTGGGTATGGGCAACGATGGTCACACTGCATCACTGTTCCCCTGTTCCGAACAGCTTGAAGAGGGGTTGACCACAGAGCGAACCTGCCTGGCGGTTCATCCGACGACGGCCCCTCACGGGCGTCTGTCTCTCTCCCTGAAGGCGCTGCTGGACAGCAGGCAGATCTATCTGCACCTTCACGGCGAGCCTAAGCGTGAGGTGCTGCAGCAGGTACTGAAGTCCATAGATGCGAATGAGATGCCGATCCGGGCGGTGCTCAATCAGCGACAGACCCCGGTGGACGTATATTGGAGTCAAGCCTAATGACACATGAAACCCTAGTGGCGGTAACCGAACGCATCATTCAGCGCAGTCGGGCCCGTCGTCAGGCTTACCTGGCACGGATGGCCAAGCTGGAGGAGCAGGGTGTAAACCGTCAGGCACTCTCCTGCTCCAACCTGGCCCACGGTTTTGCCGGTTGTGGCAAGCAGGATAAAGATGACCTGCGTCACTTCAATAAGGCCAACATCGGCATCGTTACCGCCTACAATGACATGCTGTCGGCGCACCAGCCCTATGGTGTCTACCCGGACATCATCAAGGAAGCCTGCCGCGAAGTGGGCTCCGTCGCCCAGGTGGCCGGTGGTGTGCCCGCCATGTGTGATGGTGTGACTCAGGGCCAGCCTGGTATGGAGCTCAGCCTGATGTCCCGCGATGTGATTGCCATGGCCACCTCCGTAGGTTTGACCCATGCCATGTTTGATGGCGCGCTGATGCTGGGTATCTGCGACAAGATTGTTCCCGGACTGCTGATGGGTGCCATGAGCTTTGGCCATCTGCCAACCCTGTTCGTGCCTGCCGGTCCCATGCCCTCCGGTCTGCCCAATAAGGAGAAGGCCAAGGTTCGTCAGGAGTACGCCGAGGGTAAGGTGAGCGATGAAGACCTGCTGAAAGCGGAATCTGCCTCCTACCACAGTCCTGGAACCTGCACCTTTTACGGCACCGCCAACTCCAACCAACTGGTGCTGGAAGCCATGGGGCTGCAACTGCCGGGCTCCTCCTTCGTCAATCCCACCAGCCCACTGCGCCACGAATTGACTAAGCTGGCCAGCCAGCAGGTGTGCCGCATGTCCCAGCAGGGAGACAGCTTTACTCCTCTGTATAAGATGGTGGATGAGAAGAGCGTGGTGAACGGCATCGTCGGTCTGCTGGCCACCGGTGGTTCCACCAACCTGACCATGCACATCGTTGCCGCAGCCCGTGCGGCCGGCATCATCGTTGACTGGCAGGATTTTGCCGAGCTGTCTGCGGTAACGCCTCTGCTGGCGCGGGTGTACCCCAATGGCCAGGCGGACATTAACCACTTCCACCAGGCGGGCGGTATGGCCTTCCTGATTCGGGAACTGCGTCGAGGTGGCCTGCTTCATGAAGATGTTACCACCGCGGCAGGCCAGGGCCTGGAGCGTTACACCCAGAAGCCTGAGCTGGTGGATGGCAAGGTGGTGTGGAATGACATCCCAGAAGCCAGTGGCGATGACGAGGTGCTGCGTCCCATCGACAACCCCTTCCTGCCCAACGGTGGCATGAACCTGGTGAAGGGCAACCTGGGCCGTGCGGTGATCAAGACCTCGGCGGTTGCGGACGAACATCAGGTGGTGGAAGCCCCTGCCATGGTGTTTGAGTCTCAAGCGGCGCTCACTGAGGCGTTTAAGAGCGGCAAGATGAATAAAGACCTGATCGCGGTGGTCCGCTATCAGGGTCCTCAGGCTAACGGTATGCCTGAGTTGCACAAACTGCTGCCTCCACTGGGAGTGTTGCAGGATAAAGGGTTTAAGGTGGCACTGGTGACCGATGGTCGCATGTCCGGTGCTTCTGGTAAGGTGCCCGCGGCGATCCACATCAGCCCGGAAGCCCTGGACGGAGGCCTGCTGGCCAAGGTCCGGGACGGCGATCTGGTGAGATTGGATGCCAAGCGTGGCGTAGTTGAATTATTGGTTGACGAAACTGAGCTGGATGCCCGTGAAGTTACTCCCGTCGACCTGCGGGACAATGATGAAGGCTTTGGCCGTGAACTGTTCCGCAATATGCGTAAGCTGCTCTCCAGTCCGGAAACTGGGGCTTCGGCGCTGTTAGATTAAGCGAGGAAATGATGGAAAATTGGAGCATCCAGCCTGAACAGGTGTTTGAGATCAGCCCAGTGGTGCCTGTGATGGTGATTGAACACCTGGACCAGGCGGTACCCCTGGCCAAGGCCCTGGTGGCCGGTGGCATTCGTATCCTTGAAGTGACCCTGCGCACCGAATGTGCCCTGGAAGCGATCAAGCTGATTCGTGAAGAGGTCCCTGAGGCCCTGGTTGGGGCGGGCACTGTTCTCAACCAAGAGCAACTTCAGGCCGTTGCAGACGCCGGCGCGCAGTTCGCCATCAGCCCGGGTGTGACTACCGCGCTGCTGGAAGCGGGCGCCCACAGCACCATTCCGCTGATCCCTGGTGTGGCGTCTGTGTCTGACGCCATGAAGGCGATGGACTTCGGCTATACCTACCTGAAGTTCTTCCCGGCGGAATCCAGCGGTGGCGCCAAGGCGATCAAGTCCATGGGCAGCCCCCTGTCCGGACTGGTGTTCTGCCCAACCGGTGGCATTGGCCTGGCCAACTGCAAGGATTACCTGTCTCTGGATAATGTGGCGTGTGTGGGCGGCTCCTGGGTTGCCCCTATGGACGCTGTCCGTGATGGAGACTGGCAGCGCATCAGCGACCTCTCCTGTCAGGCACTGGCCCACATCAATGGGTAACGGCTGGCCGGCTAGAGGCGCAACAGCATAAATAAAGGCCGCTACTTTCGAGTATCGGCCTTTTTATTCTTATGCATGCCGACGCTGATCTCAGTGTTCAGTGGTGTCTGGGGGCATCATAGGTTGCCTCTGATAATGCAGCGCGAAGGAGCCAGGCGCCAATAGCAGTTTCAACTACTCCCCCCGTCAGGGCAGGCCATACAGGCTGTGTGGGGAGAAACATAAAAGCCACTCCGGGCAGTGCTAACAGTACGCCTAGCAGCCAATACAGTTTCAGGCCATACAGGGTCTGGAACATCAGGTAGCGGCAACCGATGGTGATCAGCATGACCGGAAAGAACCAATTTGGATTCACCTGGCTGACTCCAAAGGCGATGGCCAGGCCGCCGAAGAGCAGGGCAGTGGTCTCCAGTGCCAAGGGGCCCATAGGGTTATTCTTAAGGTGTGTTCCGGCGCGGCCCAAAGCCTTGGAGGCCACCAGGCTTAGAGGGAAGATGGTCATTCCTCCAATAAATAGGGTGAAGATGCCGGCCACTGTGCCAACTTTCAGGCAGACTGCAGCGGCAATCAGCCACACGATTCCGGAGATTGTTACTCCGGGCCAGCCATCGACATAGGCGTCTCTCATCCCTTGCTGGGCGCTTTCAACGTTCATCCCTGCACCATGATATTTCAGTTGGACCCGTTACGGGCTAAGACTGGTTCAACCTAATCAACAATTGAACGAAGATCAATCAATTGCCTGGTTGATGAACTGGCGTAACGGCCTGGAGGGTTGTGGCAGCTGTGGTTGAAGTCGAAGGGTTCCCTGGGTGTCAGGCAAAAGAAAAGGCCCGCCGGAGCGGACCTTTTACTGCAACACACAACTTAAAGCGGATAAACGTCTTACTTGGCGGGCATCGCGACGGGCTCCCGGGG